>JAYZFP010000087.1:0-30639 GCA_036336715.1 Planctomycetota bacterium
TCTTGAGGGGATTTGCAGATCGCGAAAGGCATCCTCCGCGTCCCCACTCCCGCGGGCTTTTTCGTTTGACCTTTCTCCGGGAGGTGGTTGCAACTGCTGGTTTCCCCATGGATCGAAAGTGACACGGGCCCGAGCCTGTCCGGAGACCCTGGTTTCGCGTGTCCTGGTGAACCAACAGCTATCAAAAATCGGTTGTGGAGTCCATTTCAGTTTTGGCCGGACAGGGGATCCCCGGAAAAACTGGCGCCAACATACCGAGAAAGGTCATTGGTTCAGGCAGATTCTCTCCAGTTCGGTACGTTGCGATCAGGGGTTCAGCGATCAGGCGAACAGGTCCAGGTGGGGTTTTCCTTTGCCATCCTTGGTCACGTAGAACGGACGGTCTTCGATATTCATTGCGGTGTCCGGTTGAATGCCCATGGCATGAAAAATGGTGGCATGGAGGTCGGGTACCGAGATCGGGTTGCGAGTGATCATCAGGGGCCGTTCGTCGGCGG
Source organism: Planctomycetota bacterium (assembly GCA_036336715.1). Taxonomy (GTDB): domain Bacteria; phylum Planctomycetota; class Planctomycetia; order Pirellulales; family Pirellulaceae; genus JABAAE01. The sequence continues at coordinate 498 of JAYZFP010000087.1, forward strand.
TTTCCCCGTAAAGGTGTCCCTTCTTGATGCCGCCACCAAACATCAGCACCGAACTGGAGCCGGTGAAATGTCGGTGCTGTCCATAATGTTTCATCTCTTTCAACACGTCGGTTTTGGCGCGAGATTGGTCACGGGCCTTGCTTCCCGGAACACCCTCAATCATCATGTCCCGGCTGAATTCACTGGCCAAAACCACCAGTGTACGATCCAGCAGGCCCCGTTCTTCGAGGTCGAGAATCAGCTGGGCAATGGGCCGATCAATTTCCTTTTTCATGCGGGCGACCGTCGTGTGGCCGTTTTCATGGGTGTCCCAGCTTACAAAAGGGACGTATTCGGTGGTGACCTCAATAAAGCGGGCGCCTGCCTCGGTGAGACGTCTTGCCAGGAGACAGCCCAGGCCAAACCGGCCGGTGTCGTATTTCTGGTAGGACTCTTTCGGTTCCAGGGTCAGGTCAAATGCCTGGCGATCCTTGCTGCTCAAAAGTCGATAGGCATTCTCCATGGACCGGATCATGGACTGCTGGTGATAATCGCTGGCCAGTTCCCCGGCAGGGCTTTGCCGGACCAGCTCCCGGAAATACCGGTGGCGTTTTTCGAATCTGGCGGGGGTCATCCCCTTTGGCGGTTTGACACTCTGGATGGCATTCGCGGGGTAGGGGAGCAGGAAAGGGCCGTACTCGGAACCAAGGAAGCCACCCGTATGAAATGCCTTGAGCTCTTCTTTTTCTCCCACACCTTCCAGCCGTTGACCGATATCAATGAAGGCCGGGATGGCCGGATTTCTGGGCCCCAGGACACGTGACATCCAGGCACCAATGTGGGGCGCTGCGACTGTTTGTGGCGGCACGTACCCGGTGTGCCAATGGTACTGGTGCCTCGAATGCAGGATATGGCCGAGGTCCGGTTGGAAATGAGTACGAATCAGGGTTCCGCGATCCATCACCTGGGCAATGTTTTCCGGGCCCTGGGTGATTTTGATGTTGTCCACGACCGTATCGATCGCCGGGAAAGTGCTGATCACTTTTTCGACCGGTACACCCACATCGAAGGGAACGTACCTCTTGGGATTGAACGTGTCAGGTGCAGCCATTCCACCTGCCATCCACAGCAGGATGCAGGTGTCAGCCTTGGGCGCGATTGCCTGAAAGGGATGTTGTCCCGGGTTGGCCGCGACAACCGGTTCTCCCATGGCGAGCGTTGTTGCAGTCGCTGCTGCGGTCGCCTTGAGAAACTCTCTTCGGGCTTTTTGTTCCCCGGTTCTGGATGATTGGGATACGTTATCTGACATGCTGGAACTCCGGCAACATCACGATGGTCCATAAAAGGTCGGCCACCGTTTCCTGGGTAGGTTGATCGGTCAATATGTTTTTCAGAATTCGAAATTCTTCCCGGGTTGGTTTCCTCGAGAGTCCCTGTGAAAACAGGCTCCTGATCAGGGGGGCTGGTTCGGGAGATTGGGCCAGCAGTCGACCCGCCCCCGCTTTCAGGATATTCGCGAATGTTTCTCCGTTGCTCAAGTCCAAAGCCTGAAGCGTGGAAAGCTGGTCATCACGTGTGGTAACAATCTGTTCCCGATTGGGACGACCGAGGCTTCTCATCAGGGAGTCAGAAACCACCAGGCCGGCACGCAGTCGGATGGGGGCTCTGTTTTTCCGGGCCCGGTTTTCCTGGCCGACAATCTCTTTTCGAGCGGTGGTCCAGATCTCCGGATGATCGACACGCTCGGCCGACCGGACCTTTTTTCCCTCACGAACCTCGAGCATCAGGGGTACGGATTCTCCATCGGCAAAACAGGACATGTAAAGCCCCGCCGGATTGGCCGCCTCGGTGTGGTTTTTGGCGATGATCCGGATCTCATTACTGCCCTTTCGTGCCCACTGCCTGATGTCCAGCAGTTCGACCGTATTCCAGTTGGAGTCATTCCTGATTTTCCGCTTGTTGACAAACAGGGTGTATTCATTGTCACAGGTGATGACGATCCAGGCAGATTCCGGCCGTGTTGGAAATTCAATTTTTCCTTCGAAGGTGACGGATTCATTTCCGGCCGCATTCTGGGAATCTTTCCGGTTCCATATCCAGCCGGATGCGGGAGCCTTTGCGTCGCTCCTGGTTGGTGGACTCTGATTCTGCAAATCGGGGATTGGCCCCTTTTTGGCCTTGGGGACTGTGCCCGTCAGTTGCCAGACTCCATCCAGAAACTGTTCTGCGGTCAGGCGTCTTGTCATGGGGCCCCGGAAGGTGAAATCGTCCCCGGGCACCTCGCGGAACGGGATACTGCGTGACTGGTAAATCCGTGAACTGGCAATCCGTTCCATTGTCTTCTTGAGGTCGTAACCATTTTCCACCAGGTCGCTGGCCAGGAAATCGAGCAGGTCCTCGTTCCAGGGACGATTTCCCATCACGTCGACAGGCTCCACCAGTCCCCGCCCCATCATTTTCTTCCAGATTCGGTTGACGATGGTTCTGGCAAATCGTCCGTTTTCCTTACGGGTAATCAGGTGGGCTGTCTGCTTGAGTCGTTCTGAACGGCTTCCCGAAGCTTCAATATCGCCAAGTTCAGGCCACAGGAATTTGATCCTCGCAATCTCGCCTGTCGGTTTGTCACAGCGGTACATTTCCAGTGGTTTGTCGGCGATGATGGCGGCCATCCCGTAGGCATCGGTCAGCTTCCAGTCATTGATAAAGCTGTCATGGCAGGAAGCGCATTTCAGGTTTTCACCCAGGAACACCTGGGCAACACTCTGGGCGAATTGCAGCTCACGTACCTGGCTGGCGTTAACGTTTCCCCGCCATTTGATCCCCCGGATGAACCCCTCCGATTCCGCGGTCGGAGCAATCAATTCGCTGGCAAACTCGTTGTAGGGTTTGTTATCGAATAACGACCGGTACAGCCAGCCGGTGATCTGTTTGCGTCCGCCGTCGATATAGCCCGTCCCGACGTAATCATTACGGAGGTGGTCATTCCAGAAGGTAAGCCAGTGATCGGCGTAGTTGCGTTGGTTGGCCAGGACCTTCCGGACCAGGTTCAGCCGGCGGTCGGGTGACTGGTCCGCCAGGAAGGCGGACTCCAGTTCCGCGGAGGGAAGCAGGCCGACGAGGTCCAGTGATACTTTTCGTAAAAAGAGTGCGTCGTCGATAGGGTCCGGCCAGGTTTGATTCCGTTGCTTCAAGTAGCTGCCCACCAGATAATCGACCGGATGACCGGCCTTGGCCGGGATTTCCGGTTTGCGAGGCAGGATGGGAGCACGCCAGGTCTGTTTGCGGAAGGTGAAACCGGTTTCCCAGGAAACGCCCCCGGCAATCCACTTTTCCAGGGTTGCAATTTCCTTCCTGGAGAGGCGGGGGCCTTCCTGGGGCATGCGTTCGTCCTCGTCCTTGCTGGTGATTCGCAGGATCAATTCACTCTTGTCCGGTTCCCCTTTTTTCACGACTCCGGATCTGAGCAGGGAATCCCGGTGGTCCATGGAAAGTCCCCCCTTGTAGGTGCCATTGGTGTGACAGCCGGTGCAATGCCGCTTGAGGATGGGGACCACATCATGGGCAAAGTCGATTTCCTGGCTGTTGGCCCTGGAGGCCAGAATTGCCGGGAGGCTCAGGAGCAACAGGTGTCCGAGACGCTGCCAGTTTCCAAAAAGGCTGGAGGCTGTTGGAAAGTTGCTTCGGGGGGAAGGGGATTGCATCGATTCTTCAGGATTGTGCACGAGTTCGCAGGCTCTGTTGATCTTATCATCAATGGTTGGCCGCCCGTTGGGCCTTTCCGCAGCGGAGGGATTTCTCCCGGCGGACAAAACCTTTTTCGCATGCCCCTTTGTGCGGTACAAGGCGCCCCAAGGAATCGGTGTTGTCGGATTCGTTACCATCAGGAAACACCTTGGAAATATCGGGAAAGTAACGGGGAAAATCTCCGAAAAGGTGCAAATCAAAGTGTATCTTGGGGGATTCACTTCCAAGGAACTATGGCAGAACCGTGACAACAGTCAAGATTTACGACACGACCCTCCGGGATGGTGCCCAGGGTGAAGGCGTCAGTTTTTCCCTGCAGGACAAATTGCAGATCACAAAACGTCTGGATGCTGTAGGCGTCGATTATATCGAGGGAGGCTATCCACTCAGTAATGAAAAGGATGCCGAGTTCTTTGAACGTATCCGGGAGTCGGATCTGAAAAATTCCCGTATCTGCGCTTTCGGAATGACCCGGCGGAAGGGGATTCGGGCTGCCGAGGATCCGGGCATGGTGGCGTTGCTGGCGTCCGGGGCACCCGGGGTCACCATCGTTGGCAAGACCTGGGATTTTCATGTGACGGATGTTCTCAGGGTGTCTCTCGAGGAAAACCTGGAAATGATTTCTGACAGCCTGTCGCTGATGCACCAGGAGGGCCGTGAGGTCATCTACGACGCTGAGCATTTCTTTGACGGGTGGAAAGCCAACCCCGATTACGCTGCAAAAACCATTGTGTCCGCTGCAGGAGCGGGAGCGACGACGGTTGTGTTCTGTGATACCAACGGCGGAACGATGCCCAACGAGATCTCCCGGATCGTGGGAGAGGCCCGGGAGGCTTTGAAAGGATTTGACTGTGAACTCGGGATTCACTGTCACAACGATTGTGACCTCGGCGTGGCCAATACGCTGTTCGCGGTTGAGGCGGGATGCACCCATGTGCAGGGCACGATTAATGGCATCGGAGAGCGTTGCGGTAACGCTGATCTGATTTCTATCCTTGCCAACCTCGGTGTGAAAAAGCAGGGGTACCAGTTGTTGTCCGGCCAGGGATTGGAGTCCCTTACCGAGTTGTCCCGTTTTGTCTACGAAACGGCCAACATGAACCTCCGGAACGGGCAGCCATTTGTGGGGCAGAGTGCTTTTGCCCACAAGGGTGGCATGCATGTCCATGCCGTCAACCGGGCCGCGGCCAGCTACGAACATATCGATCCTGAAAAAGTCGGGAATGAACGGCGCATCCTGGTCAGCGAGCTGTCGGGACGTTCCAATATCCAGGCCCTGACCCGGGAGCACGAGATCCAGGACGACCGGGAGTTGATGGAGAAAATTCTTGCCGAAGTGGTCCGGTTGGAAAATATCGGTTACCAGTTCGAGGCGGCCGAGGCATCTTTTGACCTGTTGGTGCAGAAATGCTCGGGAGTGTATCGCCCTTTTTTCGAAAGGCTCAAATTTCATGTTGAGGTGGGAACGCTTCCAGCGGCCGCAAAGGCCGAGTTTGAACTGGTGACCGAGGCCACGGTCAAATTGAAAATCCAGAACGACCTCTGCCACGAGGTAGCCGAAGGGGACGGGCCGGTGAATGCACTCGACAATGCGATGCGGAAGGCATTGCTGGATTTTTATCCCGAGTTGCAGCAGATGCGGCTCGTGGATTACAAGGTGCGGGTGGTCAATTCGGCTGCGGGTACCGCCGCCCGGATTCGGGTCAATATCGAGTCAGCGGACAACGAAGGTGTCTGGAGAACCATTGGCGTCAGTGAGAATATCATCGAGGCGAGTTGGCTGGCCCTGGTGGATGCCATTGACTACAAGCTCTCCAAGGCGAAGTCCGATTCGAAAAGGGAAGCCGCTTCCGCCGAATAGCGGTGGCGTACCGCCCGAGGGGTTCTGAAAACCGGGACGCGTTCCATGGAACCGGTAACGTGCTCATCCTGCCGGGTTTCGCGACAGCAGGGTTGCCGCCACCACGGCAGCGGTTTCCATACGGAGTGTCGCCTTTCCGAGGGAGAGCGGTTCCCAGTCGTGTTCCTGGCACCTTCGGACTTCTTCCGGATCAAACCCTCCCTCCGGCCCGATCAGCACGCAGTGGTTCGAACTCCCCGCGTTTGATTTTCTGTGGGCGTCAGGCGCCGTCCGCGTCATTGGCGCAGTATGGGCGAATTTCCTGCAGTAGTCTTTTTTGAATTCAGGGTCCTGAATCACGTCGATCAGCGACTTCGGTCCTTCAATTTGCAGCAAGCGGTTTCTACCGCATTGTTTGGACGCTTCAACAACCAGCCGTTCCAGTTTGGTGATGGTCCGGTCCGCGATTTTGACACTACTGCGGGCTGTTTCCAGCAGCAGCAACCGCGTGACCCCGATTTCGGTGCATTTTTCCACCAGGAATTTTTGCCGATCGCTCTTGGGCAGTGGTATCCCCACCACCATCTCAAAATCAATCTCGCGGTTCACCTCGACACCCGGGTCCGCAATGACCGTAACCCGTTTCCGAGAGATGGTCTCGATCCTTGCCGCGAACTGCATTCCCGATCCGTCAAACAACTCGATTGCGTCGCCGGTCTGTGCTCTCATCACGTTCAGCAGGTGATGGCATTCGCCCGGGTCAAGTTCAAACTCGACATTCGGTTCGACGGAGTGGTTGACAAAAAAGCGGTGGGACATCGGGCGGATCAGGTTGTGAATGCCGGGCGATTATTCGGGATTTTTTCAGGGTTTTTCAGGGGTTTTTTCGAGGTTTTTTTCAGGCGATTCTCCTGGGAAATGTGTCTTTTTCCCGGAAAGTCGGACCCCACGGAATTCACCCTGATCGATTCTCCGGGTTCGATGAGGCGATCTGTGAATCAAGGGCATTTTCCATTAAAGTATTGGATTCTACATTGGCTGGCCAGTTTGTGCTATTTGCTTCCGCCCGGTCTCGAATCGACCGGTGACCGACTGCATGGCATGGCCATATCGGATGGATCATTGCATGAGTACCGGCGACCCGAATACAACGCCCGAGAAAATAGAAGTCGATTTGCGGGAACCTGTTCTCGCGGCTCTGTTGGCATGGCTCTGGCCCGGGGCAGGACATCTCTACCAGGGGCGTTACCGAAAAGGGGCGCTGTTCATGATCTGCATTCTGGGGACATTCTTTATCGGTATGATCCTCGGACACGGTCACGTGGTCTATGCTTCCTGGCGGCCGAATGATTACCGCTGGCAGGCGATTCCCCAGTTGGGTGTGGGGCTGCCGGCTCTCCCCGCTATCGTGCAGAACTTCAAGGTTCGCGACGGAGGCGAGCCGTTCATGATTACCGCGCGACGGTTTCCGGAGGGCTACGCAAAAGAATACCAGGTCATTCCTGCGGAGGAATTGAGTCGGGTCGACGATCCGCTCCTGGATGGGCTTTATGCCCCGCCCGATGGAGAAATCCATATTGATGAAATGGATGTGCTGGCGATGTGGACATCTGAAACCGGTCACGGCTTTGAAATCGGGACCCTGTACACCATCGTGGCCGGCCTGTTGAATGTGCTGGCGATTTATGACGCTTTTGCGGGGCCCGTACTGCCCTCGGAAGACGAAAAGAAAAAAACGGAAGGACCGGGCAGTGATGCGGAAACCGGTGCGGAGGAAGCCTGAACATGAATGGTTTGTCTGAGACTTGCCCCGAGTTGTTTGCCCAACTTCCATGGTTGCTGGGAACGCTTTCTGCCGGACGATGGTGGTATGCGATTCCTCTGATTGTCTGCATCAGCCTGGTTTACGGTGCAACCCGCCATGAGGAACTGATTCCGATTCTCACCAACGCCTACAAATCGGCCCTCTGGATTGTCATCTTCATGGCAATCATATTTATCGTAATCTGGGTTGTCGGTCTTGGGCTTTAGCAACCCGTTTGTTTTTTCGGCCTGTACGAAATTTTTCTCATGAAGATCGTCGTCCTGGGTGCCGGTACCGTGGGTACCGCGATTTCAGAATTGCTGTGCCACCATGGGCACAGCGTAACCGTTGTGGATGCTGATGCAGACTGCGTTCGCAAGATTGACGAGTCGCTGGATGTGCGTTGCATCACCGGTTCGGCTTCGCAGTCTTCGGTTCTTTTCCAGGCCAATGCAAATTCCTGTGACATCTGCATTGCGGTGACAGGTGACGATGAAGTCAACATGATCGCTGCCAGCATTGCCAAGCAGATGGGGGCGCACCGTTGTGTCGCGAGAGTGTATTCCCCGGTTTACCACGACCTCTCGACCTTTGACTACCAGCGGCATTTCCGAATTGACCGATTTCTCAGCCTGGAACAGTTGACTGCCATGGAATTGGCGAGGGAAATTCGAAGTCGGAGTTCGGCGATCGTCGAACATTTTGCCACCGGCGATATCGAGATCCAGGAAATCGAAGTCTCCGAACCCAGCGTGGACGGAAAGTCGCTCAAGGAACTGAGTCTGCCAAGCAGTATACGCATCGGTTCCATTTCGCGGGAGGAAAGGACCTGGGTTGCCACCGCAAATGACAAGCTGCAGAAAAACGATCGGCTGGACATCGTTGGTAAGCCCGAGGATATCGAAAAGATCAAGCCCGTATTCCAGAAGAAGAATGGACATCGGCAATTCGTACTGATTGCCGGAGGCGGTGAGACGGGGTACCACCTTGCCGGAATGCTGGAATCTGACCATTTTTCGGTGGTCTTGATGGAATCCAGTGCAGAGCGGTGCGAGTGGCTTTCCAATTCCCTTTCCCGCACCACCATCCTGCACTGTGACGCCACGCTCAAGGCTGTCATGGAAGAGGAACGGGTTTCGGACGCCGACTTTTTCGTGACCTGTACCGGTGATGATGAAAGCAACATCATGGCGGGTGTGGAAGCCAAGGAGCTGGGAGCCGGAAAAGTCCTTTCCGTAGTGGGGCGTCCTGACTATGCCAATATCATGGAAAAGATCGGGATCGATTATGCCGTCAGTGAGCGGCAGGTGATGGCAAAGCAGGTACTCGGCCTGCTCAACGAAAAGAATATTATCTCCCGCTACCTGATGCCCAACGGTCGCATCGGGATTTACGAGTTGGAGGTTGAGCCCGACAGCGAGGCGATTGCCAAGAACCTGGCGGACCTGCCGCTGCCGGATCCCTGTCTGATTGCTGCCCTGATGCGGGACAGATACTCGCGGGTTCCCGAAGCAGGTGATAGACTGCAAGCCGGTGACATCGTCGTCGCTTTTATTGATGAATCGGTGGTGGAGCAGGCCATTCCCCTGTTCCAGACGGCCCGGGGGTGACGTTTCCCGGATTTCTTTTTAATCAGGATAAGCAACATGAAACTGGGGCTGATCAATTCCGCGTTCGCGCAGGCTGGCAAAGGTACCCGCTTTGGGCTGGAGCAGACGAAAGCCATCGGGTTTGACACGGTCGATATTTTTACCGATCCACTTGATATCGACCAGCAGGAAATTGATCTGATCCGTGGGACCTGTGGCGACCTGGATCTTCCCATCAAGAGTATCTGTTGTGTTGCCGTTGGGCTGATTGATTTCAATCCTTCCGTTCAGCGTTTTCACCTCGAACGATGCAGGAAGTTTCTCGACCTGTGCAAGGCTTTCCAGTGCGACAACCTGCTGCTGGTGATCGGGGAATACATCTGGAACCAAGAAGTCATTCCTCCTGCAGAGCAATGGAAAACAGGTGTTGCCAACTGCAGGATTCTGGGGGAGTACGCCAGCTCGCTGGGGTTGGAAATCGCTTTGGAGCTGGAACCTTTCCGGTTGTCGCTGATCAATGATGTGGAGACGATGGTCCGCTTTGTTGAAGAGGTGGGGATGCCGGAAACCGTCAAGGCCAACTGTGATATTTCACACCTGCACCTGATGAAAATCGATCCTGCTGAAGTATCACGGCTGGCGGGAATGATTGGTCATGTCCACCTGTCCGACTGTGATGGAAAAGTCCACGGTGATTTGCCGCCGGGAAGGGGAGTGACGCCGATACAGGATTACCTGGGTGCTATCCGGGACACCGGGTTCGATCGTACCGTCAGTATCGAGCTCGAGTACTCCCCGGAACCGGAGAGGATTGTTGAGTGGGTAACCGAGGCTTACCAGAAAACCGATGAAATCATGTCAGCGCTCGGCTGCCGGGGATAGAAAGACACCTCACCCGCCCTCAGGTTACTGTCCGTTATTCGAGACGGAAAACCGGGAACAGGTCCAGTGATCGAACCTGGGGGGTTTCCGGTGTGACCGGGATGGCGGAGACATCATCGACCCAGAAATCCTGGCGAGAGCTGCTGGTGTGGATCAGCAGCTCGGCGGCTTTCAGCGTTCCGGACCAGGTCGGGGTGACTTGGAACTGGTTTGTCTGCCACGAAGTGGAGACCGACTGCTGTGAGCTGAACTCGGTCGAGATTCCCTCCGAGTTGGTCAGTCGCACGGTCACCATGAGGTTTTCCTCTCGATCTGCCATCCGCGCGGAGTACGAGCCCCGAAGTGGGCTGCCATTGACCAGTTGTCCGGAAATCTCCTGACGGATCCCTGCTCGGCGGCTGAAACGTCCGGTTACCTGGAGGCAGTTGCCGCTGTCTTCTGAGGCAGCGGTCCGCAATAACCGCGTACCGCCGCCCCGGAAATTCGCGGACAGGGTGTACCAGGGTGCGATCCCCTGCTCGAAATCCGGATTTTGCAGTGCGGTTTCCGAATCCAATGACCGTTGGTAACCGATGGGAGGTGAGCTCAGTAAATCCGGATCACTGGAAAAAATGCTTCGGCCGGTTACCCGGACATCCCCTTCGATCAGCAGGGAGCCGCGAATCGGTTGAGTCGCGGAAAGCCGTGTTTTCGACGTTGCCCCCTCGGGGCGGATGACATGAAAAACACCGCTCAGGCTTGCCGGGTACCGGGTTCCGGTGACAGGATCCGCAAACAGGCCGCCGCATTGAATTTGGATGATATTGCGGCTGTCCGTTTCGCTTTTGACCACCAAGGCAGGGAACTTGTTTTTGAGCGGTTTCCAACAGACGCCATCCTGGATTTTCAACCTGGAGTTGTGCCCCAGCAAGCGGACCAGCAGAGTGCCCTTGATCCTGGAGTTTCTGATGACCAGGGTCGTCGCGGGCGGAACCTCAAGCAGGTAGATCCCGTTTCTGTTTCCCTTTCCGGTCCCTGACGGCGGTCGCTCATGTGAGATGATCTGGTCCTGGATCTGGTTGTCCTGTTCAAGAGAATCAAAGTCCACCCGGGTTGCCATTGAAGTCAACGCCTCAAAGATCTGTTCCGAGGGGAATTCCTTCCTGCCATCCAATTTGAAAAAGGAATGGTAGACATTACTGAAACCGGATTGGGAGCTCGCCTCCAGGCTTCCAAGGATGGAGTGGTTGTTGCCCCGAATCGTGCCATCTGCGGACAGCGGACCCCCGGCAGCGATCACCGGGCTGCCCAGCGAGATTTCTCCTGTTGCGTGGACGGGGGAACGCAAGGCATCCAAGGCAACACCCCGGGGGAAGGCCGTGGTGGAGACGGTACGCTGGCAGGCTCCCGACCGGGCTGCGGTGAAAATGCGTACAGGGTCCAGCCGGTTATTCGAAATCGACCCGTCGATCGGATCATCGAGGAACCATTGCAGTTCCGTATTGCCCAGGCGGAATTCGACGGCAGTGTCCCGAGAATGGTTGCCGGAAAAACTGGCACGCCAGTTTGCCTCGGACTGAATGGATTCCAGTGCCGTCTCAAGGGCAGACCGAAGGCTGAAATTGACCTCTGCGAAGTCAGCCTCCAGCTCACTTTTCTGGCGGCTGGCAGAACTGATCGTCAGGGCTGTCAGGGCTGTCATTGTGGCCACTGCTGCCACCGCCATGACCACGAAATAGGACGAGCCTGCGCGTTGACGGTAGATGTTCATTGGGCCTCTTCCGGAATGAAATTCAACAGCGGTGCGTTTGCCTGGACTTCCTCATTCCCGTTTTCCAGTTGAAGACGGGTACGAACCCGGAACAGACTGGAATTTTCCCCTTCCACAGTGGTGGTCGTCAGGCCCCGTTTCGAGCGAATGGCCTGGTGCGTGCTGACGAGGGTTCCTGCGAATGAAACCTGGATGGTGATTTGCTTGTAACGGGTTGGTTCCACCGGTGGAGAGGAAGAACCTGGCTGAAAATAGTCGACCGTTGTGGTTCGCTGAAAACGGGCCAGGTCGGACCGGGGAATGCCGTCCGGGCCGGTGGGAGGTTGTTCGGTCAATCTGTGGTAATCATCGACATCGTCAAAATCCACTCGATGGGTTTCTCCGCCGTCAGGACCCAGGGGAAGGTTGCTTTGCTCCTCAAATTTTTTTGACAATATTTCAACCATCAATTCATGGGCCAGCAGGGAGGCCCGGTCACGTATCGACTGATTCGTGTAGGAGTTGGCTGTATAGCCAAGCAGTTTCAGGGCAGGAACCAGCAACAATCCGGTTACCAATGCAGCCACGATGACTTCGATCAGGGTTCCTCCTTTTGGACGGTTTGCTTTCTGGGTTTGCATTTGAGCTGGCCTCGGAGGGGTTAATTGGCAGTCATCGTCTTGCCGAACAGGTAAAACCGGAGGTTTTCACCGTTGGTCGAGATGTTCCAACGGTTCCCGCTGTCGGTCGAGCTGAAGAGCTGCGCTTCTTCGGTGGAGACGTCCCGATCAGCATCCATGATCCATTCGGACTGCGGTCCGTCCGTCTGGCACCGAATGCAGATGCCCTGGCTGGTTTCCAGGGATGGCAGGCCATCAAGGGGCAGTGTCCACCAACGCGCGTGATCTCCTGCAAGGGTGTCCAGCTCGATCCAGTCGGTTTCCGCGAGTATTTCGGGTGATGGCGTGTGGTCCCCGGTTGCCCACCCTGCCCGCAGTCTGCGATTTCCTCATCTTCAGCAACTGGACCCTCATACAAGGGGCTTCATCAATGGGTACCGGGGGTTTTTAAGGGAAGCTGCTATTCAGTTGGCAATCAGGAAAAAGGCTGTGACCCCTGCTCAGGTTTACCAGCCTTCACCGGTCCAGGTAACCTCTGGCAAATTCGACTGCCTGGGCCAGGGCTCCCTCCTCGAAAGGACTTTGCAGGTTGGCCGATGCCGTCAATTCACGGAAGGGGAGCCTGCCACCCATGCGGCAAAGCTGGTGGTATGACTCCAACGTCGTTTCAAACGCCTCGCAACTTTTTTGCCAGAGTTGCAGGGCGCAGCTGAGTGCCAACGTGTAATCGATGTAGTAAAGAGGGTACATGAAGATATGCCGCTGCAGCTGCCAACGCCCTCCCTGTACCAGGTGCGGCAAATCACCGTAGTCCCTCCAGGGGAGATAGGTGCTTTCCATTTCCTTCCACATCTCCATTCGCTCCACTGGTGAAGCGTCCGGGTTTTGGTAAACCAGGTGCTGGAAGTGGTCTACCGCCACACCGTATGGAAAAAACAGGAAGGAATCGATGACATGCTCCCTGCAGAACCTGGGGGCCTGGTCTCCAAAGAAACGTTCCATCTGGGGAAAGGTCATGAATTCCAGTCCCATGGAATGGATTTCACAGGATTCGTAGGTTGGCCAGACGTAGTCGTAAACTTCCTGGCAGCGACTGCTGTACCCCTGAAAAGCGTGTCCCACTTCATGGGTGAATACACGAACGTCATCAGCCGTTGAGTTGAAGTTGGCGAAAATGAACGGAAGGCCATGCTTTGGAAAATCAGTGCAAAAACCACCGCCCCCCTTTCCTTCGCGGTTCACAAGGTCCAGCAGTTGCCTGTCAGTCATCATCTCGAAAAACTGTCCCAGTTCCTCAGACAGAGAGAAAAACATTTTTTTTGCCTGTTCCATCATCCAGGCGCAGTCCCCCCGCGGTCGCGGGTTTCCCTGGCTTCCATGCACGGATTCATCCCAGAAGTGAACCTGCTTGAGGTCCAGTGCATTCCGTTTTTTCTCGATTAATTCCCGGCAAAAGGGGACAACGTGATCCCGGACCTGACGACGATAACCCGCGACGTCGGATGTGTCATAATCGACGCGGCAGCGGCGCAAATAGCCCATTTCCAGGTAGTTTTCAAATCCGAGGGTGCGTGCCATTTTATGGCGTGTCCGGACCAGTCTGTCAAAAAGATCGTTCAGTTCGCCGGAATGCTCGGCAAACCACTGCCACTTTTTCCGGATCGACTGGTAGCGTTGATCACGATCGGCTGCAAAACGGAACTGGTCGATGCCTTCATGGTTGTAGACTTCTCCCTCAAATTTCATTTCGGCAGCAGAGAGCAGGGCGTTGTAATCCGCAGCCAATTTTGATTCATCGACCAGGTCCTCTTTGATTTTCGCCGTAAAGGAGAGAGCTTCCGAGTTCCAGATGGCAAACACCTGGTTTCCCAGCCATGACCTGATCGCTTCACGGTGCGGACCTTCGAGAATCAGTCTCTTGATCCGGATGTCCAATTCGGTGAGTCGGGGGCTGATTTCATCGCATCGTTCTTGCGCGGCGATGAAGTCCCTGTTTCGAGTGTCCTGGTTGAAACGCAGTTCCACGAGGTTCTGCCAGGTGGCTGTCTCACGCCGCAGAACGTCCCACGCACGGATCACTTCGCGGGGATCCGTTTCAGGATTTGATAGATCCTCCTCCAACTGCGCATAGATTTCGGCGAGGGATTCAAGGTCGGGTTCCTGGCAATTGATCTCTTGATAACTGGGCAGCATGAGTGGGTCCGGGGATCTGGGGTACAGGCAGAAAGGGTCAGGAAGGGAATGATTTTCAAGGGGTCAGGGCCCCGGTTTTTCACCGAACCTGAGAGATGAAGGAGAAACGCACCGCATCAGCAGGTTATCATCCAGTTGTTCGACCTCGTGAAGTTGGAAGTCCAGGCTGTCCGACATGTTATCAGGCCCGGCAAAGTTTGCAGGGCTGATGCCGTTCCCGACAATCCGGGGGGCAACATAGCATTGGACTTCGTCGATCTCCCCAGCCTGGAAGAACTCGCCCAGCAGTCCACCCCCCCCCTCCACAAGCAGGTAGCTCATTTGCCGCTGTCCCATTTCTCTCAGGATCCAGTCAATCCGCTCTCCCGGACCCAGTTCCGTCTGCAGCACTTCGGCCCCGGCATCGCGAATGGCTTTGATTTTTTGGCTGTCGGCGTCCTGGTGGGAAAATACCTGTACCGGGATTTCACGCGCGGTCTCCAGCAAATGGGAGTCCAGGGGAAGCAAAGCCTGGGAGTCCATGACCATCCGAGTGGGTTGCCTCGGTCCGGTGGGACGGGCCGTCAGGGTCGGATTGTCACGGATAACGGTACGGGAGCCGACCAGGATGCCGTCCACCTGTCCCCGCAACTGGTGCACCCGACGGCGACTCGACTCGTTGGAAATCCACTGGCTGTCACCTGAACGGGTAGCGATTCTCCCGTCCATGGTCATTGCATACTTGGCGATGACCCACGGTTTTTTTTGCTGTATGGATTTCAGGAAACCGGCGATCTGCAACGAAATTTCCGCCTCCAGGAAACCGCAATCGACCTGGATTCCGGCGTTCTTCAGTTGCTGGATACCACCCCCGCTGACCCGCGGGTTGGGGTCAGCCCTGCCAACAAAGACCCTGCTGATACCTGCTTCCATCAGTGCCTGCACACAGGGTGGCGTCTTTCCGTGGTGACAACAGGGTTCCAGGGTAACCACGGCGGTTCCCCCGATCGGCGAACGCTTGCAGTTCCTGATCGCATTGACTTCTGCGTGGGCGTCGCCGAATTTTTCATGCCAGCCGGCCCCGATCACCTGGTCCTTTTCAAGGATCAGGCAGCCGACGAGTGGATTCGGTTCGACGTGCCCACGTCCCTTTTCAGCCAGGTCCATGGCCTGTCGCATCCAGGTTTCTATTTGTTCGCGGCTGAAATTCATTGGATGTCTTCACCTGTCAGCCTGGCCGCTGATTGCGACTTGTAACGGGTTCGCAATTCATCCCGGCATGCGGTAAAGAACTCCTGGAAGTCAACCCGTTGGTAATCGGGGTAGGTCCAGGATCTCGTTTTCCATTCCCCCCGGTTAAAGTGAAGTGTGACTTCGGCGTAGATTCCTTTTTCAAGGTAAATCCGGTGGTCGCGGTCCTTGGTCGTTCCCAGCACCAGCTTGGCCTCGGTGATGTAACCCGGATCGATATTGATGGGGCGTTCGACCGGTGAGGGAAACTGGCGGCGAAATTCTTCTTCCCATTCGTTGGAAAGCCTTTTCCAGTCTGCCAGTCCGGAGGGGTCCGGCATGCGGTCAAATGCCCAGAACTGTTTCTTCAGCGATTTTCCCATCGATTTTTCGTAGTAGCTGGTCTCCGAAAAATCGAATAGGTCGCTCCTCCGCCAAATCGGTCCCCAGGTTTGTTCTGACTTCGAGAGGCCCCAGTCAAATGCCTCATCGAATTGGCTGGTAACTGCCGCAATCAGAAGGACCGGACGATGCGAGTCAATTGTTCCCACAGTAATTACCTGAAGCAGGGATGCCTTTCCGAGTCGTCGGTGTCCTAGTTCTTTTCCGGATGTGGAAGTGGAATCCACCGCGTGGTATCACCGCCGGTATCCAGAAACCAGCTGTTGCCTGTGGTGGTATCCAACAGGAATATATTATTGCCCACGGCAGACATCTGGTATTTGCCGATGGGACCTTGACTGGAGAGCGGTTTTTCCGGAGTCCTGCCCATGCGGCCGGGAATTCTCTCCTGGGGCATGGGCGTGTTTTGCTGTACGGGTGGGGCCGTTTTTTTCGGCTCGATGGTTGCTCTTCCCGGATTTTCTTTTTCTTTGCCCGGGATGTCGAGGGTTGCCAGAATACTTTTGATCCCGGAAAGGTGCTTGGCAGCGCCTTTGGCGGTGATTGAATTCCTGGCCGGATCGAGTCGTAGCTCCACGTTCAGCAGCTTTCCGACCCTCGAGATGCGATCGTACAGTTCGGCCGCCTTTCGGTTCTTGATCACGAATTCCTTGGTCGTGATTTCATCCTGCGACTGGGGCGGGGCCTTTTCCTGGACTGAAACGTAAATTGGTTTTGCGGTTCGGAGCCCGGTTCCCATCGAAACCGGAAGTTCGGTGCCCCATGCCTCGGTAAAAGCCATGGCGGATTCGGGCAGATGGAAGGTCTCTGTTGCAGTTTCGGGTGATGGGATGGCGACGATTTTTGCAGGTGCCAGGGCTATTTGTGCTTGGCTGACCTCGTGCCCGGTCACCATGATCAGGAGGCCCTGGAAAAGAATGCAGCTCACAGAATTTCGAATCATCATAATCAATACCGTTTGAAGATGGTGGACAGGCGAGACCGGTTGGGGCTTTCGCTTACCCTCAGAATAGCTTTTGAAGCCCTTTGAGGCGATTGGAGTACCGGCCCGACAGGCGGATATTTTGCCAATTCCCGCCTTTTGTCGGTTCCATCAAAGGACCGGTAATTCGCGGTGGAATCCTGTTCTGTCGACGAGAGTCAGATGTCAGGTATTGCCTGGTGGGGAGTGACTGTTGGCAGGGAGGCGCTGTCAAGCCAGCAGGAACCGCAAATCAGACGTTGGTGTGTCTGTTGACCAATGCCTGCCGAGGTGAAGGATTGACATCGTCAATCCAGGTCCGCACCAGCCTCCTTTTTTTTGATTCTTCAGGTGAATCGACAAAAGCAGTTCGACTGTGGCAGAGAAAGCGGTTGTTTACCAACAGGATTTCTCCCCTGCGGAGGTGTGTCGAAAAGCACTTTCCGGAATCGGAGAGGAAGCGGTCGACATGATCCATCGCATCCCCCAGTCCGTTGGGGAGCGGTAGTCCCAGTTTCTGATAGGCTGTCACGATCCAGTAACGCATGTAGCGGAAATGCAAACCTTGCTGATCGAATTTCAGTATTGGGAAGGAATTGTTGCGGACGGCTTTCGGATGGGTCTGGTTGTCGGGTGTGATAATGTCCCGGTGAATTGGCTTGCAGAGAGCCGGAAGGGTGGCGGGATGGTATCGCTGCAACCAGGCATGCAGGTCCGCTGCATTGGCCAGCAGTGATTCTCCCCCCTGTTCGGCCGGTTGCAGGCAAAGCAGTCCAACAACGTGGGGACAGTAGTCCCGCGCGGAACTGTCGGTGTGAAACCCGGTGTCCGCATTGGTCTTGGAAACCGGGATGGAGGCCTTCCTGTGATCAAGACCGCGATCCCTGACATCAAAGAAGTCACCGTAGCGTGAATTCAGGTGCCCAAGGGAACGGGTGACTCGCGCGTAGACCTTTCGCAGGTCCTCGTCCTCCGCCTGATCATCGGATGCCAGGAGCACAAATCCGGGCGAAGCGAGCAGCCTGTTCTTCCAGGTATCCACCCACGGTTTCAGCAAGCTTTCCCCTGTCTCCAGGTTCGGTGCCCTCTTGTTGCAACAGCGCCTGGTTGCCCGGTGACTGGATTCCTGCAGCAAATGCAGGGGGATCCCGATTCTTACCTGGTCTCTGTCCGGGACACCTCCCTGCCAGCGTAACGATTTGAGTATGGGTGAGGGGATCATGATTTAAAGATTCGGAATGCGAGATGCAGGGGAAGGTCCTTGAGCGGCCCGAAGAACCCGGGGTCCAACGCAATTTGTTGTTCCGTGATTTTCAGTTCGTGCACGTCAGGCAACCGGTTGAAACCGGCCTGCTGGAGGCACTGAAAATAATCTTCTACGGTTTTGTATACGCATTGCACGGAAACGGGCACCCGGTCCCTGCGCCAGATTTCCCCCGGGAAGCGGTTGCCTCGTCCGCTGAAGTAACCGCCGGAATTCCGGAAATGAAATGGGAACGGCTCCTTGCTGAGAAAAGGGAGCGATGGATGGGGAACGGCGAATACCAGCCTTCCTCCCGGTTTGAGTGCCTGGTAAATCTTTTGCAACGTTCGTCCCGTTTCTTCCAGGGTCATGTAATTGAAAAGGAAAACCGCGATAGCGAGATCAAACCGTTCATCGTCGATCAGGCTCGTGTCAGACGGGTCAAGGTCACGCAGATCGGAAACGGCATACGCCAGTCCCGGGCAAGGCTGCAGGTCCTGCCGGGCCCGGGCGAACTCAATCATTTTCCCGGAGAGGTCGATGCCGAGTATGCTGGCTGCTCCCCGCTTCATCAGTTCGCGGGCGACGTATCCTTCTCCACAGCCCAGGTCCAGGATGGCAGTGCTGCTGACCGGTTCGCACAGTTCCAGCAAAAAGGGGCGAGCGGAATAGTCGGAAAGCAGGAGTGGCTGATCGCGGCTCCACTGTTGCGTCTGCGAGTCATAGATTTGTCGTGGTTCATCGACCGTATCCATTTCATTTGCCTCCCGGTTGATTGCTGTTTTTGACCAGCGATGTGCCCTGTTTTCCGCCCTTGGTTGATAAAGCCCTGGCATGCAGGGCGTCCCAGAAACGGCTCCTCAGTTCCAACGCGGCAAGCATCCCTGTCCGCAAATCGTCAATCGGATGGGAGTCGTTGTCCGCAAGCGAATCCTGAAGGACCAGGTCATTGGCGACCCGCAACATCAGGTCTGCATGCTCGTCATCAACCTCGCAATGCAGTTCAAAGAAGACGTAGTCCCTTCTTGCAAGTTCGGTCTGCTGCTGAATGCCACGCAGGATGTAACGGTAGATGTGTTTGACCATGGCTTCGGTTGCCAGGCCCATCGCCCCGATTGCCGCAGCTGCGGAACCCCGCTCAATCAGCTGCAGGAAATGGTTTCGCCATTGCAGTGTGGCGTCAGAGAGTGGTTGGTTTTGGTGCTGGATTCCGAGGGCTGTTTGAAACCGGCGAAAGAGTACGGGGTGGGGCACTTCCTGGACCCAGGATTCCGGGATTCCCATTTGCTGGAGTTGCGCAATGGTTTCCGAGTCGAGATGTCCCTGCTCCTCCCTCAGGTTTTCCTCAAAAAATTCGCGGTGTTGCGTGTCGCTCAGTTTATCCATGACGGAGTGGAGAAACCTCGGAAACCAGCTTGTGTAACCCTGGTACTGGATTGCAAAATCCGTGAGGGCTGCCCGGGGGTCCGGCAGGTTTCCTTCGGCAATCGCAATCAGGTAGGGGTGGTGAATTGCCCGGTGCTGGAGCGCCAAGTCAACCAAGTCGGTAACTGGTGATGAATGGCGGATGATCATGGGGAGAACCGCCGTTGGAAAAGAGAAAAGAGTGTACCTGCCAGTTTTCAAGGCCGCTTCCGGTTGCCTGGCTTGAACCCAGGTTCAGTCCTGGCAAACGGCGAAGTTTGAGACAAATGATTTGCGCAAAATGCCGTTGATTGCTTTGGGTGCCCCTGCTTTCCGCCTACCTTTGGATGGATTGGACCGAGGCAGGTGAAATCGGAAAAGCTGCGTCAAAGCAGAGCAAACGGTGGACCAAAACCTGGGTCGTCTTTTTTTTCGTGAGCTTGGCGGTTTCCCCGGAAAAAAATCCTCAAATGAGAATGGTGTCTCATTCAGGGAGTTTGCGCGGGGTTCATTGCTTTGGGTTCATTGCACGGGATTCATCGCGCAAGATGCATCTTGAGGGGATGGGCCGAAAATCCGGGGGGAGCGATCGTCTCAAGCGACCGGACAGCAAGCGTTATTGACTGGAGAATGGAATCCGTGGGCCGGAAGCGGATTTCATCCGCGATGTTTCCCGGCCTCGTTTCCGCCGATTGAAGAAGGGACCGGGGGTACGGATTCATCCCGGACCTGAGTTGAAGATTCGGCAGTCAGCTTGGTAAATTTTCGGAAATCCGGATTCAGTTGCCTGGTGATTCCGGGTCGCTGCTCTGTTCGAGCTCTTGCTCAATCGCATCGAGGGTCTGTTCCCAACCGGCGACGATTTCTTGCAATTCTTCCGGGGTTTTTTCCGGTTTTCCACTATCGTTCTGTGACGAAGACTCGGACATGATGAATTCTCCTTGGGCAGGTGTCGCGGGAAGCATAGCAGAAGCGACCGGAAGGGGGCAGACGAGTTTTCCCGGTTTTTTCCGGCGTTTGCGAGCGAAATCACCAACCGAAAACAACTTTCGAGGTTCCATTCATCCTTGCTCCAACACCTTTTCGAAAGCCAAAAGGGATTTTTCAAAATTTCGGCGTCCGAGGCCGAGCCGGATGAAGCGGTCTTCATACCCCAGGCATTGGCCGGGCAGCAGGACGATTCCGTGATTCCTCGCCAGGTGATGGCAGTAATCGCTGGCCGAAGGGAAACCGAGTGCTTGCAGGTTCAATTCAACAAAGGCTACCGAACCTGCCTCGGGCCGACGAAAGTTGAAAAAGTCCCGAAACCTGCGGAAAAACGCTTCGCAGATTTCGAGATTCCGCCGAATGATGTCCCGGCTGCGATCCGCCAGTTGATCCCTGACCCGAATCGCCTGGCTGGCGAGAAATTCTGTCGGTGCGGCCGGGCAGATCGTTGTGTAATGTTTCCAGTTGATTAGTTCCTCCCTCGTTTTCGGGTCCCGAATCACCAGCCAGCCAGCCCGCAATCCGGGTAGCCCATGGGTCTTGGAAAGCCCCCCCAGTACGATCGATTGTTCGTGGCACTCGGCAGCTGAGGGAATGGTGTGACCAAATTCGAGCCCCCTGTAGATCTCATCGCAGAACAGCCAGATATTTCTTTCCCGGGCAAACGCCGTCAGACGCTGCATCTCTTCGGGGGTAGGAAGGAACCCCGTCGGGTTGTGGGGAAAGTTGACGACAATCATCCTGGTTTGAGGGCCCGTCAGTGATTCCAACTGGTCCAGGTCAAGTGTCCACTTTTCCGGGCCCGGTACGAGGTTCCAGGGGATCACTTTTTTACAAAGGTGCCGGGCAACATTGCTGAGTGCATCGTAAGCAGGCCGCAAGGCAATGACCTCGTCATCTTCTTCGAGCAGGGTGTGCATGGCGAGGTAGATCCCCTCGACTGGAGAGGTCAGGATCACGATTTCATTGGCCTCGATTCCTGGGTACATCTCCGCAATCTGCGACCGAAGCTGCGGGTCGCCCTGCGACTCGGTGTAGCCAAGTTTCAGCTGTCCCAGTTCCTCCAGTTGTGAGCCGGCAAGGGCCAGCAGTTCGGCGATGGACATGGTTTCGCAGTCGGAGGAAGCCAACAGGTGGGGTGACGAAAACTCGTATTCGGCGAAAAACTGTTCCGTCTCAAAGGGTTCAATTTTCATACTGGATCCCGGGATTCAAATGGCACCGATGGCGTCGGTGTAAAGGGCATACAGGCTCTGGCTGGCCGCCATGAACAGGCGGTTTCTTTTTACGCCGCCAAAACAGAGGTTGGCGCAGACTTCCGGGAGGATGATCAGGCCAATCCGGTCCCCGTTTGGCGCGAAGATGTGAACCCCATCGTAACCTTCGCCGACCCAGCCTGCGCTGGCCCAAAGGTTGCCGTGGGTATCGCAGCGAATCCCGTCCGCCTTGCCCGCCTTGTCAAATCCGTCCATTTTCATGGAGGTAAAGTCGCGTCCGTTTCGCAGGCGATGGCCGTCGACATCCCATACCCGAATCGAGTGGGCCCCTTCACCGGTGTCGGCGATATACAGTTTTTTCCGATCAGGGGAAAAGCAGAGTCCGTTGGGGGTGCCGATGTCGTCGGTGACCATGCTGATTTTTCCGGTTTGAGCATCCACCCGGTAGACCGACTCTGGCAATTCCGGCTCCGCCGGGGTACCGGTATAGTTTTTTCTGATTCCATAACCGGGATCGGTAAACCAGATCGAGTGGTCCTCCGGATGAACGATTATGTCGTTCGGTGAATTCAGTCTTTTACCCTCAAATCGATCCGCAATCACACGAATCGCGCCGTCATGTTCATGGCGGATGACACGCCGGGGTCCATGCTGACAGGTCAACAGGCGTCCCGAATAATCGAAGGTGTTCCCGTTGGCATGTCCACTTGGTTTCTGGAAGAGTGTGACCCGGTCGTCATCTTCAATCCAGCGGTAAAGCGAATTACCCGGTACATCGCTGAATAAAAGGTAGTGTCCCACGGAATTCCAGACGCACCCTTCATGCCACAGCGCCCGGGGATTGAAATAAAGACGCTGTACCGAGCTGTTGCCCAGCCTATATCTGTCAAATCGTGGATCCAGCGAAACCACCCTGGGGTCGGGATAACGTCTCGGCTCCGACCATCGGTCCCGATCGTCCCGTGCCAGGCCGTGAGGAGTTCCGGCAAGGAGACTGCCAATGCCGGCTGCTGTCACGCCGGTCAAAAGCAGGCGACGATCCGGTTGGTTGCGGTGGAAGGAAGCATGTCCGGATGGTGGAGGTGGCTGGCGATCGGGTTTCATCTGAGGACCAGTTCAATCAAGTTAGGGGACGGGCAGGCGTCCATCGGCCTGCGAGGAAGGAATTACGGCTTGAGCCCAATCATAGCATTTCAGCCGTCGCATCCCAGTAGCGGAGACGGCCCTGGAAGAGGAATGCACCCAGGCGAAAAAGACTGGATAGAACAACAACGAATAGATCTGAAACGGAAGGTTTCTTACGGGGTGACTTGCCAGCAGGAGACGTCCTGCCAGTCAGCTGATCCCTGACGTACGATCCCAGCGGGTGCGGTGGTTATCACTTGCCTTCCACGGCCCGCGAGGATCGGCCCGAAAAAAGGTAAGTGAATCATGGCCCACACATCGCTCATTCGCGCCGATGGCAAAAGCCCGTTAACGCGATACGTCAATCTATTGGTATCGATGCCAGCTAACCTTGAATTGCTACTAGATCGTGATGCCGAAGCGGTGCGCATTCTCACGGCTACGCCCGCGCTGCCCGAGGCAATCCGGCGGGCTGAACGCTGGTATTGGGACCGTCAACGCGAAAAACAAACCTGCGGTATCGTCCTAACGCGGCGAATCTGGACCCGTCGCGATGAACGATTCCTGAAACAGATGCAGGGGCTTTTGCCTGCCGGCATCTTGCCTGCACGTCGAGCTGCCCGCTTTCTTGATCGGGTAAAACCGCGAAGATTGCATGAAAAGTGGTTTCGGTTGGCGGTAGATGAATGCAACCAAACTGGAAGGGCATCGGTAATTTCAAAGCTGGAACGAGCCGACAAAATTTTTGATCGCTTAATTTCAGCCGCACAATCGGCAGCGTACGACAATGTTG
This sequence comes from Planctomycetota bacterium, assembly GCA_036336715.1. Taxonomy (GTDB): domain Bacteria; phylum Planctomycetota; class Planctomycetia; order Pirellulales; family Pirellulaceae; genus JABAAE01. The sequence goes on from JAYZFP010000087.1 coordinate 24,219, forward strand.
GCCGTGAGGAATTTGGTTCTACAAAATGGGAAATGGGCAGCCTAGCCAGCGAGTTGATGAAAAGGCTGCGGGTCCCCAAGGAGACCGTAAACGGGGGGCAAGGTAACGATGAAGCCGAGTCGACCACACCAAAAGGCTCGACCGGCAAAAGCGAAAAAAGTTTGCTTTGGCTGGCCAAAGCATTGCTATTGGTTCGGGAGCATCCAGATTGGTCGGATGCGGAGATCTCGCGCCAAGTAGGAAAAAGCAAAAGTACGTTATCACGCAGCAAGGAATACCAGACTGCGGCAGCGATGGCCCGAGGCGTGAAAGACGACCGGCATCGCGGGCATATATCGGTCAATCCTTATTCTGGCTTGCGGGAAGTAGAAGCGTACTCGGATGACCCCGCTGAACGCGATTGGGATGACTGAAAAAAACGCAACACGCAACATGCAACGCAACGCTCATAAAGGTATTACGCCGTAAATTACGGCGTTTATTGGGTTCTCATCGCAACGCCCAAGCAACGCAGCAGGTCTTTCATCTAATTTTTTTTCTAGATGAAGAGACCAACTATGATTTTGAAGCTGTCAGATACAGAGCGGGACCAAGCCTCGCAAATTGTCGCACTATTCTCGGTGCTGATTCATGCTTGGAAAACCAACGACTTTCACGAAGCAGCCCGCGCTTGCGATGAACTGGAAGGATTGGGAGTCAAAGTTCAGATTCCACAACGCCGACAGACGCGAAAGGGGGTGAACGATGCAAAATAGCCCCCAAACCGAGGAACCGACCAAGCCGGCCCTATTGCTGACGAACAAACAAGCTGCCGAGGCCTTGGGGATCAGCCAACGCAAACTGTGGGACATGACGGCATCCGGCGAGATTCCGCACATTCGGCTAGGACGATGCGTGAGGTATCCGATGGCTGACCTGCAACGCTGGATCGACGGGCAAAAGAAGGGGGGGCAAGCATGACCACCCCTACAGGCAAAAACGATTCAGGAATTCGTCCATCTGCTAAGAGGAGGGACCGTGGACGAATCGAATGTAAGCCTATCCCTCTCTCAGAAATATCCGAAACCGCTGCTGATGTTGAATGGCTTTGGCATGGCTGGATTGCTCGTAGTTTTATCACTTTGCTAATTGCTCATCCGAAGGGTGGAAAGACAACTTTGGTAAGTGAGTTTTTGAAGTTGATATCGGACGGTGGTGAGTTGGCGGGTGAAATAAAAAAATGCCGAGCGTTAGTAATCTCGGAAGAAATGCCCGCGATATGGAAGCAGCGTCTTGCAGGTTGCGAGAATTCTAAATCGATTCATTTTGAAAGCTCAACATTTCTGATGAAGCCAGATCAGGCAGATTGGGCATATTACTGCCGAACTGTAGCCGAACAGATAGAAGAGATGCAGATTGATCTAGTCATCATCGATACATGGCAAAGGTTCACACCCGCCAGAGATGAAAACAGTGTTACCGAAACAATGACAGGTATGATCCCACTCGACGCCATTAAGCAAGCCGGAGCCGCAATTCTTTTGAATCACCATTCATCGAAAGGAGGTGGGGCCGAAGGGACCGCCTCGAGGGGAAGCAGTTCCCTGTCGGGGGCCGTTGACATTCAGATCGAGTTGAAAAGAACCAATCCGAACTCATCAGAAGATCGTCATCGAACGATGAAAGGACTCGGGAGGTTTAACGAAACGCCTCACGAGGTCGTTATCGAGTTGACAGATGATGGATACGTTGCAGTTGGTAGCCGATCGGACTATTCATCCAAAGAGTTGGACTCCGCAATTTCTGAAATTCTGCAATCGGAATCAGAAGCAATTGACTGGGAGCAGGTCCAATCCAAGCTTGGAGATGAAAAAGAAATATCCGTCAATAAATCAAAGCTTCAGGATGCGTTGAAAAAGGGATTTGAAAATGGAATCTGGCATCGTGAGGGCAAAGGTGTCAAAGGGTCCCAATACCGATATTTATTCAATTCATCCACGGCCCCTCCGGTAGTGGATGAATTGAATAATCCACCTGAGAAGCAAGATTCTGAAAAAAACGTTTTGTCGGAGGAAGAAGAAAAAGAAACCCCAAATGCAACTGATGATGAAGTGGGGAGCATATGACAATCCAAGATTTAATCGAAGAGTTGGTACAGCGGGGTGTCAGAATTGGTCGTGAAGGTAGAAGTCTCCTTTTTCAACCGAAATCTGCTGTGCCTCCAGATTTGCTAGATCAAATGAAGGCCAGAAAAGCCGAGATTTTGGCCTTTTTTGATCCTGATAAAGTGTGGCAAGAAGTTGTCGAAAGGTTGGAAATTGCCCATCCCGAAACACCTTCGGAAATCATTGAACTGCTGAAGAATTGTCGGGCGGAATGGGCGCCAAGCATGGGTAGCGATGAATGATTAAACCAGACGACAAACGATCAACCAGACAGCCGATTTGAGAATGGCAATAACAATTGATTTCTAGCGCGGTGGCAAGAGAAAGAGCGTTTCCACATGGAAATCCCCGTCCGCTCCAGATGGGGTCGCCAGCGGGCGATAAAAAGAACCTTTCGGATGAAATGGATTCGAGACTTGACGTGCTGGTCTCCAAGCAATACGAAAACAAGTAAATCAACTAAAGACGTATTAAACAAAAAATGGCAAGCGACAAATATTCAATTCAAAAGAAAAAAGGAAATGGCCGCCGAGCCGGTCAGGTGTTTTATCGAATCCAACCCTACCTGCCAGATTAAAAACGAATCACTTGCAATCTTGGAACAAACCTGAAGAAAGCTGAAGCGGCAAGTGAAGCGATATTTGACATTGTTCAGTCCTTTGAAAACGAGCAAGAACCATCTGCGAGGACGAAGAAATGGATTCAGGATCCAAAACATCCACCGACTGTCGAGAAGTTGGTTGCTGAAGGATTGATCCCTTCAAGCTTGCGCCCAAAGGATGAGTTTGTAGTCACGCTGGAGGATGTCGTAGCAAAATACATTTGTCAAAGGGGGAGCAACTCGGAAAAGAATACAATTAAATCATGGAGACAGTCGGGGGAGAAATTGTTTACGTATTTCGGCAAAAGGAAAAATGCCGCAGATCTCAAGACTGATGACGCCTACGAATATCACCGTTGGTTAGCCGACGATAAAGGGTATTCGCCCAACACACAGGCAAAAGAAATTCGTTATGCCAGATCGTTTTTTGAACATGCGATCGAGGTGGAATTACTTTATCTGAAGAAGAATCCATTCAAAGCGAAGGGATTGTCGACGGGGCAAACCGCTGCCAAGAAGCCTTACATCCACTGGTCGATAATCCATCAACTGGTCGATCATCTGACCGATCTCGAATGGAAGCTTCTTTTTGTGATGACCAGAAAAATCCCACTGCGAATCCCAAGTGAAATCGAAGATCTGAAATGGGCGGATGTTGATTTTGAAAAAGAGAACATCCTGATCCATATAAAGAAAACGAAGGTCATCGGAAAAAATGCAAAGCTGGTGCCATTATTCGAAGAAATTCGGCCATATTTGGATGCAGTCTGGTGTTCGAAAGATGAAGGTGAATATGTCTTTTCTCGGCTTCGGAGACATTCAAACCTTGGGAAAATTGGCAAGGATAAATTGACAGCAGCAAAGATCGAAAGCTGGCCAGAATTTTGGAATAGTCTTCGGGCATCCGCATCGACTGATCTGATGGATGAATATGGCCTCGCAACAGCGTCAGATTGGGCTGGTACTTCAGTCACCGAACTGATGAAAAGCTATCGGCTGATCAAGAATGAGTCATTTAAGGGCGTTGGCACAATTTCCAAACAGAAATCCAACGCCAACTCCAACGCCATTTGCCAAAAAGTTGCCAAAAACTACGCCGAATCAGACCGCATCAAATCGCATCGAAATGCAGAAACACTTTGGAAAACCAATAAAAAAGGAGATACACCGGTCGAAGGTGAATCTCCTAGTAGGCGAGACAGGAATCGAACCTGCACGGGTTACCCCACTGGATCCTAAATCCAGCGCGTCTGCCAATTCCGCCACTCGCCCGAAATTGAAGTTTTGATTTTATCTGCAATTCCCCGTCAGGAAAAGTTCCGAACGATATCGATTCCATTTTTTTTGGAAAGCCAAACGGTTCCCGCAATCTCGGCACCCGTCCTGAGGGACGATCGTCCCGGGTTAACGTGGCGGCTCGGGGATCGCCAGTCGGGGCGTTGCTTCGAGAGTGCGGATCTTTTTGATCGCCTGGGCCTTCGATACCTTTTTCGTATCGCTGGTCTCCGGTTTTTTCTCCGGAGTGGCTGGTCGGGGAGGGGCCTTGAAGAGTTGATCGCTGAACCGGATGCCAAAATGGGAAAACAGGGGAAACAGCTTTTCATTGCAATAGTTGGCATGGGTTTCCCGGAAGGTGTCAAACGATTTCGCCTTGGCGGTGAAGATCTCCGGGCCCCGCACGTCCTGCAACACAAATTCACCATCCGGTTTTTGCAGCATCTGTACAAAGGCATTTGATTTTTCGGTGACCAGGGAAACCCTCAGGCGACCATCGGTCAGTTCGTGCACTATCAGGGAACGCCTCGAATCCTTTGTTTCGTTGAATTCGAGTTTGAGGGGCTTGCCGTCAAGCTTGGGAGGCTTGGCGTCCTGCGGTTTGCTGGCGACGCGTCGGGTGACCGTGCTGTTGGGCTCGAAGTTCATTCTCACATTCAGGTCGTTATTGTTGAACTGACGATTGAGCGACGAGCTGGATGTCCGGTTGTAACTGTAGTAGTAAACTGACGAGCTTTTCTGTTTTTTTTGCATCGTGGAACGCATCTTGGCGAAAATTGCCTGCGGGTGCGAAACCGAACCCAGTTCGAAAAGTGGATCGGGATCATAGTTGGTCGGCATGTTGAGTTTGGCCAGGTTCCGGTTGGTTTCCTTGACCAGTTCCTGGATGGACCGGTTGTCAAATTGCTGCGCCCAGTAGTCTCGATCGAGTTGCAGTTTACCGCCATCCGTTTTCAATCGCACCAGCTGACCGATATACTCCCGGACCGAATCCATGGCACCCTTTTCAGCCAACAGGTTGACCTTTGGCGGAGGGGAGCTCCTGGTCAGGCCGGATGAATCGTTTTCGTACCTGTTTTTCCACACCGCAATCTCCTGTCCCAGGTCTTCCCCGGTCGTGGCCTTCAGTTGAGCCAGTATGTACTTGCGAATGGCCTCGTCCTGGTGCGCTTCGTAGAGCCAGACGAGGTACTGGGGGTTGTTGGTCAGGTCGGTGGAAATGGCATAGCGGCTGGCCTTGATCTCTTCAGGTTTGCCATTTTTTTCCAATGCTTCCATCAAGCGGAAGCGGACCTCGTAGGAGAAGCCCGGATCGTTGACCGCGCGGATGACAAAGTCCTGCCAGTCCTTGAATCCTTTTGAGAGTTTTTCGGCGTCTTCTTTCCGTTTCAAATAGTCGGCCGAATCGAGGTTCTTGAAGGAGGTCTGGAAACTGGTCAATCGATCCGGCTCGATGGGAGTCAGGAACGAAATGACCGATTGTTGAACCGACTTGTCGAACTGGGTCATGGGGGCGTCAATGCCGAGGTGGCGAATGATAGGCAGGAAACGGTCCTGGGTGAATTTGGCATGTTGTTGACAAAACAGGTCAAACGAGGCCGAAGACTCGCTGAAAATCCTGGTGTCGGAAACTTCCTGAACGAACAGGCTGCCTGACTTGAGTTGCCGGATACGTAACAGGTAGGGGTCATCCCCACCGTAAAGCGTGATCGAAACCTGTCCCTCGGGGCCCGCCTCGACATAGAGGTCCCGGTTGGGTTTTTTCAGTTCCTTCAGTTTCAGTTTCCAGGTGTTGGGCGACGGATTGGGATAGACTCGCGAATAACCGTAATTGCAGAATCCTTCGAAGCTATTGTTGTTGATCCTGATTTCCCAGTTGCTTCCCGAAGAAGATGAGCCACCGCCCCGGTTACCACCGATCGAATTGATCTGGTTGATCAGCTGGTAGGATGTCTGGCGATCCTTGCTGAAGTCCGGTGCCAGTTTGCCGTTTTTGCTTTTGAGCCGAAAGAGCTTGCCGAGCGGTTCGCCGATTTTCTGAAGGTCCCCCTTGATTTTCAGCGGGTCGAAATCCTGTCCGACTAGGGATTTTGCCATCAGCAACATGGCCAGGATCAGGATCGGAAACAATCCAGTGGCATATTGATAATTGGGGTGATGCATCTTGATCTCAATGAACGACTCGGTGGGAAGGGGCTGTCCGCCCTTTCCGGTCACGTATCGGCTCTCCTCTCAATCATAGACGATTAATTTGAATTGGAGGTGAAACGAGATGTAAATCCTGCCGGTTTGCCTGAAAAACATATCGAACCGATCGGCTTTTCCCTACGGGCGTTCACCCGTTTTTGATCCTGATTCGTCAGTCATCCGTTACAATGGAGAAGCGGTTTTGTGGTTGTTT
>JAYZFP010000088.1:0-8931 GCA_036336715.1 Planctomycetota bacterium
GCCCAGTGGGAAGCCCTTCCGGTCCTGGCTTTCCATTTTTCAATTCCGGTTTTCGAATCGCAGCAGGTAATTGCCCCGCTTCCGTTCATGACAAAAATTTCGCCATTGTGCACTACCGGGCTGGCGTTTCCAGCCAGCATCTGCTTTTTGTTCCAAAGTTCAGTCGGCTTGGCTGAGTCGCTGGTAAACCGCAGCGCTGTGGTCCCGCTGACCGACAGGTAAGCATGGTCACCGACCACGGTAGTGGAGGGAACCGAAGGGGTTCGCCCACTGATTTCCCAAAGCCTCTTTCCGGATTGAAGATCCACCCCGATTGCCCCGGTTCGATCAGTGAGGATCACCTGCGAGGGACGATCTCCCTCTCCAGCGACTACCGCCGGAGAAGCCCAGTTGGATGATTTTTTCCGATCCACCCGCCACAGGGATTTGCCTGTTTCCGTATCGATGCCCGTCACAAAGGAATCTCCCTGATTTTCCACCTGGCAGATCACGACACCCTCAGCCACGATGGGTGACGAAGACATTCCCACGTCATTGGCTGCCTTGGGATAGTCAAACGTCAGCCCCCGGAACCATTGCAGGTTCCCGTCAAGATCGAGACAGACCAGGTCATTGGATGAAAAAAAAGCGTAAATATTCTTACCATCACTGGCAGGGGTAGGGGCGGCATTGGCACTGGTTGGATGACAATATCCCCTTCCCGTGGCCCAGTATTCCCTTTTCCAGATTCGCTTGCCCGTTTTTCCATCAAAGCAAAGTACGTAGATCCGATCCTGAATCGAACCACTGGATGCCGTCACAAACACCCGGTCGCTGACCACGATCGGGCTGGAAACCCCCTTGGCCGGCAAGCTGGCTTTCCAACGGACCTTGGAAGTCTCGGTAAAGGAGTTTGGCAGGGGCGTGGACTGGGAACCGTCAGAACTGGAACCTCCCTTTCCACGGAATTGAAGCCAGTCTTCACCGGATGCTGCCGCACAGCAGAAAACCATGGAGGTCGAAAACGCCAGGATCCCCCAGGCTGCGGGTATCAGACGTTTGCCCCAAGATGGATGTGACCGGTTCTCCGCTGCGCAGGGAGAAGGAGTCTTTCGATTTTCGGAATTGATTTGCATTTTTTGATCCAGTTGCATGTTTTGCCAGTTCATTTGTTTACCAACCCGTACTGCATGAGCACTTACTGCGTAATTTCTGTTGCGATTTCGCACTGCGGCGAAAACGCTTCACGTCGCCAGCCCCGTCACTTGGAGACGATCGCTTTCCCGGTAGCATCGCTGATTCGAAACTGAAACTGCCATCGTTGGGCCCACGCCTCTTTCTGTTCGTTCTGACAGACCTTAATCAGAATCCGATTGGTTCCGGACTTCAGCCGGGCCTTGCCGATGTACTGATCCAGGTTCATTCCAGCATGGTAAACATTGTTGGAAATGATCAGCTCGCCGTTGACCCAGACTTTGTTGGCGTTGATGCACCCCAGCCGAACATCCACCTCCTGGTCCGCAGCCGATACAAATTCTGCAAACGCATAGGCGATTGCTCCCTTGTGGTTGGACAGAGCCTTGTTCAGATCGACAATTCCTTCGTCCTCGGTTGACTGATGCGAAATCCAGGAGACCTTCCCCAATTCCCCCTCGTAAGAGGCAGACAGGTCTATCTTTTTTTCCGGCGGATCGACCGCATCGAATCTCGCCTGGTCCTTGTTGGGAAAAGGGCCTATCAGGTGCCAGTTCATCACCATTCCAAAATGCCGGGTCAAGTCAACTTCCTCACCCAGCTCACTCAAGGCTTCGGCGATCGATTTGATCTGCTGGATTTCGCGAGCGTGTACCAATGCCGTCCGAAACCCTCGAATCCGGTCCGCCTTGGCACTCGCCTCACGGACCTTTGACAATTCCAACTCCACGGCATCTCGCCGGATTTCAAGGCTGGGATCGTCCAGCATTTCAACCAGCATGGCGTTTTTCCGATCGGGCTCCGCCTCGGTAAGCAACTCAAATGCCAGCCGCCTGGCCCGTTGGGAGTTCTTTCGGTTGTCAAGGAATTTCCTGATCTCTGCCACGGGAAGAGGCCCTTTGTCGGCGCTGGCTTCCACCGCGCTTCTCAGCCAGTTCTCAGCCAGTCGATTGGCTCCATTCATTCCCTTGAGGATCCCGGGAATCGAAGCCGGGGGTTCCGCCGACAACCTTTTGATCGCCGGAATCGCTTTTTCGTACCCGTGACCTTCCGGTCCAAATCCCTTGACCGGTTCGATCCACTGGTTAAGATCGACCGCCCGCGCCGGGGCAGCCAGTCCAAAAATTCCAACGAATGTGGCGATCGCAACCCACCCGCTTTTCAGTACCCGTCTCATGTTTTTTCCCAATTGCGTTTTCATTTGCCGGTTTTAAAATCGGATTCCTGACCAGCCAGTTGCCTGGACCCTTCCGGAAAGGGTCACCAGCCTGGCAGGGCCAAAGCCGATCATTCTACGGCATCCAGCATCCTGAAGGAAACTATGCCAAGGCTCCTCTCGAGGAGGTCATTCCCCCGGGTTTCCCTGCGGTCCGACACGGATTGGATGCTTGCGGCAGTTTGGAGCCCAGCTGAAGTTCAGCCGCACTACCGGTCAAAACCAGTCTGCAGGAACCTTTTTGTCACAACCACTGGCTGCCAATGAGGGATTCGGGGGCACCTGTGACAGTCAACGGCAGACCATCCGCGTCCCTCCGGGGAGTTTTCTCTGTCCCAATCACCGGAAATCACCTATGCTGTGCACCGGTTTTGCTGGAAAGGAATTCATGATGGAAATCACGAAGAGGGACGTCGTCGCAGGTTCGGCCAGGAGAGCCTGCTCATGGCTCTTGCCCCTGGCACTGGTCGCTACGGCTTTGATGGCGGGCTGCCAGTGGAGCCAGAAAAAAAACAGCATTCCCCAACAGGATACGGGTGAAAGAGAAATGGCTCAAAATCCGGTTCCCCCTCCACAGGAAATCGCACCGGCCGCATTTGAACGAACCGAAAAGGAAGGTCCTGACGTGTCCCAAACCGGAAACAGTGCCGACCAGCCTGTCAAAAAGAAACAGTCCTTTGCCGAGAGCTTCCTGTTTCAGCCGGTCAAATACCCCAAGGGTTTTGAGGGACTGATCGTCGAAGGTCAGCGGGTTGAATTCAAAAGCGAGGATGGAACCGAACTCGACGGACGCTATTTCCGTGGTGTGAACCCAAAACAGGTGGTTGTTTTTTTCCACGGGAACGGAGGCAACCTCGGGTTCCGGGCTTCCCGTATGGCAGAAATCCAGAAACGGCACCAGGTCGCCGTATTCCTGTTTGATTACCGGGGCTACGGCCGGAGCAAGGGAAAACCGACCATATCGGGTGTGACTGCTGACGGAAGGGCTGCTGTCAAAAAAGCAGCCGAACTGGGAAACGTCCAACCGTCGGACGTGATTGTGATGGGGCGTTCGATGGGGGGCGCAGTCGCCATCCAGGCAGCAATCCTGTTTCAGTGCAAAGGCCTGATCATCGAGAGTTCCTTCACCTCATTCAAGGACATCGCGAAATACCACGCAGGGATGTTTTCCTTCCTTGCCCCGGGCAATGGATTTGATTCGGAAAATGCCATCAGGAATTATCGCGGCAAAGTCCTGATTTCTCATGGTACCGATGACAAGGTGGTGCCTGTTGAACAGGGAAAAAGGTTGTTCGCCGCCGCCAACCAGCCCAAGCATTTCTATGAAATCGAAGGGGGTGGACATAACGATGCCATGCCGGCCAACTACGATCAGCTTTTGGCCGAGTTCTTCAGTTCCTTTCGTTGAATCCCCGGCTTTTCCACATGCCTGAATTTCGCCTTTTCTCAAAGGGCCCCGCTTCGGCAGGTGCAGGCAAAGGAAGCAGGCGGCATGCCTGGACCAACTCCCCAAACCGTACCCGATATGGCCATGCCCCCCGCTGAAACAACCTCTCTGCCGTGGACCCTGAAAAAAGTTCTTCGTTTCACGTTGGTTGCCGCCGGCAGCGTGATTGCAACGGGAGCACTTGCGATCCTGGGTCGGGGAATCCTCGGACTCCTGGGAATGGCTGCTTATGTCGGACCGTCAGAGAACCAGGAAATCGGAATCCGTTTGATCCGTTTTTCAATCCCACCCCTCTTGCTGGCGGTCGCGCTATTCACGGTGGCCTGGCTGTTGAGACGCAAGGCAACCACCACCTCCGAGGCTCCTTCCCAAGGCTGATCACGGTCACGAAAAGTGGACTGCCGGAAACAGGATTGCCTACCCTTCTTTCAAACTCTGAGGATCAGAGCGACCGGGAATCGGGTGGATGGATCTTCCCCTGAAAATTCCTGACAAACTTCTGACAAATATCTGACAGGATCTTGGATGCATTTTCGGGCTCGTCCAATAAAATAACAAACCAGTCGAAGCCCACGCTGGTTTCACCCAGGCAGGGCCGGCATCCGCTTGAAAGTCGATCGGTCGAATCCGGACCGGTCAAAACCGGAAAGAACTCCATGCCCGATTATAAATCCCTGCTTTTGTGGACCGTTTTAATAGGAGGTGGGGGGCTTCAAGCCTCTGCCCAGGAATCTTTCTTGCCAGCCGGGAAAACGGTGGCCTCCAAGCCAAGGTCAGGCGAACTGAAAGGTACCCACGAAGACTCGGTCAAGGCATTCCGTGAAGCGATCCAACAGATTTTCCTTTCAACAGACGGAAACCAGGATGGCTTTTTTGAGATCGAAGAATTCGCCTACCAGCCCCAGTTTGGCAAGGCAGACCTGAACCGGGACGGTCGGCTTTCGACTGAAGAATTCCGGGAACACTACCTGGCAAAATTCATCCGTCTGAACCTTCCCAAGGGTCTGAACCCCAAGCTGGGGCAGTTCAGTTTTTTCCATACTGCAGACGGTGTTACCCAGATCACCATGCACCAGGAATTGCTCGAACGAAACGGCATGATTTCCCTCGAAATGAATATCAATTTCCGGTACTTCACCGGGATTCGAGCCAAGGATCCCAAGGCGGCTCCCCACCAGGATCCGTCCCCGGACCTGGAGCTTCCGTTTCAAATCAACCTGGTGGACCTGGGCAAATCGGCCAGGTTTCCCCCCATGGAGAACCGGAAACTCGACGAAATCTCCTGGAAAAAACAACAGCTGACCGGAAGCGCGGGCCGCGGGGATCAATTCCTGATCAACCTCGACGAACAACGGGGCCGGCAGGAGCAGACCGTTCGGGTAAACGGCAGATTGGCTGGCATGTTGGGCCTGGTTGCCTCGAAGCCCCATCCCGAGGTTGAACTGATTGTGGACCAGGGACGAATCGCCCTCAAAGTCCCCCGCACTCCCCAGCTGGACGGATCCACGCTGCGAATTCTCGTCATGCCAATCGATCCAGAGGAAAAGCCGGCGTTCCGACAGATAGTCGCTACCGCAGAGAAAGCCCGTTTTTACTGAGCCCTGAACCTTTTTCCGTTGCCCGTGATTGGCAACGACGATCGCCGTCCCGCAAACCAGTAAAGCAAACGGGTCACCAGGCGGCTCATCGCGTGGTTCCCCCCGGCCCCGGACTCGACAGAAGCCTGGCAATAAAAACGCCGCATCAACCGCCAGAATCCATCGCTGTCCCCGAAAGTATCAAACGATTCTCCTGAATGGAAATGTTTTCCACTCGAATCTGCCGCTTGATCCCATCCGCCATTTCAAAACGGGGTTCGACCAGTCCCAGGGGTTGCCCGCTGTCCGTTGTCCAGTTGAGTCGACTCCGCGGCACCGCTGCATTCAGCTGTTCGACGATGCGCTTATTGGAAAGAGGAAACAGCCCCGATTTGACCGTCTCCAGTCGAATTCCGATCTTTTTTTCTTCGGCGGTGATGAACGGAACCAGCTGAATCTCGACCACGGCAGGAATCCAGAAGCGGGTAACCTGAAAGGCAACATGGATTCTCTCCTCCCCAAACCGGACACAGAGATGATCCAGGCCCGACGGAACGTATCGTGAATACTTCTTTTTCAAATGGTTGGAAATCCAGCCATTCAGTTCGGCATCTGTGAACGATAAAGACCATTTCTCCTCACGAACGGCCGTGTTGTGCATTTCCAGAAGAGATTCTTCCAACAGATCTCCCAAGCGACGGGATTCACCGGTAGACAGGGAAATCGCCTGGCGATAAAAAACCGGTCCGCTGATCACGGACCGGTAAACAACATGTACCAACGCGGTTCCAAAAAGAGAGCAAACGCCGATGCCAATCCAGATTCCCGGTTTCCAGACCCGTGCCATGGCATTCGTTTCCCGTTAGGGCTTTCGCTGCTGGAATGGGAGACGGTTCCGACTGACGGGCGTAAAGCCGTTGGCGATCCGGGCGGCGACTCCCGTTTGCGAAGTGCCCGCAACAAAGTTGTCAATCTGTGCCGAGCCGTGAATCTGGTTAAAACGCTGGTTCATCGCAACCCGCGTTTTCTTTTCCAGAATATCCTTTTGCAGTTCCTCTTCGACATCCTTGGGATCGATAACCACGGGTTTTGTGAAACCAAGGCACTTGAGGATGATCCATTTTTGACCGACATTGATCAGACCTGAAAGTTCTCCCGGTTCCAGGTTAAAGGCCTGTTTTTCCAACTGCGGCCGGCCACTATGCCGGGCAATGGGCGGCACTTGCCCAAAATTTTCCCGGGATCCGGGTTCCACCGAGTACTCGGCGGCCAGCTTGCCGAAGAATTCACGATCCGGATTCTGCGAGGCAAGTTTCCAGACGTGCTGGGCCTGGCGGTCAGAATTCATCACAATCGCAAGGACTTCCACCCGCTTGCCAAAGTTCGCCTCAAACCCCTTTTTCAGGTCATCCGCACTGACCTGGACCTGGCCTTTCACCAATTTTTTGAGTGCAGCTTCGGGCCAGACAGCATCCTCGACATAAAGTTCGACGGTCACGTGATCCTGTTTGGTCACAAATTCAAGCCACTTTTCACGGTCCACGCCACCTTCCTTTCTCAGGAAACCGAAGCGATCCGCCGCCTGATCGACCTCCAGGTCGATATCTGCCTGAGTGACCTGAACCTGCGCCTCAGCCAGTGCCTGCTTGAGCAGGATGCGGTTGATCTCTCCCTCGAGTACCGACTTGCCATGTCGGGCAATGCACTCCTCGGAGAGGTCCCGAACCTGGATTTGCTGCTCACCAATGGGTGCCGCCACACCAGGCATCCTGCTTCTCACGTCGGGTTCATTGTAGACATTGACAACCCTGAATCGGTCCTGCAGCTCCAGGACGATTTTCTCCGCAACACGCGTCAGCTTCTCTTCGGACAATTCCGTTCGGGTCTGTTTTTCGTAATAGGCAGCCTGCTGATCGGTCAATTGCGTCGCTGGATAATGCCGCTCACATTTAAAAATCAGGTATTGCTTCTTGAGAGAAACGATACTGGAAATCTCACCCGGCTTGAGACCGAAAACGGCCTGCTCCACCTCGGGCTCGAGAACATTGAGGCCGATGGGACGCATCATCCCCCTCATCGAAGCAGTTGCCGGATCAACGGAATGATCCTTGGCAAGTTTTCCAAAATCATCCGGATTGGATTTCACGGCCGACTGAATCTGAGTCGCTTTTTTCTCATCGTCAAGGACAATCATCCGGACCTGGACACGGGGACCGAATTTGGCATCCATCCGCTTCCTGATTTCTGTCGGTTCGATCGTGATCTGGTCAGCCGCAAGCCGTCGTAGCGCCAGGCTGGGCCAGACAATATCGCGGTAATATTTCTGGGTGTCGGTTCCAAGCTTTTGCGTAATCGTCTGCAGGTAGGCTTCCGGAGTAATCCGGAACTTCTGGGCCATCCGGGTCACTTCCGCCTGGATGTCTGCCTGCTGGATCACAATCCCTTTTTCCTGGCAGGCATTGAGAATCAGCTGTTTGTAAACCATGTTCTCGAGGACTTGTTCACCAAACCGTACCAGGCAGTCCTGCGCCAGTTGCTGCCGACTGACCTTTTCACCATTCACGACGGCCACGATGTCGATGGTTTTCGGGGTGGACCGATTGGGCTGGACCTGGTTTTGCTGCCCGAAAAGGCTTACCAGTGGAATAACAAATACAACGGCGCACACCACGAGAAGGATTCGATGGGACGACTGGCTGAAAGACAGACTCATTTTGGACTCCATTTTGAACCGGGTGAAGAAAGAGAGGTATTCACCTGCGTCCTCCACTTCCATTACCTTCCTGAGGCCCGGCCGGCAGGAGCCAACGGCTCCCAGGTTCGACCGGGCGGGGGAGTCTAGTGAATTGAAATTGGCGGGTCAATGTCGGCTTTCCGGCTACCGGAGTTGAGGACTTCACTGGTCGGAACCCGAAAACACGGCCAAAAAAAACTCATTTCCGCCAGAAGGAACCGATAGCACCCAAGCACTGGCGCTTCGTTTACAAAAAAATCTCCAGGTCGCAAACCGGTGAACGCCATTGCGACTGTCGCGAATCAAGGGTGCCTTCCAACCATGCCCGGCTGCGGCTCAGAGAGGCCCCAGTTCAGAGAGGCCACAGTTCAACCATTGACCCGTTGATCGCATCTTGCGGAGAACCTACCAGGAAGAAACTGCAAGCCGGCACCGGTCTTTTCACAAAAACACCGATTTAGGCCGCTTGCAGACCTGGAGCCATACTGCGACAGAAGCAGACCGTTGCAGCCTCGAACGGATACGCATCCTTCGTTCGAGGGTGCCAACTTGGGTTTCAAAGCGATGCGGATGCCCCGGTTTTTGCGAACAGGGTTACTTGGGGGCAATCGTGCAGATCATCCTCTTAGCATTTTGCTGGGGCGAGGTCTCCAGTTTTCCATGCTCTTCGGTCAACATTTCGATAATGTTGTCCATCACTTTGCGTCCCTCTTCGATGTGGGCCATTTCACGACCCCGGAACATGACCGTAACCTGAACCTTATCCTTGTGTTCCAGGAAACCG
>JAYZFP010000089.1:0-12683 GCA_036336715.1 Planctomycetota bacterium
GAAGAAGCATTCACACCCCAGTCGGTTACCCTGACCCTGGAAGATGAAATCGATGTCAGTCGTGGTGACATGATCGTTCGGCCCGGCAACGTTCCCAGGTCGGAAAAAGATTTTGATGCCGCGATCGTGTGGATGTCGGACGAACCGCTTGTGCCGGGAAAAGAGTATTATTTCAAGCATACGTCCAATGTGGTTTCCGGAACCATCAGTCGCCTT
This sequence comes from Planctomycetota bacterium, assembly GCA_036336715.1. Classification (GTDB taxonomy): domain Bacteria; phylum Planctomycetota; class Planctomycetia; order Pirellulales; family Pirellulaceae; genus JABAAE01. The sequence continues at coordinate 217 of JAYZFP010000089.1, forward strand.
CGCTACCGGATCGATGTCAATACACTCCACAGGCAGGACGCCCCCAAGCTGGCCCTGAATGAGATCGGCCGCTGCAGCATTTCCCTGTCGGCTCCATTCTTTTTTGACGGGTACAAGCGAAATCGATCCACTGGTTCCTTCATCATCGTCGATCGAATCTCGAATGTTACCGTCGCAGCGGGCATGATCCTTCAGCGGAATTCCAGCGACGACCAGTTGGACCTCTGGGACGAGGGGGAGAGTGATTCAAAACAGGAGTCCACCAGTGAAGTTTCAGCCGCGGAACGGGAATCCCGTCTGGCACAAAGACCGGTGACGGTTCTTCTGTCTGGTCAGCCAGGTGCTGGCAAGACTGCGCTGGCACGTTCACTGGAGAGAAAACTTTTCAGCGAAGGCTACAGCTCGGTGGTGCTCGATGGTCCGGCTCTGCGAAACGGAATCAGCAAGGATCTCGATTTTACATTTGAGGGTCGCAGCGAAAACCTGAGACGGGCGACCGAGATCGCCAAAATCGTCAACCAGTCCGGACTGATCTGTCTTGTTTCCATCGTTGCGCCCAGCGAAGAGGTCCGGCAGAAAGCCGCTGCCGCCGTAGGCAGTGAGCGTTTTCTGACCATTCACCTGGATCCTCCCGCGGTGACCCTGGAAAAAAGGACGCAGGAGCGTGAGGTGCATCCGGTCAACTACGAACCACCCGTGAACCCGGCGCTGTTGATAGACACCGGTTCCCAGACGCTGGCCGAATCGACCCAACAGCTTTTTGATCTTCTGAAAGAGGGTGGTTTCCTGCTGTAACCTGGATCTTTGACCGGATTGAGGAATGCGGGGGACCTGGTTTCACTCTTCCGCGTTGGCACCCTGCTCGGACTGCAGATGATCGTCTCCGGTTTTTTTAGGGGCCGGATTGACCAGCTTGTCCATCAATCTTCCCAGCAGGCGGAAGTACAATCCAAAACAGAGATTGACCGCCAGCAGCATCAGGACAACCACCAGCCAGTTCTCCGTCAGCCCCAGGAACCAGAGCAAACCTGTAACGCCCGCCAGAACGGCGGCAGCGATGTAGAATTCAATCCAGAAGTCGGACCGGCGTTTGATCGAATCAAGGATGGTCTTCGAGATCACGTGGAAGGGCGACCGGTTGTGCATGGCCGACAGAATCAATAGAGGAGCCAGCAGCATGCCGCTTAAGCTCGCACACCCTGGCAGGGACCAGAAGCCCTGGTAATCCGCAAGCAGGGCCCAGAGAACGGTCCCCAGCAGCATGCCCGGTAGGCAGCCAATCGCGAGGCCAAACGCAACAAAAAGACAATCCGAGAACCATTCCAGAGCCGACGCGCTTCCGATTTCGGGAAGTTTTTTCTGGCCTACGATTGTGGCATTCAACGTTTGCTGGCCAACCCAGCAAACCGTCAGGAACCCAATCGGAATCAGGGGTAAAGAAAACATCTGCAGGAACCGTCCCAGGAGGCTCATGCCATACGAGTCGCTGGCCGCCAGCCCGGCGGGAAAATGAAAGATGGAAAATCCAACCATCATCAGCATCGATGAAATCAGTACCCGAAAAAGAAACCCCGGGTCGGTCATAATCGAGGTAAGGTGCTGCCGCAAGGGCAGCCGGTCACAAACGGTCGGTTGCCCGGTTGGCAACTCTCCGGAGCCTGAATCCTTTTCCGATCCGGAAGCTTGCACCACCGGTTCCGTAAGGGAAGGTGATGGTTGGGTTGCTGGCAGGGGATCCGGTTCCCGTTGCTGACGGTTGTGCGGTGCAGGGTGCTCGGGAACGGAATCTGGATGATATTCGGGTTCATCTTCTGTCGGGTAGACCGGCAGAACCGGTGTCAGCAGGTTATCGGGGGGGGGAGCCAGCCCGTATTCCTCGTTCTCCGCCGCCGCATCGGCGAAAAGCTCCTCTTCCAGCTTGCGAGTGGATGGCTGGGGTGCCGACGGTTCCACTTTGTCCTGTTGAACCCAGTTTTCCCAATGTTGTTGCTTTTGTTTTTCAATACCGGGAATCTCATCGGCCAGGGGGACCTTCATGTGGGTACCGCAGTCCGGGCAGGCAATGGTGGTCCCACCCTTTTCTTCGCCAACCATGGAAACACTGTCACAGACATGGCAGGTAGCCCGCAGCTTTCCGGGCCCCTGGTTGTCCAGTTGAATCGCATCGGGTGACTTGGCAGGGTCCCGTGTCCAGGCTGTCTGGTTCACCAGGGGTGAGTCTGGAGGGAGTTCGGCAGCGAGCTTTTCGAATTCCTCCTCCTGTTTGACTTTTTCCGCCATGGTCAGGTCGGAAGCGGCCCCCGTTCCCGATTGGAATTCGACGGATTTGGTTTGAATGATTTTTTCAACTGCAGTCTGTTGCTCCTGTTTTTCTTCCTCCCGGGCCATTTCCTCGTCGTTATCAACAAGGGGTTCGAGCAACTCGCTGGGCGTCCTGTAATGAGCCTTCGGACTGGTGGCGATTGACTCCTCGATGAACTTTTCCTCTTCGTCGAATACCGACCAGTCATCTGCCGGGACGACAGGTTTCTCCGGGGCGGATCCCGGGACTTTGATTTGCTGAGAACACCGTGGGCAGAGAATAGCTTCTCCCGCCTGGTCTTCATTGGCCCGAATGGAGTCATTGCATTTTGGACAGGCGAATTCCAGCATTCTGTTTTTTCCCGAAAGGGCAAAGGGTCGCCAGGTTGGGCAACCAATTGATTCGTGCGGTCTATTTCAAAATTGGAAAAAATTCCTGCGAACTCGAACTTGGCGGACGGGTTGGCAAAAGATCCCGGGGAATCTGCAAAACAGGCTGCCGTTTATTCAGTTTCCGCTGTCATCGAAGCGTCTGCTCCGGTTCCATCAGCGGAAGCCCGAAAATTCCCGCTGGCCCAGTGGAGGGTAATGCGACAACCGCCGTCGGGGCTCTCACCAACTTCGATTTTCGATTCATGGTTTTCAACGATTTTTTTGACAATGGTCAATCCAAGTCCCGTGCCTGATTTTTCCTCGTGTACGCCCGCGAAAGGTTCAAATATCTTTTCACGGTCTGACTCCGGAATGCCGCAGCCATCATCCTCGACCAGGATCTGTTGAACACCTTCTCCACAATGGACCGTGATGTTGACCCGCGATCGGGCGAATCTCGCAGCATTGCCCAACAGGTTGGAAAAAACCCGCTCCAACATGATCCGGTCAGCATGGATCAATACGTTTCCTTCCTCGATATTATCGCACGAACTGAATGTGATTTTTGGAAACAGCTCCTTGCAGGTCCGGATCTGCCTTTCCAGGATCTCCTTGAGATTGCAGTGTTCCAGCTGTAACCGGCTTTCCATGCTTTCCAGCTTGACGTAGCCAAGTAACTCGTCGACCAGGGTCTGAAGCTCATCCGTTGCGCCCTCCATTCCCTGCAACCGGGTTTCGAGCTCCTGTTCCGATGTGGCGTCCCTGATCAGGTCGATGGCAAACCGCAGCTTGGCGATGGGGGTCCTCAGCTCATGAGAAACGCAGTGCAGCAGTTGTCGCTGGGATTCCAGCAGCTTGGCCGTTTTTTCTGCCATGAAATTGAACGAAGAGGCCATGCGTCTTGCCGATCCGGTTCTCGATTCGTCAATTCTGGCCGTCAGGTCACCCTCGGCAATCGCCATGGCCGTTTTCTCAACTCGGCTCAACTGTTTGACCATCGGACGGAGGAGAATTGCGATGGCGATGGCTGCCAGCAAAAGCAGCAGACCCAGTCCAACGAGCTGCGAGGAAAGACTGGGGGCTACCAGCTCGGGCAAGGGACCGAATCGCACGTAGCCGTCTTTTGTTGGCAGCTGCGAGACGACAAAGAAGCCGTTTTCCTCCGCCTGCTCGGCATCCTGCCGCGTGTAGAAGTTGAGCTCCTCGGTCAACAATCCCGGGGCGATTTCTTCCGCGGGGATGTAGGTGACATCAAAAGCAAAAACTCCACCGATCCTTTTCACCGCATCCCCGCGATCTTCCGATTGGGAGATGAGGTAGTTGACCACGCGCATCTGGCCCGCGTAGACATCCTGGATGACCTTGAAGTTTTCGTCCCGGGTTTGCGAGGCATTGAAGGCCTGGATCGCCCAGGCGATTGCCAGGATCGCCAGAACAAAGCAGTAGAATCGCAGAAAAAGAAATGTCATGTTCCCAGACCTTTCAAGTCACGGTCTCAATAGGACAGGGGCCATTCGTGGCTGTTGTTTTTCCGGCTGGTTTCCGCTTTACTGGGAGACCGTCAACATGTACCCGACACCACGAACGGACTTTACCAATTGGGGGTTGTTGGAATCATCATGCAGTTTTTTGCGGAGCCGGGAAACCCGGAGGTCGATGGAACGGTCCAGTCCATCATACTTGAATCCGTTTAATTCATAGTACAGGTCACTGCGACTGAGGACCTTGCCCGCGTTCTTGGCCAACAGCCAGATCAAATCAAACTCGGCGGTTGTGAGTTCAATTTCGCGACCTCTTAAAATGCACTGCCGGCTGGAGGAGTCGATCATCAGGTTGTCCAGCTCGATGCGGCATTGTTCAGTTGAGCTCTCCTCCGCCTGCGCCCGCCGGATATGGGTCCTCAGCCTTGCCAGGAGCGCATGGGGCCGCACGGGTTTTGCCATGAAATCGTCAGCTCCGATTTCCAGGCCGACCACTTCGTCGATTTCGTCACCACGAGCAGTCAGGAAAATGATGGCACCCTGGTATTTTGCCCGGATCGCCCGGCAGACCTCAAAACCATCCCTTCCCGGAAGGTTGATGTCGAGAATCACCGCCGCGGGGTCTTCTGCCAGAATGCGTTCCACCGCAAGGTCTCCGTTTCCCTCGGTCGCAACATCAAAACCGTAAGGCGACAGAAACTCGACGACCATTTTTGACAGTTCAAAATCGTCTTCAACCAAAAGGATCTTGTTGGGGGTCATCATGGTGAACCTGTCGGGGCCGTTTCGCGGACAACAGATAACATGATAACCGATTTCCATCAGGCGCGATTCACCGGGATTCGATTTTGCCAGGCAGGTTACAAACCGGTACAGCAGGCCAGTCAGTCTTCCCGGACACTGAATTGCAGTTTCCATTTTTCATCTGCCTTCCGCGAGATACACCACAATTCAAACATGCCGAGTTCCGTGATTCTCGACTCGAAGCGGACAGGTAAATATCCGGTCTGATCATCTTCAGCAGATTGAAATGTTGCTTCCAGCGGATCGGTTTCAAAGAGTTCGCCGCTTTCCCAATTGGAAAGCAGGTAGCCGGCCGTATCCGATTTGCGCACACTCGATCCAAAGAATCGAAAGCGAACCGGTTGTCCGAGGACCAGGCCGATCTCTTCTGATGCCACTTCCAGTTCTGTTCCCTCCTCCATGCCGAAGGGAACGACGCAGAGGGCTTTCAATGGACGGGGGGCACCTGGAATCGCGAGACCAGAGGTCTCGATGCCGACATAATAGGCGGAGGGGACGCCACCACGAATACGAGTGCCTCCCCGTTCCTTGGTCCAAGCGTAATAACAGGCGCCCCTCGAAACCGCGTGATCCAGCTCTGCGTTGTCCGAAAGCTCCCGGATGGAAGTGGAAGTCCCGGACCATTGATCAAAAACGGCAAGCAGTCTCTGGCGAAAGCCGTCAGCCTTGAAGACACCACCGTTGAACAGAACATGATCGGGCAGGCAGATATTGCCATCCTCGGCACAGTGGTGATTCAGGAATTCCGCAACGTGTTTCGTAATCGCCGGGTCGGATTCGTAGGGCAGTCCGATTTCCTGGAACCCGGAGGCAGGTTGGGAGGTGGGAAGCTCGTCCAGGCCACAGAAGGGCGCGAAACCATCCAGCAGGAGTTGGGAGGCCACCTGGCGTTTCAGTTCGACGGAAACGGTTCCACCAATCAACTTGCTTCCGCGTCCCAATACCGAAATTTGCTCCGAGTCCTGTCCATCGGCGGCAAGCAGGTTTTCCTTTGCCTGTCTGCAGGAGTGCCACATGGAAACCGATTGCCAGGGGTCCAGCTGAATCCCTTTTTCCCGGAACAGTTCTGCCGCTAAAAAGGCGAGGGACAAATCCATGTTGTCTCCTCCAACCAGCAGGTGTTTTCCTACCGCAACCCGCTGCAGCGACAGGTCTCCCCGTTCGTCAACCACCCGGATCAGGGTCAGATCGGTCGTCCCTCCACCCACGTCACAAACAAGGATCGTTTCACCGACCTTCAATCGTTTTCTCCAGTCGTCTCCCTGCTTGTTCAACCATGAGTAAACTGCAGCCTGGGGTTCCTCAAGCAAGACGAAATCGGGCGGGAAGCCGGCTGCCAGGGCGGCCTCCCTGGTGAGGTCCCGGGCAACCGGATCAAACGAAGCGGGTAACGTCAGCACGATTTTCTGGTCACCAAAGAGAGATCCCGGGTGTTCCAGATTCCAGGCATCAACCAGGTGCTCCAGGTATCTTTGCGACGCCGTCAGGGGCGAGATTTTTTCCACTTCCGATGGAGCATTCCAGGGGAGGATGGAATCCCGGCGATTCACTCCGGCATGGGATAGCCAGGATTTGGCTGCCCCGACCGTCCTGTCGGGTTGATCTGCAGACCGCGTCTTGGCCCACCGCCCCACTCCATAACTCCGGCCGTTAACCCAGGGCAGATCGAGGGCACCCTCCTTCATTTCCGTTTCACTGGCGAGGTAACAGAAAGACAGCAGCGAGGGTAAAGCCTCCGTCGTATGCGCCGCAACAATTTGGGTCAGGGGAAAGGCTTCCGGTTGGGGCACTTCACTGTCCAGACGCGTGAAGGACAGAACCGAATTGGTTGTGCCGAGATCAACGCCGATGGCATATTCAGCGGGCATGTTTGTTTTCCATATCTGGAAGCGGCGGTCAAACCTGGATTTCAATGGGTGCGATGATGTTCCGGGAATCCTGCTTTCCGCTCCATTTTGGAATCTCGCATTTTTGCGCTTCCCAACCATGGTGAGTCAGCTGTCCGCTTCGGCTTTCCGCATCTGAAACCTGGCCTGTCAAACGGTACTTTTGTGGATCAAAATTTTCGGGAGCCTCGACGCGGGATCCTTCCTCGGCATCGGACAGCGAGGTGATGGCAAAAAAGCGGTTGATGACCGTAGCGGAATCTCTCAGGACATCTCGGGCGGCTGCTCCTACCTGTTCATCAGAATAATCCGCCAGGGGCTCCATGATCAGGTCCAGTAATCTGGCTTCCCGTTGCAGGGCAGCCAACAGGGTGATCGCTTCGCTGCGGCCCTGCGTTGGAACCGGTTTTGATGGTGCCTTTCTTTTTTCCTCTTTCACGGGCGCTGTGATGCGGTCCGGTTCCGATTGCAGTGTCTGCACCGATTCGGCGAATGAGCGATTGAAAATCAGTTTGAAAAAAACACGAAAGGCCAGAAAGAAGCGCATAGCAATTCCGGGAACGGGTGATGGGTGACGCGGTCGCTGGGATCGGGAATGGAGATTGGCTGCGGTACACAGTTGGTCGCAGGGGTAAAGCATCCCAGATTTGAGTTGTTTTTCCAACGGGTGGGAGAAAATCCGGACAGGCGTTTTCACGTTCCTTTGCCGGGCGGAAGCCTGATCATGAATCCTCTCGCAACGGGTGGCTAGAAGTCCGCTTCGGAGTCCTGGTTCCGGAACGCTGATGAAGGTTCTGTTGGGGATCCATCAGGGATTTTTTCTGCGGGACTGCAGCCTGAGCCCGGCTTGGGGAACTGGAAACAGAACCAGATGCAGAAGGCCAGCGAACCCGCGATATATCCTGCAACCAGAACCCCTGTCCAGTTCATTGCGGGCACACCCAGGTTATGCAGGCAGATCAGGTGATCGACGGCCATCAGGAACAGGAGCGTGCTGATTCCCATGATCAACATGCCGAAGTTCACCCTTTTGACCGTTTCCGCTTTACGTTCCGGGGCCAACCAGTATTCCCGGTTGGGGAGATTGACCAGGCTGACCGGAAGAACCTTTACCAGGGGCCCGAGCCCCAGAAACAGGAGGCAAACCGCCGACTGGGTGCCCAGCATCAACAGGCTGTATTCAATCTTGGATGAAAAGCCATTTGGCTCACCCTGCCCGTCAAAGTGGGTGGCCACACGGGCTGGCAGGTGCGGATAAAAATATGCTGTGTGGCCGATTGCGGTCAGCAGGCAAAGCAGCAGGACGATAGTCAGGATCAAATTTCTGGACAAAGCTGTCTGTCGGGCAAGCATGGGAAGGGCTGACCGGATCGGTCGAGGATGCTTTCATCATAGTCCGTCGTTGAGCGTCAAAAAACCGTCGGCCCGAAGGTTCCGGTAACACCTGCCCAGCGGCATGAGGGCCTGGTGCTCTCTTTTGGCGAGAGGGTTTTCAACCGGAAAGTTGCCTGCAGGCACGTAGTGTTTTGCACCTTAGTGGATGCGGTGATGCCGCGATACAGGCCTGCCTGGGCAGAAGGGGGGGAGTTCAGCGGGAAAGCTGTCGGGTTCCCGAGATTCAAACGGGTCTAGAGTTTGCCGATTGTATCGGCAAGGAAAACTGCTGTGACAGGGTGAAATCCGTTTCGGTCAAACTTGGCTGGTTCCTTGTAGTAGTACACGGCTTCGATCACTTTTTCAGGAAGGCCCCAGAGGCTCAGAATGTAGCCACCCACCTCGGTGTGGGTCAGGCCAAAAACCTGTCTTTCAGCATCGACCAGGTTGATGCATTGATCACTCACCTGATCGAGCACTTCCTGGTATCGCTCCGGCGCGTAGTAGATCATGATCATTTTGCCAACATTCGTCAAAAGTCCGCCCAGGAATGCCTGTTCCTGCAGTTCGATGTCTCCATGTCGAATTTGCGCAATTTCCTTGGCGTTGTAGGCCATCTCGACGGCTTGCTGCCCGAAGTTGGCGATCCGTCGTCCCATCGCATCACCCTCGGCGAAGATCTCTGCCTCCAGTACCAGTTGTTTCAATAAATCCATGCCCAGCAGGGTGGCGGCTTTACCGGGATCATAGATAACCTGTCTGTCGCCGAAAAAGGAGGAGCTGACCAACTGAATCAGCTTGACACTCATTCCAACGTCATGGCAGATCAGGTTCCTGACCACACCGATATCGGGACTGCTTTTTTCCAGCTCCTCCAGCAACGCAGTGATGGATTCGATACTTCTGGGTACAAACGAAACGCAGGAAGCAAGCTCTTTCACCTAGGCTGATACGACTTTCTGTTTCCAGCCGATCAGCTCGTCAATCGATTGAGCCAGTTCATCCGGTGCACAAGGTTTGGTGAAATAACGGTGTGCCAGTTTGACACAACGAAGGATCTGCTCCCGATCTGCCTGACCTGAAAGCACCATCCGGATGGTATCGGGATGATGTTGGCGGATTTCCAGCAGCAATCTGGCTCCACCCATTTCAGGCATTCGCATGTCGCTAATCACGATGTCGACGCGTTTTTTTTCAAGCAATGCAAGTGCTTCGCGACCGGATTCCGCAAAGACCATCTCCCATTGGTCCCTTTTCAGATAAAGCGCCCTGCGGATCGCACTGAGTAAGCTCGATTCGTCATCGACAAAAAGGATGCGTGGTTTCGGTTCCTGGTTTTCCATGATTCACCTTTCCCCAACAAAAAGCCGGACGATTTGTCCCGGGTGGGCCCATTGCCGCCGACCATGTTTGACGGTTCTCGACACCTTGGAATAGCTTTCTCTTATCCATTGCAAGCGTATGCCGAAATTAGGTTGTAAGACGTCCAAAACCGTCGATTCAGGGGGTTGCGATGGATCCGGCAGCTTGCAATGACAACGGCCGCAAAACACAGCAGCCGCATAACACAACGGCGACCAGGCAGGATGCAACTGGTCGCCGTTGGACTTGCGTTGACAGCAATTCAGGGTTGGAGTGGCTGTGGAATCTCCGTCCAACAACACATTGCTATCGCTCGTTGATGAATCCTTTTTCGGCCTTACCGCCAGACTCTGCAACTTGGTTATTTCGGCTTTGAAACCTCGCAGTAGTTGGCCGACGTCTTGTAAAAATCTTCCAGCACGATCAGGGAGCACTGCAGGGCCACCGCCAGGTCGGACAATGAGACGACGCCGACCACCTGTTTGCCATCGACCACCGGCAGGCAGGAGATCCGTTTTCCAAGCAGTGTGGAAACAATCGTGTCGACGCTCGTGTTGAGTGTGACCGTCAACGGATCGGTTGTCATTCCATCCCCGGCTGTCTTGCAGCCTGGCTTGTTCAGATCGCGATCACTCAGGATTCCAGTGATTTCCTTTTTTTCCGGGTTGCCGACCAGCAGGTGATGGATCCCGTTGTATTTCATCACGCGCTGTAACGTGTTATAGGGAACCGACTCTTCAATGATCAATGGCGAAGACGACATCAAATCGGAGGCATTGATTTTCGAGTCACGCACCATGATCGAGAGAATTTTGTCGATGATCTTTTCCCGCTTCTTGAAGATCGCCGGGGTAATTGCCTCGTGGTGCTTCAACAATTCCTTTTTGAATTGGCTGGTCGTCCTGTAGATGGGTTTTCTCTTCTGCCCGGCAATGGCCAGGTAGCTGAGTATGCATATCGAACAGAAGGCAAGGCTGGAGAGAAAATAGGAGGAGGTCAGGGTGTCCCAGATTGGGGTTTTCGAAGGCTTCAGCTTGAAATCCTGGTGAGTTGTTCGACTCTTTGGGATATTGCTGTCCGGTTTAAAGGTGACATTGTCCAGCGAAGTCTGAACCGTTTTTTCAAAATTGCCAAAGGCCCAGAAGACACAGCAACCCAGCATCAGCAGGATGATGACTGTTTCGGTAGTCGCCTGGCCCTTGCGAATGTTGCATCGCAAAGCTGTCGGTTGATGTAACGCAGATTTCTGATCGTTCACTGCAAATGCCCCAATTGCACCCACTGATTTCTGCGAAAAATTAGCTTAGTGCGTTCTGATGTCGAATCCGTTTTGGTTGAAATAACCGTGATCCTGGAGCTGCAGCGGATTTCCGTTTTCCAACAGATCCAGAAAAAACGACATCTTTCCAGATCCATATTTGTCTACCGTTACCTCCAGCGGGAGGATGTTTGACATGGATTTCATCATTTCATTCAAACCGGGAGCTGCTTTGTCACCTGGAGTGTAGAAGTCACGCAAATACAAACAGGATGAATCAATTTTGATGAAAAGCCTGGATGCGATATTGAGTACCTCCCGAAGATTTTCCCCGGAATTTTCAGGCAGAACACCTGAATCGGCTGCGTTTTGGGCCTGCTTGATTGGAATCATGGCCAGTGCTGCACCCAGGAAGTTCGCCAGGCGGATATCGCAGATGCAGCCAGCACGTATTTGCCCCGTTGCCGATTCGTATACAGCCACTGCGGAAAGGGAATCGATCGAAAAGTCAGTACAGGTTTCAGCAGTAACATCATTTGCCAGCAGTCCCGTCAGCAGGATTTGCAACTTGTCAGGGTCAGGCATTTGATAACTTGACATCGGGATGGTTTTCCTTGGCCGGTCCTTGGGTCAATCGGTTTTCTAAAGTTGAAAGGCTGTTGAGGATCACCCGGCAAGGGCTGCTCTGACTAGAGAATCGAACCCAGTTCCGTTTCAAACGAATAGGAGGTGAAAGGCTTGATAATGAAGAAATCAGCGCCCGCGTTCATCGCCTTTTGCAGCGCATTCATGCTGCTCACCGCCGTAATGAACCCGAAGCGAAGGTCCAGAGAATCATTCCGCACGGCATTCAGCAATTCGAAACCGGTCATCAGGGGCATGTTCCAGTCTGCCAGAACCAGCCCCGGTTTTTCGGAAAGAATGCACGTCAAAGCCTGAAGACCGTCGTCGGCTTCGACGAAGGCGTGTCCTGAAAACCCGGCCTGTTTCAGGGTGCGAATGATGATCATTCTCATGGTCCGGCTGTCATCGGCCACCAGTATTTTCATCAGGATTCCCCCTCGAAAAATTTGGAAAAAAGGCTTTTGCGTTCAGGCCGGGGGAGCAGCCTGATTCAAGGATTGGGTACGGATGGTGTACACAATCGACATGGATTGTTCGCACAACCCTCTCTTTGGACAGAGAGGGTTGAGTTTTCTCCTCGCCAGTTGTTTTTGTCGGGTGTTTTGGTCGGGGCATTCCCCGAGAACGACGCCGAATACCGGGGCAGAAAATTTCCGGCTGTCCCGGAGTGGAAGCCACAATCGAATTCCACCCGCTATGTTCTCTAGCACGCTTTTGTTGGCTTGGCAAAGAAACAAAACAGGAAAAAAACCGCTTTTTGCAAATGACTTGCGGGTTCTGATGGAAATGAGGAAGGGTTTTTCAACCCTGCGTCTGTTGAACCGACGACGGGTCAACCCCTCAGCTTACCGGTTCGAGTTCCACGATGGGGGAACCAAACGGAAGGATCGGCATCGGTCGCCCACTGAAGTCGGGGAAAGAAAGTTCGTAATTGATCCCAAGGTGTTTGTAGACTGATGCCCAAAGATCATTGGGAGTTAACGGTCGCTCGAGGGGTTCCTCTCC
>JAYZFP010000090.1:0-19220 GCA_036336715.1 Planctomycetota bacterium
CTTCATTTTGAAGTCAGCAGCCACCAGGACTCGGGCATAATGACTGTCTTCGGGAATCCCGGTCAGGGAGATGACCTGATTGCCCATGGCCTGTTCCAGGCGAGGCAACAGGTCATTGCCAAAGCGTCGCTGCTTTCTCATCACGGCGTCAAATGCCTTGCGTCCTTCAACCGTAGGGTCGATGGAGACGCTGATACCGGCACCCTGTCGGGCGTTATGAACAGTTCGAAGAGCAACCACCAAATCGTCGAGGTGCATGACAGGTCGGCCCGTGGTCTCACCAACCAAACGTCCATAGTCATCAACTTTCCACCCCTCGGCGGGTCCGGCAATCACAATGTCATTTTGTTCAGGTCGCAGGAAAACATACTCGATCCGCTGCAGGCCAGCGAGGAATCGGACCTCCTCAGGCAAACCCGGCTTGCCGTCCTTCATGTATTTTTCCACTGCTTTTTCCAGTCCCTTGAGCGAAACCATTCGCATCTCGGTAAACTGGCGCAGATCCTGATTACCGGGCCGGACCTGTTTTCGCAACAAATCAGCCTGGCCCTGCAGGATCTTGACAGGGGCCATGTTGACAATGCCATTGGCATCGACGGCCACACCACCGACCTGGTTTCCGAAGAAGCCTCCGCCACCTCCATTATTTCCGCCGGGAACCAACGCAAAACTAGGGTGAAGGGCGATCATTAGGACTAATACAGTCGCGAGACCTTTTAAGGCTTTCGAGCGATTGCCGAAAGTTCTCAACATGGATTTACTCCTCAAATAAATTACCGCTCACCCTGTGAGTTCGCGTATGCCTCTTGTTCGCTGACGTCCAGGACGCCATTTTGGAAATCCAACAAGCGGGACCCCAAATCGAACCGGGCCGCAACCCCGTTCCTCACGATGAACGAAACGCGGATCTGAATGGGTGCTGGCCATCATTTCCTGCCTATCCTGCCCGCCCTGACTTCTCTTTTCAGGGTAATGCTGCAGAATAAAACAATACCAATCAAGAATAACTGTGGACTTGGTACAATGCAAGAAAGTAATCGGTTTCCACGGGTTTAGAGTTGATTCGGTACCGGTGAAGCATGTTTTTTTGACTATTACGACTAGAATCCTCCATTTTTCGGGCATTTTGTGCTGGCATACCTGGTGATTCGCGATGGGACGAAGTGGTCCGACGTCTTTCGGCTGGTGCCGGGACGTACGGTGACAATCGGTCGCGCCCCCACCAATCAGATCGTGATCAAGGAAGAACAGGCCAGCCGGCATCATGCCGAAATCTTCCTCGCCGAGGGAAAATGGATGGTGAGAGACCTCGAAAGCCGTAATGGCACGGCCGTAGGAAGCGACCGAATGCACGGCGACCACCTGCTCAAGCCGGGGGATGTCGTTCGGATCGCCAAAACCCAACTGGCCTTTGTCCATGACCTGTCACAGGCCTACGAGGACTCAGGTGTGAACCCGGTCCAATGGGGGCAGGAAACGGCTGTCGGGCTTGAAATGGAGGGTCCGGCCGACCAGAACAGCTCCGGCACAAGTGAAGCGATCGAACCAACAACCATTACCCATCGCAGGGGGGAAACCCGTTTCCTGAAGGACGAGTCGGATTCGCAATCTTCCGGCGGCATCGCCGCGGCCCGCTTGTTCCGACTCTCGTACGAGCTGGCGAATCAACCCAATCCCAACTCGGTTGCCAACAAGGCACTCGCCGGACTTTTTGATGGCACCAATGCAGATGCGGGGGCCGTGCTCCTGCTGCCCAGGCAAAAAGCGGGCAATACCGACCCGCAAGTGCCCGAGGTCCTTGCTTCAAGGTCCGATAGCGTCCACGGTTACCAGCGCGTATCCAAGTTCCTTTCTCAAACCGTCCTCAGGGAGGGCGAGGCAGTGCTTGCGAGGGATGTCCAGGACGACAGCACGCTCGCGATCCGGGATAGCCGGGGGGTGATCAGTGCCACGAGCGTGATTTGCGCACCCATTCGGGTACGTGGAAAAACGGTTGGGTTGATTCACCTCTACAGTACCGACCCATCCCGCATCCTGACCCCCGATGGCCTCGAATTCACATTGGCAGTCGCGGAAAATGTCTCCCAGGCCCTCAAGACGATTGGCAAGCAACAGAAACTTGCCGAGGACCTGCGGTCCCAGACCAAAGAGCTCAAGCAACTGCGGGAACAATTGGGAGTGGAGAGCGAAATCATCGGCAGCAGCCAGGCCATGATCAATGTGCACCAGCAAATCGCCCGGGCTGCCCCCAGCAAGGCAACCGTCCTCATCCGGGGCGAATCGGGTGTTGGCAAGGAATTGGTAGCGCGATCGGTCCATTTTTCCTCACCCCGCAGCAAAGGCCCATTCGTTTGTCTGAACTGTGCAGCTTTATCGGAAACCCTCCTTGAAAGCGAGCTGTTTGGCCACGAAAAAGGGGCATTTACAGGGGCCACCGATCGCAAAGTGGGAAAATTCGAATCGGCACATCGGGGAACACTGATGCTGGATGAGATCGGTGAGATGAGCCAGTCCATCCAGGCAAAATTTCTGCGGGTGCTCGAGGGGCATCCCTTCGAAAGGGTGGGAGGCAACAAGGCGATCGAGGTGGATGTCCGGGTCATTGCCGCGACCAACCGGGACCTCGAAAAGGAGGTCAACAAAGGGAATTTCCGCCGTGATCTTTTTTTTCGGCTGCATGTCGTGGAAATCCACGTCCCGCCGCTGCGAAAACGAACCGACGATGTGATCGAAATCGCGGAACATTTCCTTGAAAAATTCGCCGCCGATACGGGCCGACGAATTTCCGGTTTTTCGCCGGCTGCAATCGGTGAAATGAGTAATTACCGCTGGCCCGGAAATGTGCGGGAATTGCGCAACATGATCGAGCGTGGAGTCCTGCTGGCGCGCGGTAACTATATCGAGCCGGAGGATCTTTCCCTGTCCAATCTAAATACTGCCAGTGAATCCCAGGAACTGGGGCAAAGGCGAACCTTTGGTTATCAACCGATGTCACTGGCGGATATGGAAAAACAGCACATCCTTGACACGCTCAGGTCAACCAACTGGAACAAGAGTCGCTCGGCCAGCATCCTGGGCATCGAAAGGACAACGCTGGATCGTAAAATCAAGAGATACGAACTGGCTGAGCTGAAGCCTGAAAAGCAATGATCCAGATCGACAACAAGCTGCAGAACCTGGTCGATCCTCCCAAACCCCGGACAGCCAGCCATCCCGCTTCCCCCGAAAACGAGGCCGCCGCCGGTGAAATGCTGATGACCAGCCTGGCAGAAGCTCTGCACCGTTACGGTACCGCCAGTCATGAGTTGGAAGAAATCCTGCAGGCCTGTGCGGAAAAATTGCAGCTGGATGCCGCTTTTTTTTCCACCCCAACGGCCATCTTCATCTCCTTCCCGGCCAGCTCCCGCAGGCAGACGGTTCTCCAGCGTGTTTCCCCTGGTGAAATCGACCTCCAGAAGCTTGTGGAAGTCGACCGGATCGTCACCCGCTTTCTCAACGACCAGGATTCGATCCAGGCAGCCACGTTGAGTCTGAAACAGCTATCTTCGAAGCCCGGGGCCTTTTCGCCACTGGTCTCCGTGATCGGCTTTGGCATCGCAAGCGGGACAGTGGTCAGTTTTTTCCAGGGGGGCAGCCGGGAAATCCTTGTCACGTCCATGATTGGGCTGTTGGTCGGAGGCTTGGAGCAAGTGGCCCGCTGGAATCCGGACTTTGCCCGTGCCTACTGCGCAATCGCCTCTTTCCTGGCCGCTTTTCTGGCGGTAGCCGCCTCAAGGATTTTCCCTGGTCTTTCATCCGAGATTGTCACGCTGGGCAGCCTGATCGTGCTGGTACCCGGGTTAACCATCACGATGGCCGTCGGTGAATTAGCGCGACAGCACCTGGCATCGGGAACCTCCCGCTTCATGGGTGCCGTCCTCCTGTTTCTGATCCTCGGCTTTGGTGTGGCATTGGGCAGGAACCTCGGCCTGCAACTGCTACGGCCGCCGGAGTCGGTATTGAGCCCTGCAGGTCCCCTGATGTTCTGCTTGTGCCTGCTTTTGGCACCGGTCTCATTTGCCATTTTGTTTCGAACCCGGAAAAAAGACATCCTGCTTGTGTTCCTAACCTGTCTGCTGGGCTTCGGCTGCGGCAAAATGGGGGCGTTTCTGGTTGGAGTCCAGCTGGGACCGGCACTGAGAAGTTTTGGCGTGGCGGTGTTCAGCAACCTCGTTTCCAGGGCTCTCAAACAGCCGGCCGCCCTGACGCTGGTTCCGGGGCTGATGTTCCTGGTACCCGGTTCCATTGGGTTCCTGGGCTTTCAGGCGTTGGTAGAGCAGGAAACCATGGCGGGAATGCAGTCCGCTTTTCAGGTCCTTTTCGTGTCAGCTGCGCTGGTATCGGGTCTTTTGATGGCCAATGTGCTGGTACATCCCCGACGCTGGACGGTGCCACCGGTCTCAGCAGCCTTGCCAAAAACCGTTGGCGAGGAGCCCTCCGGCGAGGCTGCCGACTGTTTGGACCGTCAGGATTGAACCCAAGCAGGAAGCGTTTCTTTCGGGTTGACAACACTCACCCGCCCCAGGCCAGTGTTCGGGCCTTCTCAATTTCCGGCTGAAATGCGAATAAAGAATTTTTCCCAGCTTCGTGAATCAGCCGTGATTGCGATCCGGAGAAAATCCACCGATAATCGGTGCTTGAAAGACGCATAGCACTACGCCCATTTTTCTGCATCGTTTTTTTCCATATCGGGAACCCCATGAAACAGAATCCAAAATCAATCATTGCCCTGGCCGCGGTTATTCTGATCGGTGCGCAAGTCGCAGCGGCAAACTCGCCCGTGAAACTGACCTCCATTGGACCACTCGCCTTTGGCCAGGATGGGATCCTTTTTGTCTCTGATCCGATGGCAGCCACGCTCTATGCGTTCGAAACCGGTGACATCCGGGGCAATACCTCGGGTGCCCGACTGAACATCATGGGCATCCGAAAGCAGATTGCCGGCATGCTCGGTTCGGAGGAAAAGCAGGTTCAGATCCGGGACCTGGCCGTCAACCCGATCAATGGCAATGTCTACCTTTCGGTGGCAAGGGGTCCCCACTCGATCGTTCTCAAGGTTGACGCAACCACTCAAAAAATCTCCGAATTCGCCTTGGACTCTGCCAAATCCACCCAGACCACCCTGCCCAATGCAGCCGAAAGCCGTGAATCCCGCCGGGGAAACCCGAGGATGTTCTCCATCACTGACCTGGCTTACGTCAATGGTCAGGTTTATATCGCCGGCCTTTCCAACGAGGAATTCGCCTCGAACCTGCGGGCCATTGAGTACCCCTTTCAAAAAGTCAGCAAGGGGAGCAGCATCGAGATTTACCACGGGGCCCACGGAAAATACGAAACCCGTTCACCGGTTCGCACATTTGCCGCCTACCAGATCGATGGGGAAATGAACCTTTTGGCAGCCTACACCTGCACTCCCCTGGTCCGCATTCCGGTCAAGGCCCTCAGTGACAAAGGTAAAGTGAAGGGCACCACTATTGCAGAACTGGGCAATCGAAACCGTCCGCTGGACATGGTCGTCTATCGCAAGGGGGACAAGGATTTCATCCTGATGGCCAACTCATCCCGGGGCGTGATGAAGGTCAAACTGGACAAGGTAACGCAGGTCGAACCGATTACCGAAAGGGTCGGTGGGGGAGGTACCGCCGGTATCACCTACGAGACCATCAAGGAACTCCAGGGAGTCACCCAGCTGGATGGACTGAATGACCGCCAGGCCGTGGTCCTGATCGAAACCGAAAACGGTTCTCAGCTGAAGACCATTTCCCTGCCCTGATACCTTTTCAGCACGAAAGGTTTCAAACGGAAGGGCCGGCCTTCAAAAGGCCGGCCCATTTCTGCCTGAATCGCTCGGCCACCCTGCTCGAAATCAATCGTTGGCTTGAAAAGACGGGCAATCCCCTGACGGCGAGTCGCTTCGCGGAAGTTTGCCCCGTTTCGCTGGAGTTCTTGACGGTACTGCCTGACTGAATGGTTTGGCTGAACGGTCTGGCTGAGCCTGTTCACCTCACCGTAACCCTCTCCCCACAGCGAATCACGGAAATCAGCTCAAGGATATTGGCTTCCAATCGTGCCAGCGGCCCCATTCGGATGAAAGGCCCCGATTTTCCAGTCAGACAGGTGAAAGTCGGGAACATTCCAGAATTCCACCCGGTTGGCCCACTGGGGGAAGCGAGCCTCGATAAGCGGTCGATGGGCTGGCTCGTAAAGAGCCACAATTCGGTCGGCCGGCTGGGCTGCAAGCGGCCAACGTGGCGACGGAATGTTGACCTGCCGTTCGCGCAGAAATTGAAACGCATTTTCTGACAGCCTCTTGCCACTCTGGTTTGACAATTCCAGACCACGGGATTCAGCAGTCCAGCCTGTCAGCTGGTACCCTGCCGAATCAGGCCCGGCGTGGTGGTTGAACAGAATTTCGGCAATGCGACTTCCGCAAAGGTTTTGATCACAAAGAAAAAGAACCTTGTTCATTTTGACTCCTTTCCAAAAACTGGATTCCGACCCTCAGTCCGGAAACCCGATGATTGCCAGACACTCATTGCTTGCCATATAAAATGAACAGCGGTCAGGAATCACCGACTTGCCGGAGACAATTCGTAGAGCCCCGTCCCGCTTCCTGGAAAATCCTCGATTCCAGCTTCGACTGGAAATCTGTATGACCAGGAAATCCCCCCCTGCGTGCCCAAAATGGACGACCAACCGTTGATTCGCAGAATGGAACTGAATCTTGGCCACCAATTGTTTATTGCGTTGTTGGATTTCGTTATTTTTCAATGAAGAGAGCAGTTACTCTGCAATATTGCACCGCTGTCGACGGTCGTCTGTTGGCTGCCTCGTCCTGCTGGTTGGGGGACACGGATCGTCGAGCCGCCAAAAAGATCCTGGCTGGGCAACTTTCCGAATAATGTTTTTCAGTTTTCCCCGTTGCCACAAGATTCGGCGACTCATTTCCCTGTCGTATCAGCTGGAAGGCTGTTAGACTGAAACAGTCCGCATTTCCCAGAAACTTTATGGAATCGCATGTATTTCCGACTTGCAAAAAGACTCTTACTGGAAACCGATAAACGTCTGCTCTGGAAGCTTTTCTGGAACATGGGAGTCAAGGGGATTCGCTCGGTACTGAAGCACAAGTCCCGCCTCAAGCGAGGTGATTTCTTTCCCCCCTACCTTTACATTTCAATCATCAACAGTTGCAACCTCAGGTGCCAGGGTTGCTGGGTAGACGTCAGCCACAAGCAAAACAAGATTGAACTGGATGCGTTGGACAGGATGGTGACCGAAGCCAAAGGGATGGGGAATTCGTTTTTCGGTCTTCTGGGTGGCGAACCCTTCATGCACAGGGACCTGCTTGATTTTCTCGCCAAGCACCGGGACGTCTATTTTCAGGTCTTCTCCAATGGCCATTTCATCACCCAGGATGTGGCCAAACAGCTGCGCAAACTGGGCAACGTTACGCCACTCATCAGCGTTGAAGGTACCGAAATCATCTCCGATGAGCGTCGTCGCGGCAGCCGCGGAAACGTGTTCAATGAAACCATGCAGGGCATCCGAAACTGCCTGGACAACAAGGTGCTGACCGGGGTTTGCACAAGCCTCTGTCAAACGAATTACGATGACCTCCTCCAGGAAGCCTGGGTGGACGAACTGATCCGGATGGGTGTGATGTACTGCTGGTTCCACATCTATCGACCGGTTGGACCGGACGCCAATCCCGAACTTGCACTCACACCTGAGCAGCAGAGAAAAGCAAGGCAATTTGTCGTCGACATGAGAGTCAAAAAACCGATCATCGTGATCGACGCCTACTACGACGCCAACGGGAATGCTCTCTGCCCGGCTGCTACCGGCTTCACCCATCACATCAATCCCTGGGGCGATATTGAACCCTGTCCGATAGTTCAGTTTGCCAAGGAGTCGATTCACGATGAACGGCCACTGAGGGAGACCTTTAACGAATCCGATTTCCTGCGTGACTTTCGGGAAACGGCCGCCAGCAGCACAAGAGGCTGTATTGTTCTCGAAAGACCTGACCTGGTAGCAGAATTGGCAGAGCGGCACGGTGCCAAGGATTCCACGGCACGGGGCACCTCGCTGGAAGAAGTCAACGCCATGACACCCCGCAGGAGCCAGTACCATCCGGACATGGAGCCAATCCCGGAGAGATCGTGGGCTTATCGCTTCGCAAAGAAATTTGCATTCCATGAATACGGCGTCTACTCGAAACATTTCGAGGAGGGTCAAAACTGGATTGACCCTAACACAGTCGAGGTTTCGATCGATCCCAAGCCGGAAGACCCGCAGGTCATACAGATTTCCAGTTAGCCTTCCTGGCCGTTTCCTGTCAGCAACCCCGGTTTGAGGGAGTGGTTCAGGGGGCCTGTGGCGACCCCACCGCAATCCCACCCGGGGAATTCTTGCTCAGGCGACTTCAATCAGGAAGGTCAGTGCACCAGGCGGCAAAAACGAGGGGTCCGGGTTAACGGGCGAAAAAATCTGTCCGGACCCAGGATGGGTGGCTCAGGCAACCTCGTGGCAAACTGGTCGCAAACTTCATCTGAAATTGGTTTTGCGGCACAACAGGCGACCGGGTTCGCCCGCCTGACCTCAAGCCCGGAGTGCCGGAACCCGCGCAAATCGGCTTTGGACCAGAAATCAGCTTCGGAGGAAAAGCGGTACCCTCCCCTGGGAACCAGTACGCCCCGCAACCATGCGATTCCCGCAAAAAACCTTGAGTTGAATTCAATGGATCCAACACCGGTGCCAGCAGGTTGACATCGCTCTGTTCGGCCATTTGCCCTAAACTGGAGAAATTGCAGCGGCAGGATTGTCCCGACAGGATACCGCCGCCCACGCTTCGCCCTGTTTTCGAGCCAGACATTGAAACAGCTGAAAGCCTACGTTCTTTGCTACAGTGCGAATACCAATCCAATTTACAGCTCATGGCTGTCGGGGATCGACCATGAAATCGTCGAGGAATATGACGTGGACTGGCAACCGCCGGCGGACTGTGGTGTTGTGGTGTCCCATTTGCACTACGATTTCCCCACGGCGGCCCTACTTAGGAAACTGACTGAGAAAAGCAAGGTGTCCGTCCTTGTGCTGGCTGACGGAATCCTTGAATTTCGAAACACATTCCAGAACCCTGGCGTTGCTTCCGGTTCCCTTTTCATGCCCGTGCACGGACACCGGATCGCCTGCATTGGTGACTCCCAGGCCCGCCACATTGAGCTCTGGGGCAATCCGGGCAAGACCGAAGTGGTCGGACTCCCCAGGCTGGATGGCCTGCAGGATGTTCCCCGTGTTCCCGCAGAAGAGGAAATCCGGGTTTTGGTAGCTACTGCACGACAACCGGGATTCACCGAAAAACAATTTGACCGGGCCCGCCAGGCACTGGTGGATCTGCGCAACTGGTTTCAGTCACACCCGGTGCTTCGGGGAAAACCACTCCGCCCCATCTGGAGGCTCACCTGTGGATTGGATGAAAAAATCGGTGTCCAGCAATCTTCGATCGAGGTGGAAGGCAACCAGATCCTGGAAATCCTGCCGTCTGTCCACGCCGTGGTCACCACCCCCTCCACAACCTTGCTGGAATCAATGCTGGTCGGCGTTCCCACTGCCATTCTGGATTACACTCATTCCCCGCGCTTCGTCCCGGCAGCCTGGAACATCAACAGCGGTGACCAGGTAACCCCGGTCATGCAAAGCCTGCTCGATCCGGACCCGTCCCACCTCCTTTTCCAGCAGGCAGTCCTCAACGATTCCCTGCAGACCCGGGTGCCCGCCCGGTCACGCATGATCGAACTGGTAAAAAAAATGATCCAGGCCTGCCCTTCCACGAGCGAATCCGCAGCCCCCCTGCAACTACCTGCCCGCTTGCTCGACCCGCCCATCGCCCGGGGAAAGATTCCTGGGGAACCGGAACGCACACTGAAAAACATCTTCCCGGGTCAGGCAGGATTTCGTGCCAATCAACTGGAAGCTCTCACGACTCATTATGACCAGCTTTGCAGGGCCTTCAGCCAGGTTCACCAGCGAATGGACGAAAACCGGGAGGAACTCCAGAAAGCCCGGCAACAGATTCGCATGGCATGGCGTCACCACGATAATGCCTTCGATCAGTCCAAATGGCTGAGATCCGAAGTCCAGCGCCTTCGCCTGGCGTTGCGGATCAGCAACCGGCCAACCCGACTCAACCGGCGATTACGAGTCAAGGCCTCGATCGCCTTTCAGCGTTGGCAATTTTTCAGCAACACGATTCGGAACTTGCAAAAAGACCCGGATCCACTGAACCTGGAAAGACTGTTTGAATGGACGAGCTACCCGAAGTCCAACCGAACACCGCCGACCGTGCCAAGATCTCAGCCCAACAGGAAAAAGAAACCACAGATCCGTGTCTGGAAATACCAGCCCACTTTTCCACTTTTGAAACGGATGACTGCGTTGACGCAAACCACCCAGAAACGGATTCGGGCGATTCGTGTTGCCAGGGCCGAGGGACCAAAGTAAACCGACGACCATGACTGCCAGCCAGAATCAAGACGCACCTTACTGCTTTGCTGACAAGACCTACCGGGTCTATGCTCCTGACCAGCCGTTCGTGTTCACCCACATTCCCAAGTGTGCCGGCACCAGTTTCATCCGCGTGCTCCGATTCTGGTTCCGGGAGGCGTACTGCCACCTGATCCAGGATGAATCCCGCGACATCAAACTGCCCAAAGTGGGTGTCCTGCTGAAAGACGGTACCTATCGGCAGGACATTCAGTGCATTCACGGCCACTTCAACCAGGGACGCGGGTACGGCCTCCCCTATCATTACCCGGAGATCAACCAGTACATCACGATTCTCCGCGATCCGTTCGATATCGTGGTTTCGATGTATTTCTTTTTCAAGGGAAAAAGCCTGCGGGGAGAATTCTTTCACCGGGGAAAACAGATCGACGTGCGTGACCAGTTCCCATCGGTCGAGCACTATGTTCGCAATTACCCGGATTGGCTGTTTGACCACCTGCCGCAGGACATATCCCTGGAAAACTACGAACAACAACTGAGGCGGCGATTCATCTACATTGGCCTGTTCGAGGACATGCAAACTTCCATCGACATTTTGGCCGCCATCTTTGGCAAAACGACCATGGACATGCCCAAAAAGAACGTCTCAGAGTATGACGAACCGGTACCGGAAAGCCTGAGGGACAAGTTCTACTACGACTTTCCCCTGCTCCTCAAAATCTACCAATTCGTTAAAAAACGATATCGGGATCCGATCAATGATCTTAATTTGGACCTGGAATCCCTGAAAAGAAAACCGGCGCAGAATAATTGAGCTTTCGGCCAGTTGCGGGAATCCCCTAATGTTCTGCATGGAAAACAACCTTGGCATGAACAATCATGACAGTGAGCGTCAGCCGGAAAACGGCGGCAGGGAGTAAAAATTGAAGTTTGGCTTTTATTCATGCATGAGTGGCATGCCCTGGGGGGGAAGCGAAGAACTGTGGTGGCGAAGCGCCCGGCTTTTGCAGACCCAGGGGCACGAGATTGCGGTCAACTACAAGTGGTGGGAAAAACAGGCTGAGCAACTGTCCGAGATCGAGGAGCAGGGAGCCTCTTTGTGGTTGAGGGAAAAACCGGCCAAAAGTTTCTGGTACACCAAGTTCCTGGACCTGTTCAGAAAAATCCAGCCCGCAAACGGGTCCGATGAATCGTGGCTGGAACGGGAAAACCCTGACGCGGTTCTTTTTTCTCTCGGCTACCATCCGGACCGCATCCGCCTGGCACCCGCTTGCCAGAAACTGGGGATCCCCTACACGATCAATGTGCAATGTGCCAGCAGCAGCGTCTTTATCCACGAAAGCCTGATGGAGGAATTCCGCAACGCCTACCACGGCGCACACAAGGTTCTGTTTGTTTCGGAGGAAAACCGTGAAAAGCTGGAAACCAATATGGCGACCCGGCTGTCCAATGCGGAAATCGTAGCCAACCCCTTTAACGTGAGACATGATTCGGATCCGGCCTGGCCGGATGAGGAGACCTTTCGCCTGGCATGCGTTGGTCGGATACATTTCATGTCCAAGGGGCAGGATCTGATTGCCCACGTACTGAGACGTGACAAGTGGCGGGAGCGGAATATCAAGGTGTCCCTTTACGGTAAAAACCAGGGGAACCGGGGACAAATGGAGGAGCTGATCCGGCTTTACGAACTTGAGGACAAACTCGAGTTTGGTGGCTTTACCAAGAACGTGGAGGAAATCTGGGAAAACAACCATGCACTGTTTCTCCCCTCTCGCTATGAAGGGGCTGCCCTGGTGGTGATTGAAACCATGCTTTGCAACCGGATCGTGGTCACTACCGATACAGGTCGGAACCGGGAACTGCTGCGCGAGGGCGAGACCGGTTTCATCGCGGCGGCAGCCAACGCCGATCTGCTCGATGAAGCACTGGAAAAAGCGTGGCAACAGCGTCACCGGTGGAAAGAGATGGGAAAGCAGGCGGGTAAGGACATCCGGGAACATTACACGGCCAATCCGATCGGTGACTTTGCGGACCACCTCGTCGAGGCTGCCCACTCCAGGTCCGGCAGCTGAAAATGAAAATCACCGTCGCCATCTGCAGCTGGAACCGCGCTCGACTTCTTGACCAGACGCTGGAATCGCTCTCACACCTGCAGGTTCCCCATCAGCTGGAATGGGAAATCGTCCTGGTGGACAACAATTCCACCGAGCCGGCGGTTCCCTTTGTAATCAGTGACTGGCGTCCCAAACTTCCCTTGCGGTCTTTCATCGAAAAAGAACAGGGACATTCGGCGGCACGGAACCGCGCCCTCCGGGAAGCAACCGGGGACTACATCGTCTGGACCGACAATGATGTCCTGTTAGAAACGGACTGGCTGTCAGCCTATTGGCGGGCCTTCCAAATGCACCCGGAGGCTGCATTTTTCGGCGGGGAAATCGATCCCCTGTTCGAAGAATCCCGCCCGGACTGGATCGCGGCAACCTGGGACATTTGCGCCCCGGTGTATGCCACCCGCAAACTGGGTGACCAGGAGTTTCAGCTGGACAGCAAACGACTCCCCTATGGCGCCAATTTTGCCGTCCGCAGCGACATCCAGCGAAAATTCCCTTACGACACACGCTGGGGAAGAAAGCAAACAGGAATGGTCGGTGAAGATGAGGTGGCTGTACTGCGCCAAATCATCGACTCCGGCGAAAGTGGGTACTGGGTGCCCGATGCGAGACTGAAACATGTGATCCCGCCGGATCGTGCCAGCGAGCAATACGTTGCGTCCTACTACCATGGACAGGGCGTGACCAACACCCTGAAGGGAAAGGTCGAAAGAAGCAGGTTTCGCATCTGGCTGGATTCGATCCGATCCACCTGGAGCTACCGGTTTCACCGACGGTTTTCCCAACCGCAGGTCTGGGTCTCCCGCCTCGTCCACGCCAGCCTCTGCCGGGGCGAACTGGCGGGTTTCAAGTTGGCAAGCTCCGCCGAGAAAACCCAGTCCGACTGAATCAATGGCGGCGGGATACCAGTCCGTTCACCCGGTCTCCCGTTTTTTCCTGCATGCTGTCCGGTGAAGCGACTGGCAGTTCCAGAGCAGCTCCACGGGTTACCAGGAAAAGATTGACTCCGCCGACGGCAATCAGGCAGCCAAACATCAGGCCGGGTGAAATTTCAAGCAGGCTATTTCCAATCACGGCCTGGACAACCAGGATTCCACTGCCCAGAAAAACCACCAGCAGGTTAACCAGTGATGCCATCCGCAGCCATTTGCTGCTGCGAACTTGTCCCCGAACCCCTTCTGCGGAAGCAACCGCCCGGGAGGTATCGGAAGGCTGCTCCGCCCCCGATTTCCGGAGGTGAGCCGGGTCATATCTCAAGGTACGCCCGTTCGACCAGGAATTGACAATCTGGTCGATCTGCTGAATTTCGCGTTCTATCTGGTCAAGAACGATTTTGGTCGAGGACTGTTCTATGGAATCCATTCCGCTAGCAACCGGGACGATCGAAAGGGCTCCTTTCTGGTATCGTCCATGCCAAGCCGGATTTTCAACCCAATCTGAAACTCCCTAAAAGTCTCTCAGGATTTCCAACGCCGCGTTCCGACCACAGGCCCCCATCACGCCCCCACCCGGGTGACTGGCGGCGCCACAAAGGTAAAGTCCCCGTATTGGACATCGATGGTCGGCCCAACCCGGGATCGGACGCATCATGAACAGCTGGTTGAAGTTCATCGCTCCCTGCATGATATTTCCGCCTGTGATGCCGTAAACCCGTTCCAGGTCCAGTGGACTGAGCACCTGGCGATGCTCTATGGCGTCGGGAACATTGGGGGCGTATTCGGCGAGCACCGCGATGCAGCGGTCACCAAAATCTTCCTTGATTTCATCCCAATGGAGTCCTTCGGCCAGCTGGTAGGGTGCGTACTGCACAAACATTGACATCACGTGCTTTCCCTCCGGTGCGATGGTACGGTCCACGCTGGTCGGGAGAGTGATTTCCAGGATGGGCGTTTCACTCGGACGCCCGTATTTCGCATCGTCGTAACCCTTTTCAACCACCTCCATCGTTTCACCAATATGGATCGTTCCCCGATGTTGGGGTCCGATCCCGTCCGTCGGCAAGCAATCAAATTTGGGGAGCTCGGAGAGAGCAACATTGATCTTTGCAGAAGCGGAAGAATAGTCGATGCGGGAAATCGCCTCACTGAATTCTTTTGGAAAATGAGCCGGGTCAACAAGCTTTTCAAAGGTCACGTGCGCGTCAGCGTTGGAGGCCACCACCGATGCTTCGATAAACGTGCCATCAGCAAGGGTCACACCGCGGACCGCCTTCGAATCCGTGGAAATCTCCCGAACCTCTGCCTCGGTCACGATATCCACTCCAAGGTCCGAACACGATTTGGCCAGGGCATCCGCCAATCCGCCCATGCCTCCCTGAACGTATCCCCAGACGCCCCGGGCACCCCCCGCTTCTCCCATCACGTGATGCAAAAGAACATAGGCTGTACCAGGAGATGAAATGGACGAAAAGGCACCGATGACCGCATCGGTCGCCAACGTTGCTTTGAGGACCTCGGTTTCAAACCACCTTTCCAGAATGGGTTTGGCCGCTCCGGTCAACAATTCCATCGCCTCTGGCAGGGAGTCACCCAGGGATTTCAGCGTGGACTGCATTTTCCAGGCCTTTTTCATGTCCCTCAGTTTTTTGAAAAAACCGATTTTTCGCAGCCCTTTGGAAACCGGTAACACGTCGGGTGCTGTCTGCGACAAAGTTGGCTCCAGCACGGCCGCCACTTTTTCGAGCAGCGCCTCATAGCGGGGAAATGCCTCGGCATCCTTCTGGCTGAACTTGGATATCTGTTCCCGGTTCGAGTCGCCGTCGGGCCCCAGCAGGAGATGCCGGCCATCTTTCATCGGTGTGAAGGATGACGGGTTTCTCGGCAAAATGGTCAGTCCGTACTCCTTGAGACGGAGGTCCTTGATAATTTCCGGCAGAAAAAGACTGATCACGTAGGCGGCAGTGGACACTTTGTATCCTGGCCACAGTTCTTCGGAGACACTGCAGCCTCCGAGGACATGCCTTCGTTCGAGAACACAAACCGATTTCCCCGCCCTGGCAAGATAGGCAGCGGTAACCAGTCCATTGTGACCGCCCCCGACGATCACACAGTCATATTTTGATTTGGGCTTTTGCATTTCTGTGTAGGGAACCCTTCTACGTTAAACAGGTTTCAATACGTTTCAGGAGGAACGTTGCTGTCAATCACCATATTCGATAGCATCGGGAAAACAAGTGGCGTTGAATTGGCGATATCCCCCTGGATCCCGGGACGAATGGATAAATTTGAATTGAACCAGGATTCCTGCAGATTGCGGCAATCTCGACTGCTGGATTGGATTCGAGAGAATGATCTCGCAGGCGTTGCAGTAACCCAGAATCCTCACGTGCAATGGCTGAGTGGCGTTTATTTCCCGCCCATGTTCGCAGCGGCAGCCTTTCTTTCGGCCGAGGGCCTGCTGACCCTGGTCGCACCCCACAAAATCCCGGCGGACCACGCCGCTGACGAGGTGGACCGGTACGAGGCAAAATGGCACTCCACCATGCGAAACGACCAGGCGGAGGCCTGCATCACACGACTGTTCGAAATGACGGGCAAGCCGGCCGGTCGGATCGGGGTCGAATTCTCCACCTTTGGGCCTACCGCCCAGGAACTGCTCGGAACGGATTTGCTGGATGCGGAACCCCAGCTGTATTACCTCAGGCGCCGCAAGGAAACCGATGAATTGGCAAGCATCGAACACGCCATTGCTGCCACCGAAAAAATGTACGAACGTGCCCGGTCGATCATCCGCCCCGGGATTTCCGAAATCGAAGTTTTCAACGAACTGCAATCTGTGGCGGTGGAACATTTCGGAGAGCCCCTCACCGGCACCGGAAATGACTACCAGTGCAATTCACGTGGCGGACCACCACGCGATGGAAAAACGGCCCGCGCTGGCGAACTCTATATCCTCGATCTGGGACCCGCTTTTCGAGGGTTTTATGCCGACAACGCCCGAACCCTTGCCGTTACCCAACCGGATGATCAACAGGAACTGGCATGGAACTGGATCATGAAGGCCTTCGAGCATGTCGAATCCAGTGTCAAACCCGGGAAAAGCTGCCAGGAGCTGTTTCGGGAGACGCAGGCAATCCTGGACGAATCTCCGGTCGGGATTTTCAACCACCACCTGGGACATGGCATCGGAATGTTCCCCCACGAAGCCCCCCACCTGAACCCCAACTGGAACGACACCTTTGAAGTAGGAGACGTTTTCACGGCAGAACCGGGTTTGTATGACGCCGAACAACTGAGGGCAGGTATGCGAATCGAAAATGACTACCTGGTCACCGAAACGGGCGTGAGAAAATTGACGCTTTTTGGAACGGAGCTCTAGCGTTTGCGGGACACTGAAAGCTGGATGCCTGGTTGAAACCGACCATTGGCGGTTGAAATTCCCGAACTGTAATCTCTACCGGAAAGTCGTTTCCAGGCAGCCGGTCTGGCTGTCCGAGCTCTGAAGGTGTCCGGGTCACTGGTTGGAGTCGGGCATGGAAGCCGCAGCTTTCACCCGACGAACTTCATTTTCCGCGGTCTGGATCAGCTTCGGATCGCGTGTCCCCCGAGCCGACAACAGGGCCAGTTCAGCAAATTTGAGCTCCAGCTCCTTGTTGGAATCTGCCTTGGCACGATCCATGAATTCGAAAGCGGTCCGCGTGATCTCCCGCTTTTGATCCGGTTTCAGGCGGTTCCGATTCATCTTGGTCAGCGCATCGAGGGTTTCCTTTTCCATATCAATGGAAAACCACTTGTTCATGTCGGAGATTGCTTTCATGGTCAGTTCAACATCTCCAAACTTGCTGGCGTAAAAAATGGCCGCCACAAAATTTGCATGGCGGTCCGCCGGCTGATCCATCGTGGGCACATCTGCCAGCAGCTGGCTGGCCAGCTCGGAGGCGGCTTTCTGATTGCGTGAAGCCGTTTTCAACTGGGCTTCGTAGGTTGTCTTGAATTTTTCCTGGGCAGCCGTGGCAGCGTCTCCCTCGGGAATTTTTTCCTTTTTGATCACACCGGCCAACAGGTCGTAGGTATCATCCAGAAAAAGGATCAACTCATCGGTCTCCCCACCCAACAGCTTTGCCTCCTCCCAGAGGATTTTGGCCTGCTCGGCCCGGTCCGGATTATTGATGGCATCAATGGCAAAGACAGCTCCCTTGACCATCCGGAATTCGACGTCTTCAACATTCATCTCTTTTTCGGCAATTTTCATCGCCAAGCCGATCTGCAATTCCCGCGGAGCTTTTTCAAACCGTTTCCCCAGTGCCTTGTAGACGATTTTTTCTTCTGAGGACTCGACAACCCCAACAACATTGGTGTCGGAAAACTTGATTTCATCGAGGCCTTTCAACTTGCCACATCCCTCGACGACCTTGTTCCAGAACTTGCCATAAAGCTCGGCGACCTCTTTCAGACGATCCAGCTTCAACTTGTGATCGGGAAGAATCGGCATATTACCAGCCTTGTCCAGCAAACGCGTGGTTTCCACCATATTGCGTTCGACCAGTTTTTGCCTGGCATCGCCCAAAAGCCGGGCCAGCTCCGCGATCTCAGAATTTTTAGGGGGTGGAAGATCCTTGGGTGCCTCCTTTTTCATCTCTTCTGCCGGTTCATCGTCTTTTTTCTTCGGCGGATCCCCCTTCTTCTCCGGTTCCGGCGTCCCTGTGCCGGGCCCCGGATCGCCGTCCGGTTCACCATCGGTCGGATTTTTTTTCATGGATTTCGTGTCTTCATCACCTGATCCCTTTGCATCGCCACCCTGCTCAGGATCGGGCTCCGCCTGCCGGTTGTCCCCTGTTTTGGACCCGTCGGAAGTCGTGCTCTTCGCATCGTCGCCGGAGTCTTTGTCCCCGTCACCCTCTTTTTTCTCTTTATCCCCATCGCCCGCATCAGCAACTTCGTCAGAGGACCCTTTCTGAAACCCGAAGATGACCGCGTAGGAAATTCCGCCGACAATCAGCATCGCCAGCAGGGTACCACCGACCATCAGGCCAACCTTGGACTTGGCCCGGTAAGACTGGCTGTAAAAAGTTTTTTCCGAGATCCCCATTTCCGGTGAACCAACCGGGGCAGATGTCAAATTCGCCGATTGGGCCACCGTGGCAACCGCCCCCTCGAGCGCACCGTTTTCATTCAAAGTTGAAAGATCAAAACCATCCCAGTTCCCGGTCGGGTCCGGCACCGGTGCCATCGGATCGACCGTGGGCGCCATCACCGACGTTGGCTGGAAATTGCTGGCCGACAGATTGGTATCGGAATCAAATGAGTCCTGTTGTTCGGGAGCTGCCAGCGTAAAGGACATGTCATCCGCAGGCCCGGAAGCTGCCCCCGCGACCGGTCGTTGCACCGATTTCCTGGGGACAGACCCATTTTTTTTGCTTGCCCCGCTTTGCCTTGGTGGAAGCGATACAGCCTCCCCGGTAGCCTCTCCCTGATCGCCCTTGCCAGATTTGACCTTTTTGCCCGGTGGCTGATTTGGGGAAGGGGACGCCAATTGGGGGGGTTGGGAGGGAGAGGGTTTTGCTTTCGGGGACTTCCCCTCCTTGCCTGGAGCAGGGCGACCTTTGTGCCTCGGCGAACCGGACCC
>JAYZFP010000091.1:0-75030 GCA_036336715.1 Planctomycetota bacterium
TGTCGGTCGATCAGGGAAACGTTTTGAAGGCTCGGAATATCCACACGTTCCCGTTTGACGTTGACTGAGAAAAGCTCCTGGTTCCGCTGGAGTTGCAGGGAGACCAGGCTGCCTTCCTGACCCTTCAGAAGATCCGCCGCAACTTCGCCACCAATTTCTTCAACCGACTGACCGTTGATCCGGAGGATAAAGTCACCCTGCTGAAGTCCACTTTTGTTCGCTGGCCCGTTGGGTATCGTAGCCAGGATCTGGAGGGTTTTCTCGCGGGGACGGATTTCGATTCCCAGCCCGACGAAATTGCCATCAATCTGGGACATTACCTCGGCGTACTGTTCTCCGGTCAGGTAACTGGAATAGGGATCAAGGGCTGTCGTCGCGCCGTTGATGAATTCGAAGAGGGTTGCCTGGCGAGAGAGTCCCAGGTCCGATTCCAGGCTGCTGGCAATGGCGATCGCGAAATCAAACGCGTTTCTGCGGGTGCCGACCCGAAATTTACGGGCGATCTGATGAATCCGCTGATACGCGTAGTTGATGGTTGCCGCGTTTGTGTCCTGCATCTGGTATCGCTGGAAGGTGGGATCGTAGATCGCAACATCCACGTTGGCGAGGCCCTGTCGGACCAGCATCACCCACTCCGGTTTGTTGACATAATGGGTTTCGATTTTCAGCAGCACCTCGGAGAGAATGTTGCGAGTTGTGGTCAGGGAGGTGGCTTGCACGGTTCTGAGGAAGTCGGGATCCGTGTAACGACGATGCACATCGAAGTGTGTTCGAGCATTGAAGATTTTTTGCTGCAGTTCGGTTGAGAACGAATGGTCCTTGCTCGCGCGTTCGTAGAGTGCCAGAGCGTCTCCCCAGCGACCGGTTCGCTCCAGTTCTTCGCCATTCTTGATGACGTCCAGGACCGCAGCTGGGGTGGTAACGGGTGTGGGAACGGATACGAAACTGGACGAATTTTGAGCGTTCAGGCTGTTGGCCAGTGGACTAAAGGCCAATGTACTGAACAGGATCATGAATCGCAGGGCGTTCGTTCGCTGCTTGAAGGTTCCGGGCATGATGCTACTTTGCTACGACAACTTGCTTCGCGAACTGGCAACCTCCTGGTGTTTTTCAACGACCCGTCCCTGTCGGGCACTAGCGAAGCGTATTGGGTCGGCCAGATCATCCGCGTGAACCAGCCGGTCAATCGGCAGATCGATCCGCGTTGCAGAGGATTGCCGAAGAGGCGATCAGGGTGAACTGGAAAAAGAATTGCGGCAGTTCACGGGTGGGAGCGAAAAAGCTTCGGATGGCAGTGAACGCTTTTTTCACAAAAAGACCCTAGATCACGTTTTGCCCTGCGTCAAAAAATACGGATCGTTTTTTTGACCATTTAATCGATGCGACTGTCGCCACCTGCCGGTGTTCGCCCGATTGTAACGGTTGGCGAACGAATGAGTCGGAGGAGGGGGGAGCGCTGATCTTGAATCCGTTCAAAGAAAGTGGATCACTCCACCTGAAATGGGCGTCGCGGAATGATAGAGATGTCCACCCGGAACGGCAAACATCTGGAGGATTGGATTTCTGCGCACCGGTGGACCTCGGCCTGGTGGGACTGGACTCAAACAGGACTCCCGACGGACCTGTCAAAAAGGGCAGTCCTGCCGGCGTATCCGCCTTTGCCAAGGTGATTCGTTTGGTAGCGGCCAGCAAAGACCCAAGGAATAACAGGGATTCCCGACCACCTCAAGCGCTGATGACAGTTGGCTGGCCCTTTTGCAAAATCGGTTTGAATGCAAGGAGGTATTCGCGAAATGTTTTGCTAAACTGAAGCGGCCCCCCAGCAAACCATGGGTCCCAAGCGTTATGAACTACCAAATCGGTTGCCCCTTTTGTCACTCGCCGCTGACGATTGCAGAAGAATTCAACGGCCA
Source organism: Planctomycetota bacterium (assembly GCA_036336715.1). Classification (GTDB taxonomy): domain Bacteria; phylum Planctomycetota; class Planctomycetia; order Pirellulales; family Pirellulaceae; genus JABAAE01. Next base: position 1,914 of record JAYZFP010000091.1, read on the forward strand.
GCTGATGAAATGCCCGAACTGTCATTCCGAGTTTGTGGCCAACCTGGGGCAGGTGCCATCCCCGGCGGTACCGGGGCCTTTCCATCAGCCTCCTTCTCCCGCCAATCCTCCCGCGGAAACTTACAGGGAACTTGCAGACATTGCCCATGCTGAAATCGGTGGAGGGATCGCTCCGGGGTCTGCGGACTCCCGGCGAACGGATGGCTCAAGGGCTGCCGGCCAGCCTGGAAACCTTCCTGGCGAGGATTCCCAGGCCGTTAACCTCTCGGGGGGCAGGAGAACGCGGCAGACGCGGGTTACGCGCAGCTGAATGCCCAGCTGAAACAGCAGCGACCAACGAGGATTGATGAAACTGCCCGTTCGCGTACCGTTTTTCGTGGTCTTTCGCTGGTCATGTTCGGGCTGGTTCTCGGTTTGCTTGCTTTTGTAAAATTGACTCCCCTGAACCTGGCGGCCGTTAACCTGATCGGTGCAATTCTCGGCATTGGGGTCGGCCTGGTGGGAACGGCATTGATGGTGATTGGTTTTCGGCGTCTTCCCGGGTTGGCCCTGGCGGCTGGAATGTTCCCTTTTCTGTTTTTTTCAACGGGCATTTTTGGGCTGATCCAGCTGCAGGAAAAAGGGTATTGGAAGCCGGTCGCCAGGCAAGAGCCGCCCGGGAGCGGGCAGGCGTCCAGGACGGGCAAGCGACAGGGGTATGAGCCTTCCACCGCGAAGTTCAGCATTCCCAAAATACCTGTCCAGAAAAACATCACCACCCGGCAGAAACTGAATCTCCCTCCCCCACCCGAGCTGCCGTCAGGCCGTTTGACTTTCCAGTCCAATCAAAAGACGGGGACCGGCAGGACGCAGGTTCCAACGGTGCCCTTGTTTTCCGGCAAAAAGGGAGCTGTCGGCCTGCCGGAATTTTCAGGAAACAGGCCGCTTTCAAAAACGACGGGTTTGAGTGCAAAACCCAATCTTCCAAGACAGGGCTGGCCCATCGATTATCGGCCGACGATTTCTTCAGCTCCCCATAACGCATCGGCAAACGAAACAGCAGGCGACAACAACGAGGTCGTGAACCTGGTCTTTGATTTAAACAAGCAATTTGACATGAGTCGACGTCGCAGGAAGCTCGTTTCATCCATGGCGGAGGCTGGGAAAAAGTCCGGAAGAATTTATGGCAAAGAGAATTTTTCGTCCGGGGTCGGGTTTGAGTGGCCGGGGACACCCGAGTGTTTGTCAAGTCCCGGGGGAAAGGAGTTGATTGGCCTCGACCTGCAAGGCAATCCGGGGCAATCAGCCATCCGTGCGGTGAACCCGATTTTTGACCGGTCGGAACCCTGTAACTCCAAGGGGCGTGTTGGCGACGTGTTGGTTGGCCTGAACGTGAACTGTGGCCGCAGCAAGTACATCGAGGGAATCCAGTGCATCTTTGCCCCGCCTGATTCCCGGTCCGAGGTTTATCTCGGGCCCTGGATGGGCAAGCGTCCCCGCGATGGTCAATACTCCCGCGTTTTGGCCAAGGGCCGGAAAGTGGTGGGCATCTGGACGCTGGAGAGCGTTTCGCTCAAGGCCATCGGACTGGTCTGGGAGTAGCCGATGATGAAAAACGCTCCAGGCGGGCAGCCCGAGTCTTCCGGACAGGCGAATGCCCCGCCGCAACAGGAGACCACGGACGGAGCGTCTGTTCCCTTTGACCGGGAGCAGGCGACCCGGCAGGTTCTCGAAGCGTTGACCCAACCGATCGGTACCGTGGAACGCTCGGCCGATTACGGATTGGGTGTGTTGTGGGCATTCCTGGTCATGATCTTCATGTTCCTTTCCTATATCGCAACGTTAGTGGTTCTTTTCTGGACAGTCATGAACCTCGTTTTTTACCTTTTGGCCGCCGGGACAGTGGAAGGGCCTGGTTTCTTCGGGGCGGGTGATCTGTTCCATTGTGCTGCTGGCTGCTGCCAGCGTGTTTATCGCATTGATCAAGCCGGTTTTTTTTCGTCGGGAAAAGGAATTCGAAGAATACGAAATCTATCCGGAACAGGAGCCGGTGCTTTTCGAATTCGTGGGCAGGATCTGCAAGCTGGTCGGTACCGATCCGCCTGATCAGATTGTTGTTGATCCGCAGGCCAATGCGGGAGCCACCTTTGCTTCCAGCGCTTTCGACAAACGGATGAGACTGATGATTGGACTTCCGCTTGCCTGCTCGATGAATACCCGTCAATTTGCCGGGGTAATCGCCCATGAGTTCGGGCACTTTACCCAGACAACCGGGATGAGGTTGACCTACCTCGTCCGTTCGCTGGACAACTGGTTTACCGAAGCGGCGGTCAACAGGGATGCCTGGGATGTCAAGGTAGAGGAATGGTCGCACACCACCGGAGCGCCCTTCTGTTACATCTTCTACCTTGTTCGGGTTGTCATTTACCTGGCCCGATACATCCTTTGCCTGCTGACAATGGTGGGCCATTTTTTCGTGGCCAAGCTGCTGCAGCAGATGGAGTTCGATGCGGATCGCTACGAGGCCCGGTTGTCTGGCAGCAAAGCATTTGCCGAAACCTCCCGAAGGCTGAGATTGCTGGGACTGTGCCAGGAAAAGACCCTGGATGACCTGGATCACTACCGGCGGATGAAGCAGTTGCCAGATAATTTTCCGGCCCTGCTGGTCGACAATGAAAAGCACATCGATGACGAAAAATTCAGGGAATTCGAAAAGGAATTACTCGAACAGGAAACCGCCTGGCACGACACTCACCCCTCTGACCGGGACCGGATCCGCAATGCGGCCCAGGAACAGACCCCGGGTACTTTCCAGCTGGAATATCCCGCATCGTTGCTGTTTTCCAACCTCGGTGCGCTCTGCCGAATCGTGACGCAGCGCGCGTTTCAGCAGTATTTTGGTCCAGAGTTTCGCGCGGGCGAGGTTCGTAATACGGAAACGCTGATCCGGGAGAGGGGTATTCGTCGAAACGAGGGCAAAGCCGCTCTGCGTTTTGCGCTGGAACAGTTTTGCGGGTTCGACACTTTCACTCTGCCGCGGGAAAAGCTGGGGACGGCAATCAACAGTGAAGTCTACAAAAAGGAGACGCTCGAGAGACGGAAGTACATGATTGATAATGTCCGCTATTAGGCCCAGTGGTGTGACAACGAAGAGGAGATGCGAGAGGACCTGGCCTCGATCACCTGTTCCCGCCGCTTGATGGAGGCCGGATTTGATCTCAGTGACTCCAGCATGTTCAAGGTCTCCACTCTGCAGGAGGCCCAGCAGATGCAGCATTACCTTGCGAACGAGGATGCCAGGCTCAAGCAGCAGGTGGCTCCTTTCCGGCAGGTCCTCGGGGCCCGGATCATGGATGCCATCGAATTCATGAGATCCCCCAAAATCTACGAATCCAGTGGTGAGCAGGCGACGGTAGCTTCCGAAATCCAGGCCATCATCCTGGCATGGAACTGCATCATCGGCCTGCGTCAGACCTTTGAGACTTTTCTTTTTGAAATCCGGGTTAACCTGATGCTGCTGTCAGTTATCGAGGAGATGATTGACGAGCACATTTTCAACTCCGTGAATGCAGCGCTCAGTCGGTTGACCGATCACATGATCCAGGTCCGTGCTGCTACCCAGCATGTCAGCTATCCCTTCGACCATGGGGAAGGAAGGATTTCGCTATCCCGGTTCCTGGTGGCCGACTTGCCCACCGAGAAAGACGTCAACGCCACCATGGATGCGGCGGTGGACCTGGAGAAAAACCTGATGTTCCTTCTGAGGCGTTGCGTCGCTCGGCTGGGCGCTCTCGCTGAAAAGACGGAGACCTTTTTCGGTTTCGAGCCGTTGGAAATTCCGGCGGAAGTCACGATTGAATACCGTGAAAAAATCCGTCGCCAGAAAGAAGAGCAGGAAAGTGCCAACCCTTACCGGTGAGGTTTTGAGGGTTGTTTTCAGTGGGTCTGCAGTGAATCGACCAGCTTGGCAAGGATCTTGTCGAGTTGCGCTGAAATCAGGCAGGGGTGATGCAGGACCATTGTCCCTCTGGCGGCATCGATGGCAACCGGAAGGTCCACTGGTGACCTGCAACGCCTCGAGGACCTGCCCGCAAAGCCCCGGAATCCATGGTCGATCAGGATCTGTTGTGATCTCAGCCAGTTGACGATGGGCTGCTTGCGGCTGGTGTCCTGAAGCAGAATCGGCACCTTGAAAAAGGCCGGTTCCGCATCGGGATCGCGGGCTCCCAGGGAGCATCCTGCCAGGGGGGCCAGGAGCTTTTCCATTTTTTGAACGCCCTGGTCTCGCTGTCGGTTCAAACTGTCCAGTTGATCGAGCTGGGGAATCAGCACTGCCGCCTGAAGTTCCGAAAGGGGGTGTGCGTTGTTCCCTCGCTCCGAGTAAATCCTGGCACGCTGGTGAAAAGCCGGATCATCGGTCAGGATGGCGCCACCCCGCCCCGCGGACAGCAGTTTGCTGCCACCAAAACTGAGCGCGGCCACATCACCAAAAGTTCCCAGTCTTTGACCGTGGATACGGGCGCCGGGACACTGGCAGATGTCCTCGATCACCGCAATGTTCCGCTCCCGGGCCACCGTGCAGATGGACCGGATGTCCGCAATGCTTCCGTGCAGGTGGGAAACAATCACTGCTCGCGTTGAATCGGAGATGGCATTTGAAAATGACTCCGCGCTGATGCTCCAGCTGCCCGGTTTCAGATCCGCCAGGACCGGTATGGCGGAGATCGCCTCGATACTGCGGAAATTGCCTGGAAAGTCGTAAGCCGCCAGGATGACTTCATCATTGGCGCCGACGCCGGCTGCCGCCAGGGCGATTTCCACCGCCACCGTTCCGGAGGAACAGGTGCGTGCAAACTGGATTCCGAAAAAAACGGAAAGAGCCTCGGTCAACCGCTTGTTCCAGCGGCCGTCATAACTGCCCCAGTCGCCCGATTGATAGACCTCCTCCAGCGAGCGCAGGATCTCGGAATCTTGCAGGGGCCACTGGAAGGCAGAAGAAAAGTCTTCGTTCATGAAATCGGTCGGGACGAGGCGACTGTTTGGGCATCAATTCAAGAGCGGTCGGTTTTAGACTATCATGAGGCGGGTTGCAATTCTGCATTTCACCGTCAATTTCACGGAGAGCCTGATGGAAGAGGGGAAAACAGTTTCGTTCATCATGATGGGTGGATTCCTGGGCGCCGGGAAAACAACACTGATTTCCAGGATTGCACGCCATTATTCCGAACAGGGAAAAAAGATCGGTCTGGTGACCAACGACCAGGCGTACGGGCTGGTCGATACCGAACACCTGAGGTCCGAGGGGTTCGAGGTGGGCGAGGTGCCCGGTGCCTGTTTCTGCTGCAAGTTCAATGACCTGGTGGAGACGGCCGAAAGCCTTGCGCGTGAAAATTTGCCGGATATCATTATTGCTGAGCCGGTTGGCAGTTGTACCGATCTGATGGCAACCGTTATTGAGCCGATGCGACAGATCTACGGTGAACGGTTTGAGCTCGGACCGTTGACCGTTCTGCTCAAGCCCGAACATGGTCGCAAGATTCTTTCCGGAAAAGGAAAGATCGGGTTTTCCCCGAAGGCTGCTTACATTTTTGAAAAGCAGATCGAGGAAGCAAATATCGTGGCGGTCAACAAGATGGACAAGCTGAACGAGGAGGACCGGCAGGAGCTTGTGAGCCTGGTGGAGGAAAAGTACCCCGGCAAGAAGATTGTCCTGATTTCGGGGAGGACGGGGGAAAATGTGGATCAGTTGTTGGAGGCCATCGAGGACAGGGAAAACGTTTTTCGAACCACGATGGACGTCGATTATGACCTTTATGCCGAGGGTGAGGCCGAGTTGGGGTGGTTTAACTGCCAGGTTTCAGCGACTGCCGCAGTGGGCGAAGGAATGCCGGAGAGGGAAGTTGATTTTGATCTCGATCATCTCGTGCTGCGGCTGGTGGCAAGGGTTGCCAATGACCTCGTGGCGAGGGGCCTGGAATCGGCGCACCTCAAGGTAATGGGGCAGACACCTGCTGATACTGCGATTGCAAACCATGTTTCCGCGGATGAGCCTGCCGAATTGTCGCTTTCCTCTGAAGTACGAGCCTCCGCAGCTGACCTGATCGTCAATGCACGTGTGGCGGCTGAACCGGAGGACCTGGAAAAAGTCATCAAGCAGGGGGTTGAGGCACTTGCTGGCGAGCTGGGTGTCGAATTGCGGCTGGATGGAATTCAGTCCTTCAAGCCGGGACGTCCGGAGCCTGTTCACCGGATCAGTAGCTGAAAAGTCGTTGGCTCAGGCGCAATTCACGGGTCCATATGAGTCGGCATGACCTGGCGTATTCCCCCCGGGAATGAGTGCCTTCCGAGCGGCCTCTGTCGGTCACGTCAGCAGCCCAAACCTGGGAACCAGGATGCAAATGGGGAGCCCCCGGGAAACGGTGATCCGGGAAAAAACGGCCTCGGAACGGTTGGTTTAAGGGTTGCAAGCTTGAAGCGATTCGATAAACTACTGGATTGTGAAATAGTTCGTATAGGTAAATTCGGACGACGTCCAGTTTGATGCTGGGTAATTTTACGCAGCCACTTTTTGCTTTGACAGGGCATCCCATTGGGGGTGCCAGAGACGCATTTGTGGAAAAATTCCCCGCTTTTATTGGAATAAAGAGCTCTGCAAGGGAAAAGCTTTTAAAGGTTGAAGAGGAAATTCGGTAGCTGATGACGATCACGAAAGAGCGAAAAAACGAGATCATCAAGGAACATCAAAAGGATGAAAAGGACACCGGTTCACCGGAGGTCCAGATTGCGGTTTTGACGACCCGCATCAACAATCTGACTGAACACATGCGTACTCATCCCAAGGATTACGCAACACGTCGGGGATTGCTCGCCATGGTGAGTCGGCGTCGCAGTCTGCTTGATTATCTTCGGGAAATCGATGCTCAACGCTACCTCGATATCATTGGAAAACTTGGTATTCGAAAATAGATTGTTGTTGGTGCAGCGAATCCATTATTGGGTTTGAAAAAACCATGAATCAATGGTGAAAAGCGGCGAAGGGTACCCTATGGGTCGTGTCGCTGCAAGTCACCGGTTGTTTTTCGGATTGGAGCATCGGTTTTTTGCATTGGAAACTCTGCATCCTGACCTTTGTTTCGCTGGAAACGGGCTTCCGGCTTACCGGTAGTCCACTTGATTCAGATGGTTTTTCGTCCATTGATTTTCTTAAAAGGCTTGGACGCTTTTTCTCAGGGTTTTCTTTTTTCCTGTCAAACGTCGATGCTCGCTGGATGTATCCCGCGAATTGGTTCGCAGGCCGATTTCCGGTAACCGGAGATCGTGCTGGCGGAGCAGTGGTCTTCGGCGGTCGATTGATCGCCGAAAGGTACATGCCTGGTGAAATAGTGTGACCGGGGCAAACCGCGCCCGGTGTCAATTTGCCAGAGAAAAGAAGATAAATTGTAAACGGTTGAATCCTTTCAGGTTGAATCCAACAGAGAGTTGGAAAAGGTAGTAGTAGTGAAAGTAAAAGTAGAAAAGCAGATTGGCAAAGGTGTTTTGTCTTTCGAAACTGGTCAGATTGCCAAGCAGGCATCTGCATGTGTGATGGCCCGGTACAACGATACCGTAGTGATTAATGCGGTCGCTTCCGGCTCCTCAAGGCCCGGACAGGATTTTTTTCCTTTGACCTGTGATTACCGGGAGCGGACCTGTGCAGCGGGCAAGTTTCCCGGTGGTTTCCTGAAGCGGGAAGGTCGCCCCAGCATGAAGGAGACCCTGACCGCCCGTTTGATGGATCGTCCCATCCGGCCCCTGTTTCCCAAGGGATATATCGACGAGGTTCAATGCTGTGCCTCGGTTCTGGCGAGCGATCGGCAGACTGATGGTGACATGCTGGCAATGAATGGTACGGCAGCAGCTCTGTTTATCTCCCCCCTTCCTTTCCAGGGACCCGTGGCCTCGGTTCGCGTGGGGCGAATTGATGGTGAGCTGGTGGCTTTCCCCACTCATGATGAGTTGGAAAACAGTGATCTGGACCTGATCGTCTCCGGTGGCGAGACCGAAGTGGCCATGATCGAAGGATTTGCCCGGGAGATTCCCGAGGACGACATGGGTGACGCAATCATGTTTGCCCACGGCGTGATCAAGGAAATCTGTGCTTTGCAGCGAGAGCTGTTTGAAAAATGTGAAGTGCAGAAAATGGAGTACGTTGAGCCTGAAGATGACGGCCTGTATGACCGGCTGGTGGGCGCGTACTACGAAGATTTCAAAACGGCCAAGCGGACCGAGGGAAAAGCCAACCGGGCCGAGGCCGTCAGCGCCCTGAAAGAAAAAGCGGTTGCGGAAGTGATTCCAGATCCCGATGCCGAAGGGGCAATTTGTGCGGCCCGCTTTTCCACCGTCTGGCATGACCTGGAGGAAAAGGTCGTGCGGGACCTGATTCTTTCAGGCACCCGCCCGGATGGAAGGGACAATCGCACACTGCGGGACATTGAATGCGAGGTCGATCTGCTTCCCTGTGTGCACGGTTCGGCCCTTTTCCAGCGGGGTGAAACCCAGGCCCTGATTACGGTCACGTTGGGTACGGGAAGGGACGAGCAGAAAGTCGACGGACTGCTCGAAGAATACTCGAAAAAGTTCATGTTGGATTACAACTTCCCCTCCTATTCAGTAGGTGAATGTCGACCGATCCGTGGTCCAGGCCGGCGGGAAATCGGACATGGTGCTCTTGCGGAACGCAGCGTCAAACCGGTTCTGCCCGACCCGGAGGAATCGCCCTATACCATCCGCGTTGTTTCGGACATCACCGAGTCCAACGGTTCCTCCTCCATGGCGTCGGTCTGTGGAGCGACACTGGGCCTGATGGCGGCGGGTATCAAGATCAGTAACCCTGTAGCCGGAATTTCGGTTGGACTGGTTCGCGAATCAGAAGACGATTTTGTGCTGCTAACCGATATTCTCGGTGACGAGGATCACTTTGGTGATATGGATTTCAAGATTGCCGGAACCCAGAACGGGATCACGGGAATCCAGCTGGACCTCAAGGTTACGGGGATCAGTGAAAAGATCATCCGGGAGACCATGGTGCAGTCCAAGGAAGCCCGCATGGAAATCCTGAAGACCATGTTGTCGACCATTTCCAAGCCCCGGGCGGACGTTGCTTCGAGTGCTCCGCGAATGTTGCGAACCAAGATCGATCCAGACAAGATCGGTGCACTGATTGGCCCCAGCGGCAAGAACATCCGTGCCATCCAGGAAGAAACCGATTCGGTTATCGAAGTTGATGACGATGGCTCTGTAATTATTTCCGCTACCAACGGCGATTCGGCCAAAGAGGCCCTCGCCCGTGTCGAGGCCTGCACGGCAACGGTTCAGTTGGACAAGATTTACGACGGAACAGTTTCGAGTGTCCGCGACTTTGGAGCGTTTGTTGAAATCCTTCCTGGCCGTGACGGGTTGTGTCACATCAGTGAATTGTCCAACGGTTTCATCAGCAGCGTTGACGATGTTTGCCAGGTGGGTGATGAAATGAAGGTCAAGGTGATCGGCATTGACGACCATGACCGGGTCAAGCTGAGTCGTCGAGCGGCCCTTGAGGAGCTTGGACTGGAAGATGATTTTGCCCAGGAAGAGGAGTCTGAGGAAGAGAACTTCGACGAGGGCGATGACTACCCTGAGGACGATAATTACGACGATTCCTCATCATCTGATGACGACTACGATGATGACGATGAGTACGAAGACGAGTTTGATGACTTTGACGGAGATGATCAGCCGCGTGGCGACGATTACGACGACCGGGGAAGCGACCGGGGCGGTGATCGAGGAGGTTATCGCGGCGGCGGCGGTGGTCGTGGTCGATCCGGCGGTGGCGGCGGCGGTGGTCGTGGCCGATCCGGCGGCGGTGGCGGCGGCGGTGGTCGTGGTCGATCCGGCGGCGGTGGCGGCGGCGGTGGTCGTGGCCGATCCGGTGGCGGTGGCGGCGGCGGTGGCCGTGGTCGATCCGGTGGCGGCGGTGGTCGATCCGGTGATCGTTATTGAGATCGGAATTTTCAAACAGAAAAGCCAGGAAGAGCTCGGTTTCAGCCGGGCTCTTGTTTTAGGCTGGGGCTGCTCCCGCCGGAAAAACCCGCCGGAAAAACAGGGGGGAGTCCGAGAGTTTGGTCAAGCGAGCCGACCGGTTCCCTGAGGTTGCATCCGGATGCAGTCGCAAATTCGGTCGGTTGGCCCGTAACCCGTATTCCTGATGCCGAGCATGGAAAAAACAGTCTCCCAATACGAAGCCGAGATCAAGAGCCTGCGGTCCCAGTACAACGAGTTGGCCGAGTTGGCCGGGTCATTGGCCCATGAGATCAAGACACCTCTTTCGGTGATCAGCCTGAATGTGGCGCTGATGGCGGAGGACTTTGAGGACGCGGCAACACCTGAAGACCGCCGCACTCTTTTGAAGCTCAAGGAACTGAACAAGCAATGTGACCGGCTGAATGAGCTGGTCAGGGATTTTCTCAGGTATTCCAGGCCTGACAAGATCGATTTGCATATCGGAAGTTTGAACCTGGAAGTCGAGTCGATGCTTGATTTCTTTTCTGTCCTGGCAGCAGATTACCAGGTCGAGGTCGTGCGGCATCTTGATCCGGATCTGCCTTCGATCCTGCTGGATCGTCAGATGATCCAGGTCTCACTCCAGAACCTGATCAAAAACGCCATGGAAGCGATGAGGGAAGGGGGACAGTTCCTGGTCCGAACCAGGTCCACCTTGAATGGGGTGGCTCTCGACCTGATCGATAATGGGTGCGGTATGGACGACAATACCCTGGTCAAGATTTTCAACCCTTTTTATACGCGTAAGGAGGGAGGCAGTGGCCTGGGGTTGCCAACAGCCAAACGCTTTATCGAGGCTCATGGAGGTACCATCAGCGTGCAGAGTGAGCCGGGGCTGGGGACCCAGTTTACCATTGAATTTCCAGCACCCAAGCGAATTGACGGATAGGGAATTTCCGGTTGGGTCGCCCCTCGACGGGATTTCGTCAGCAACTTAAAAAGAAACGATGGGGATTCGTGCAATCCGGAAACAGGAGGCCTTTTAATCATCATGGATTTGACACCTATCCAGTTGAGCACCGAACACCAGGACCTGGTTATCGAGTGGAGTGACGCCACCATACAGCGTATCGCGATCAAGGATCTTCGCGACAAGTGCCCCTGTGCCACCTGCCGGGAAAAGCGTTCCCAGGATCCGCCGCAGGAAACTGGGCTTCCCCTGTTGGCGTTGGAAGCCACCCGCCCCGTCAGCATTCTCAAAATGGAACCGACCGGCAATTATGCCTACTCGATCCATTTCAGCGACGGCCATTCCAATGGAATCTTTACAATTGAATACCTGAGATCACTGTAAATCGATGACAGAACCCGTTGATCCAATCTTTTCCGCCGCCTCTCTGGATGCCGTTGCCGATGAAACGGCGGTTGCTGTGCTGGGAAGGCACCTGGCGTTTGCCCGTGGTTATACACTTTCCCTGCTGGAGGACCTGGAGGAACCGGACTGGTTTCGTCAGCCCGCCGGGGGCGTGACCCATATTGCATGGCAGGTCGGTCACATTGCCATGTCCCAATACGGGTTGGCGCTGTTCCGTCAGCGGGGCAGGGCAGAGGTGGATCTCGACCTGATGCCTTCCTCGTTTCGAAAAAAGTACTCCCGGGGGACCGTTCCCAACCCGGATCCAGCGGCCAATCCTGCTCCTGGCGAGATTCGTTCGATTCTTGACCGAGTGTACGAACAGGTCATGAAAGAGTTGCCCACTTTTGATCCGGAGCACCTGAACCGGCAGGTTGACCCGCCCCATGCGGCCTACGCCACGCATTATGGAGCTCTGCTTTTTGCGGTGGACCATGAGATGCTTCACGCAGGCCAGATTGGTTTGATCAAACGACTCATAGGTAAGGAATCCATCAGGTGATGAAAATGTTTTCAGGCAAACTGGCAAATCAGTTGAAGCGGCCCTTTTTTTTCTTATGTGTCGTTGCGGTTTTCGTTCCTTTCTCATTTGGCCAGGACCGCGCCACGCGGGTGGAAGAAAATTACGACAAGGCCGAATACCGGATCCCTGTTCGGGACGGTGTCCATTTGTATACAGCGGTATTCACTCCCAAGGACCGTTCCCGAACGTACCCGATCCTGATGAACCGCACCCCCTATAGTTGTCGTCCCTATGGCCAGGGCCGGATGCCCGGGCGAATCGGACCCTCACGTTATACGGAAGATCAGAAATATATCTTTGTCAAACAGGATGTGCGTGGCCGCTGGATGTCCGAGGGGAAATACGACAACATGCGGCCTCATGTGCCGGGTGACCATTCCATTGATGAAAGTTCCGATACCCGGGATACCATCGACTGGCTGCTGGAAAACATCAAGGGCCATAATGGAAAAGTCGGTATCTGGGGGATTTCCTACCCCGGTTTTTACTCTGCCGCAGCGCTCCCCGAGGCCCATCCGGCTCTGCGGGCCGCTTCGCCCCAGGCGCCCATCGGTGATTTCTTTTTTGACGATTTTCATCACCAGGGGGCCTACGTACAGATGTACTGGATGGCCACCTCTGTATTCGGTTACCAGCATTCGGGCCCGACGTCCGAACAGTGGTACAAGATGGCGTCCGTGACAGATCAGGACGCGTACCGGTTCTACATGGACCTTGGACCATTGTCCAACTCGAAAAAGTACTACGGCAAGGACAACTTTTTTTGGCAACAACTGGTGGAACACCCGAACTATGACGCGTTCTGGCAGGCGAGGGGAATCGTGCAGCACCTGAAGAATGTACGAACACCGGTTATGACCGTTGGTGGCTGGTTTGACGCGGAGGATCTTTACGGCCCGCTCGAGATCTACCGGGCGATCGAAAAGCATAATCCGAAAACCTTCAACTGCCTGGTGATGGGACCCTGGAGTCACGGAGACTGGGCCCGCGATCTGGAGATGCAGCGTGTTGGCAACATTGCATTTGGAGATGGCATTTCCGACTTCTACCAACGGGAAGTAGAGGCACCTTTTTTTGAGCACTTCCTCAAAGACAAGGGGAAACAACCCCGGTTTGAGGCGTTGGTCTATGATACGGGCAGGAAAAAGTGGAATGCATTCGCCAATTGGCCACCCTCCGGTTCAAAAAAGCAAAGCCTTTATTTGAGTCCCGGCAGACTCTCTTTTCGGCAAGCCGGGGCGGAAAAGGCTTTTGATGAATTTGTCAGTGATCCGGCTGACCCGGTTCCCTATCGCAAACGTTCGGATCTGAAAATCCGTTTTACACCGAGGCCCTACATGACCGACGACCAGCGATTTGCTTCCGATCGCAAAGATGTGCTGGTTTTCCAGTCAGAGGTGCTGGAACGGGAAGTGACCCTGGCTGGTCCGCTGACCGCCCGCCTGAAGGTCTCCACCAGTGGCACCTCCGCAGACTGGATCGTGAAGCTGATCGACGTCTATCCGGAGACCATGGTCAATGATCCAAGGATTCCCGAGGTGGATCTGGGGGGCTATCAGCAAATGGTACGGAGTGAGGTGCTGCGTGGCCGTTTTCGCAAGAGTTTTTCAACGCCGGAACCATTCGTGCCGGGGCAGGTGACCGATGTGGATGTAAAACTCCAGGATGTGTTTCATACCTTCAAAAAGGGACACAGGATCATGGTGCACGTTCAGAGCAGCTGGTTTCCCTTGATTGACCGAAATCCCCAGAAGTATGTGGACAATATTTTCAAAGCCCAGGCTTCGGATTTTCAGAAAGCGACGCACCGGGTCCATTACGGAGGCAATCAGTCCAGTGAGGTTGAAATCCAGCTTCTTGAGACCGGCGGCGATTTGCAACCCGAAGTCGTCCCTGAGAAAAAATGATCCAGTAAGGGACCTGTCGATGGCAGGGGCAAGGTTGCTCGGAGAACGGGGTTTCCCAATCGCCTGGTAAAGTTTGGGAACGGAAGGGAGAAGCAGTCCGGAAAGAGACCCGGTCGTTTGGAAAGCAAGCACCGGCGAAACGGATTGATCCAGTACCTGCAGGCGATCGCACTGGAGAGTCCACCCCCGGGTCGGTCGAGTGACGGGCGTCCTGCAGTAACGGTTGGGATTCAGGGGGAGAGCGTCTGCCAGAATTTTTTTTCAAATTGGCGATCGGTCGGCTGGCCTCCAATTCGTACCACGACCAGTTTTTTCGAAGGAATCACATACAGTTTTCCTCCCAGGGCACCGGCGGCAAAAAACAGGTCGCCGGGCGCTTCTGGCAGGATCATCCCACTCGATTTGACTCCGCCGGCACGCACACTGAATGGCTTTCCGTTAAGCCACCAGAGGAATCCGTAGGAGGGGTTCTGTTTTTGAGACGAACGGGTCATTTCCTGGAAATAGCCGGTTCGCGAGTAAACTCTATCCTGATCCCACAGTCCCTGGCTCAACACCAGGTGCCCCAACCGGGCCAGGTCCCGGGCCGTGGTCGCAAATCCAAAAGGATTGCCGAGCGATCCCGGGCGTTTGATCCAACGGGAGTTCTGCAGGCCGATCCGGCTTCCCAGCCAGTCGGTGGTGACCCTGTTTCGGTCAGAACCCGTTACCGACTCCACGACTTTCATCACTTGGGCATAGGCGGATGTGTTGTATTGCCAGGCCTGGCCGGCAGGAGAGGACTGCCGGAGTCGGCGATCCAGGCCGGAGGTCATGGTCACCAGGTGGCGGAGTGTGATTGCCGTTTCAACGCTTTGGCTGGCCTCCGACCAGCCCTGCGGCAGGTGTCTGGAAACGGGATCGTCCAGCTTCAAAAGTTTTTTCTGGATCGCCACACCGACCAGCAGGCTGGCCACGCTTTTTTGTACCGAAGCCACGTCCTCGATCGATTCTCCTCGCGGGCTGGTACCGATCCACATGCGTCCCATGCTGAGTTTGCGAATCTCCGTCGGTGTCAGATGTTTTTCAGCCAGTATTCGCCCGTTATGCAGGATCACGATCGAGGTGGAACGGTTTGCAAAGGCGAGATCCAACGCCTGCCGGATTTTTGTTTTTTTCAGGCCAGCCTTTTCCGGTTTGGTTTTTTCCCAGACCTGGTCCGTGCCTGAAGGGGGGAAATAGGCGTCCTGTTGCGCCCGTGCACCTTCGCCGAGCCAGAGGAGAATCCCCGGGAAAAGGACAGAATGGACGAATCGGAGAGGGGGGGCGGCTGTTTTGTGGCTCTTCATCGGAACAGAATGAATACAATTCATGGGAAGGATTTTTCATGCAACGGCAGGCTGGGTGCCCTGCCAAGTAAGCTAACGTATTGGGTGTCCCCTTGGGACGGGGCAAGTCGGGAATATTCGATCCGGCGGGCGTATTCAGAAGGTTTGCGAAGTGGATGAAGACAGATCTCGGCGAGGGATGGAGGCGTTACCGGGTGAAGGAGATACAGAGGATCCTGCTTCGTCACCCGGGAAGGGTTCCGATATGCCACGGGTCGATTTGCTTCAAATGGGACTGCTGGTAGAAGGGGGACTGGTGATCCTGGCGGTGGTCATCGGTGGACTGGGGTTCTGCGACCCGCACCAATCACTCATGGACCTGGGCTGGCAAACCGTACTTTTTCCGGCGTTGTCCTGGGGCATCCTGGGGACCTTGCCGATGCTATTGCTGTTGTGGGCCCTGCTCAAGTCCGAGTGGAGAATCTGTCGCCGGATGAGAGAGACGGTCGACGAAAAGCTGGTTCCCCTGTTCGGGGATTGCTCTCTGTCGGAATTGGCGATTTTGAGCTGTATGGCCGGCCTTGGAGAAGAGCTCTTTTTTCGCTGGTGTTTGCAGGGTGGGGTGACCGATTGGTGGGGCGGGGCAGCGGGCCCCTGGATCGGGATGGTGGTGGTCGGGGTGATTTTCGGTTTCTGTCACTTTATCAATCTGAATTATGCCTTCTGGATCAGTTGGGTTGGGATCTACCTCGGCGGATTGATGGTCCTTTCGGGGACCTACCTGGCACCAGTCATCAGCCATGCAGCCTACGATTTCATCGCCCTGTGGATATTGGCAGGACGGCAAAAGAGGGCTCTTTGCCGGGATTCGGCCCCTGAAAGCCAATGAGGGGACAGCGGGAACGCAGGCAGCGGGCGAACGGATCATTTCGCCATCGGGCCCCATTTGTCGTCCGGGAGCATCGCGACGGTGGGCACTCGGGCGATCCAGGCCGTCGGAAGTTGGTTTTGTCCGGGAATTGGCCCTTTCTTTGGCAAGCAGGGCCTGATATCATGTTCTGTTTGATTTTACGCGATTTTCAATTTGGGAAGGCAGACTTCAAATGCCAAAAATGAAAACCCACAAGGGGACCAAAAAGAGATTTCGCTTGACAGCAAAGGGCAAGGCCAAGCATCGAAAAGCTGGCACCAGCCATTTGCAGACCCGCATGTCCCAAAAACGGAAACGCAATCTGCGTGGAACCGGCACCCTGGCGACTTGCGTGGAAAAGAAGATTCAAGCGGCTCTCGGAAAAAACAGTTATTAGACCAACGGTTTGCCGACAATTCTGTCGGTTGGACCCAACCAGCGCTCGGGTAAAAACGCTCTCTGTTCAGGCAGAGGGGGCCTTGTCAGTGCGGATTCAAAGAAAGAACCATGAGAACCAGAAAAGGTGCAGCCCGAACGCGGGCTAAAAAACGTCTTTTTAAAAAGGCCAAGGGTTATCGGGGCGGCCGAAAAAACCTGCTGAGAACGGTCAAGGAGACCGTCGTGCGTGCAGGTGCTTTTGCGTTTCGCGACCGAAAAGTCAGGAAACGCGAGTTCCGCAAACTGTGGATCATCCGGATCAACGCAGCCTGCCGGGAACGGGGCATTCGCTACAGCGAGTTCATCTGTGGCCTGAAAAAGGCAGAGATCGAGCTCGATCGAAAGACATTGTCCGAGATGGCCATTCACGATCCTGCCGCTTTTGACCAGGTCGTCGAGGCAGCCAAGTCAGCCCTGGCAGCCTGAGCTGCCGGTTTCGTTGATGCTGCCGGTCTCGTTGACGCTGCCGGTATCGTTGATCACCAGACCCTTTTTCCGGAACAGCTTCTGGCAAGGTTCCTTTTCCAGCAAAAGGCCGAGACCGGGATCAGGGTACGCCCAGTGCGTCAGTTTGTGGATTGGCATTTAACGATGAGCCTCTCCAGCAAAACGACGGCATGGATGGGGCTCCGGGGCATCCTTGTGCCTGTCTGAAGCCAGCACCCGTTTTCTGTCGGCAAAAGTCAGGCAGTTGGTTCAATCAGGATCCAGCAGCGGATCACCATGCTGTACAATCCGGTGAATGATGGCAGTCACCCTGGTTGGACTCCATGGTTTCATCAATTCAATTTCCAGAGAGATCCGAAATGGCGTTACAGGAATTCGTGGCCGAGCTCGACAGCCTCTGTGCATTGGCCAGTGAGGCATTTGGAAACGCCAGTTCCGAGGAACAACTGGAAGAATTTCGAGTGGAATTCCTTGGCGCGAAAAAGGGAAAGCTGAAGGCCGCCCAGAAACTGATGGGGAGCGTGGATCCCTCCGACAAGCCGGCTGCCGGTCAAAAACTGAACGAGTCCAAGAAGAATATTCAGGATGCTTTCGAATCGGCGCGTAACCGGCTGTCAACTGCGGCTGACGATGAAGTTGATTCAACTTTTGATCCCACGCTGCCCGGTCAGGGTTACCGTTTGGGACGAGTGCACCCGATTACCCAGACCATCGAAGAGCTGAAGGACATCATGGGACGTCTCGGCTTTTCGATCGCGGAGGGCCCCGAGGTCGAGGATGACTGGCATAACTTTGAGGCTCTCAACATTCCCCCGGAACACCCGGCCCGTGACCCACTGGACAATTTCTATGTGTCCGTGGCCAGCCGAACCGCGGAAACCAGTCAGCCGATGCTGCTTCGAAGTCAGACCAGTACGGTCCAGATCCGGGTGATGGAAAACACCCCCCCACCGATCCGGATCATTTCGTTGGGGCGGGTTTATCGGCCGGATACTGCCGACCGGACGCACTACCCGATGTTTCACCAGATGGAAGGCCTGATGATCGATGTCGATGTCACGATGGCTGACCTGAAAACGGTCCTGCGTCTGTTCGCATCCAATTACCTCGGCGAGGACGTCAAGGTCCGTATCCGACCTTCGTTTTTTCCTTTTACCGAGCCGAGTGTCGAGGCCGACTATTTCTGGAATGGAAAGTGGATCGAATTCGGTGGTGCCGGTATGGTCGACCCCAATGTCCTGCAGTCGGTTGGCTACGATCCGGAAACGGTGTCCGGTTTTGCCTTTGGACTGGGAGTCGAAAGGTTGTGCATGATGAGGCACAAAATCGAAGATATCCGCGATTTGTTTACCAATGAATCGAGGTTCCTGCACCAGTTTTGACGGTTCCGGCGGGAACGTTTTCTTGCGGGATGCCGATCGGGCAGTCTTTCTCGAAAGTTGCCCGGTTTTCAGCAGGTCTCTCCAGTTTATCCATCCATCTTTTTTCTCCTTTATCCAAAGAACAGATCATGATTGTCTCATGGGATTGGCTTCGCGAATACGTTGACCTGGACATGACCCACGAAGAGCTGGTGGACAAACTGACGATGTCCGGTTTGAACCATGAGGGGTCGGAGTCCTGGGTGGATGGGGATACGTCGATTGACCTGGAAGTCACCAGTAACCGACCGGACTGCCTGGGCCATCTTGGAGTGGCTCGCGAAATCGCTGTTCTTTATGGAACCGGGCTGCGGGTGCCCGAGACGCCACTGGAAGCCAAAGGAGCTCCGATTACCGATTCGGTCTCGGTTGACCTGGATTGCGATGATCTCTGTTATCGATTCACGACCCGGCTGATTCGGGGTGTGCGTGTTGGACCGAGTCCTGACTGGCTGGTCAGGAGATTGCAGGCGGTTTTCAAGGATTACAAGCCGATCAACAACGTGGCCGACATCACGAACTACGTCATGATGGAATGTGGTCAGCCCCTGCATGCTTTTGATTGCGGCAAAATTGAAGGTCAGAAAGTGGTCGTCAGACGGGCCCGCAAAGGGGAGGCGTTTGAGGCCATCAATCATCAGACCTACCAGCTGGATGAGAGCATGTGTGTGATCGCCAACGCAGAAAAAGCGATGGGAATCGGGGGGGTCATGGGGGGCGCCGACTCCGAGGTTTCTGAGGAAACGGTCGATGTCCTGATCGAGGCGGCAGAGTTTTCTCCGATGTCGATCCGTTCGACAGCTCGTTCGCTCAAGCTGTTCAGTCCGGCTTCCTACCGCTTTGAAAGACCCATCGATCCCAGCGGAACCGATTATGCAAGCCAGCGTTGCTGCCAGTTGATCCTGGAGCTGGCTGGCGGTGAACTCGCCTCGGGTGTGATTGATGTGGGCACAACCAGTTTTCGCGGCTGTGACGTCATGCTTCGCATCGAGCAGTTGAAGCGAATTCTGGGGATCGAGGTTCCCCTGGACCAGGTGCCGGCAATCCTGGGCAGCCTGGGTTGTGAAATATTGAGCAGTGATGAAGCGGCGATCACGGTTCGCCCTCCCTCATGGCGGCGTGACCTGACACGGGAATGCGACCTGATCGAGGAGGTGGGACGCATTTACGGGTTTGACAAGATTCCCGAAAACGCTGATGTTCCGATGGCGGCAACGGTCAAACGGAATGAAGACCGGGTGGCAATCAAGGCCCGTTCCCTGATGATCGGTGCCGGGTTTGATGAGGCGATGACTGCCAGCATGGTATTGAAGCAATGGACGGAACTGTTTTCTCCCTGGTGCAAGGAAGAACCCCTGGAGGCGATTCAGCCGATGCTGGGTGTGGTTGCCAAACGCTGGCAGGATTCCGGGGCAGTTCAGTTTTTGAGAAAGAGTATCGTTCCCAGCCTGATGGAAGCCCGAAGATTCAACGAACACCAGGGTGGGGCGGAGGCTGATTTGTTTGAGATTGCCAATGTTTACCTGCCCGGCCCCCAGGGGCTTCCCCGGGAACCGACCAAAATCGCGTTTATCAGCAGCCGGGATTACTACGCCATCAAGGGAACAATCGAGGCCCTGTTCCGGGAGATGAATCCCGAAACTCGCATCGAATTTGACGACTGTCGGGAGCCGCTTTTGAACCCCTCGCGGAGTGCCGTCGTTCAGTTGGGGGGAACCGTGATCGGTTACCTGGGCGAATTGTCCCGCAAGGCAAAGGACGATTTTGATTTGCGCAAGGACTGCTCGATAGCGGAAATCGATATGCAGGCATTCTATGATGTGGCCGAGTTGATCCCACTTCACAGGGTCCTGAGCGACAAGCCGACGATGACCCGGGATTTCAATTTTATCGTGGACGAGTCGGTGCGCTGGGCGGCTTTGGAGAATGCCGTATCCGGATCGGCTGGCGAATTTTTTGAATCGGCCCGCTACGTGGAGACTTTTCGCAACCCGGAAAAAGATGGTGCCGGTAAAAAACGGGTTCTTTTGAGTGTCGTCCTGAGAGGCAAGGAGGCAACCCTGACAGGCGAGCAGGCTGACCAGGCCTGCCAGTCCATCGTGGATGCCTGCAAGAGGGAACTGGCGGCCGAGTTGGTGGCTTGAGCCCGACACGGAAGAACCGGTTTTCCATCCGGTTGGGACGAAAAGGTTGTTCGAGGACGATTTTTTGCTGCAGGTCTGAACAGGTAAAGGGGGGGGACGCCGAATGTCCAACGGGAAACGTGAAATTGGAAATAGCGGGATCGAGGTGACGCCGGTGGCGATGGGGTGCTGGCCAATTGCGGGCATGACCAGTATCGACGTTAACGACCTCGACAGCCTGAAGACCCTCGAAGCAGCCATTGAGAGTGGTGTCAATTTTTTTGATACCGCCTACTGTTATGGGGCAAACGGTGAAAGCGAAAAACTGATGGCCCAGGCGCTGGGTCCGGTGCGGGACCAGTTGGTGATTGCCACCAAGGCCGGTATTCACTGGGACGAGGAAGGCGTGCGTCACGTCGACGGGCGGCCGGAAAAAATAGTGAGCCAATTGGATGAGTCACTGCGGAGGTTACAGACCGACCAGGTGGAGTTGCTCTACCACCATGCCCCGGACCCTGCCATCGATGTTGCGGATTCGGCGGCTGCTTTTCGCCAGATCCTGGATTCGGGCAAAGCGTTGGCGATCGGTGTATCCAATTACACCGTTGCACAGATGGAGGCTTTTCGCGAGGTCTGTCCGATTTCGGCGGCCCAGCCCCACTACAACATGCTGCAGCGGGAGATCGAAGCCGACCTTCTGCCCTGGTGCCAGGCCAATGATGTGTCGGTCATCTGCTACTGGCCGCTCATGAAAGGTCTGTTGGCAGGCCAACTCCGGCGGGATCATCAGTTTCAACCTCAAGACGGGAGAAAAAAATACCCGATGTTCCAGGGGCAGGAATGGGAACGCAACCAGGATTTTGTCGACCAGTTACGAGACGTCGCTGACCAGATCGGAAAGACGGTTTCCCAGGTGGTGGTGAACTGGACGATTCATCAGGCTGGAATTACAGCCGCTCTCTGTGGCGCCAAACGGGATTACCAGATTCGTGAGACGGCCGGTGCCTTTGGTTGGAAACTGGATGAAAAACAGATGGAGCGAATTAATCTCGCTATCCAGGCCCGGGGAGCCATTGTTTCCAAGGCAGCGGTATAGCAGGATCCCGGGGAAACTGACCTGCAGCAGGAAAGCTGGCACCGCGATTGCTGTCGCCCACGACCGCTGCCGCACCGCGAAGCCGGTCAGAAACGGACTCTTGGGCACCGTGGGGACTTCCGTTTTTCAAAGCCGAAGTCCAGAAGCCAGGTCTGGCTGAATGATCTTTTCAGTGATCGGGTTTGCGATTGCCGGGGGCGATATTCTCTCACTTCCGCATGGCACGGGATTCATAAAACCGGGCTCATGGCAAACTGGTTCGGTCGAACCTGCGACGTTTGAACCCTTTCCGCCTGCCATCATCGTTGGATCTTTAACCGTTGGGCTCTACAATACCTGCTCATCCTTGTAATCCAGTGTATCCAGGAATTGGGCAAGTCATCATGAAGCAATCCTATGGAATTGGGAGTTGGGTAATCCTGTTGTTGTGGACGCCCGGAATTCAGGTCCTTTCAGCAGACGAGTCCTGGGTCCGGATCATTCCGGATGTCGTTTACGGCCACAAGGATGGTCTGGCGATGACTTACGATGTGATCCAGCCTGGTGAAAACAGGACCAGGGCAGCCGTTTTGTTCATGGTCAGCGGTGGGTGGGTTTCCAGATGGCTCCCTCCCGAGCAGGTGGTTCGCCAAAAGCCGCCCCGTCAAAAAAACCTGTTTGAAAAAATTGTTTCCAGTGGATACACGCTGATCCTGGTCCGGCATGGATCAAGTCCCCGGTACAAGGTGCCGGAGGCGGTCCGCGATGTACGCCAGGCAATCCAACATGTGCATTTCACATCCGAAAAGTTGGGGATCGATCCGGAGAGAATTGGTGTTTGCGGCGGGAGTGCCGGGGGACACCTCTCACTGATGCTGGGGACTACCGGTAAAAAGGGTATTCAGCCGGCATCGATTGTCCGTTCGGCCAGCTCGCGGGTGCGGGCAGTGGTTGCCTATTTCCCCCCCACTTTTTTGAAAGGCTATGTAGGCGATCCCGGTTTTGTCAAACAGTTTCCAGCCCTCGATTTTGAACTCAAGGAGGTCGAGAAGAATTCACCCCTGTCGCAGGTCAGCAGTGATGATGCGCCAACGCTGCTGATTCACGGAGACCGGGACGAACTGGTGCCGCTGGTGCACAGCCAGAAAATTGCCAAGGCCTTTGAGAAGGCGGGGGTGGAACACCGCTTGATGGTCATCAAGGGCGCAGCGCATGGGTTTACCGGGGAAGACGGACAGCGGGCGGAGTCGGCACTGATCGAGTGGTTCGACCGTTATTTGAAGAAATAGCGAAAAAGTGTTCAGGACTAGCTTTTGACGACCACTTCGGATTCGCTCCACCGGTCATGCATGGCGGTTTTTTCTTCGCCCAACGCCATCAGGCAACCGGCAAAGTAGGTAATCCCAATCAGGTTGCCGAGGCCGTTAAAAACCTTGATCATGAAAAACAGGTCGCTAAATATAAAAAGAAATCCGACTGAACTCACAAGGGTTGCCCCGTATTTGACGAGAGAACGCATCACCATTTTTCCCGCGTCTGCCTTTTTGCCCGAGTAATCAACGATCCGAAGGCCCAGTATCGCCTTGCCAGGCGTTACCGCCAATGCTATTTCAAAAATGACCCAAAGCAGGAAAACTCCCAGGGTGCATATCATGAACCCGGCCATTGCGAGAATGATGCCCTTCAGGAAATCGTCCGGGTCAGCACTCGCGCTGAAGTCGAACACCGTGGGTGCAATCAGAATGGTGAGGAAGAAGACCCCGAAGTACAAAGCAACCAGTATGAAGTTATCGAGAAAAGCTGCCCCCAGCCTGATCCAGAAAGAAGCGCGATTGGGATTGTGTTTTCGATACCCTGGACCACTCGAGCCCCTGCTTTCATTTGGATCAGCAAACTGGTCATCGTCCTTGAGATATCTTTTCAGAACATCTTCCTCACGCTGCCGCGCCTGTCGAGCGGTGACTGAGGGCTGGCTCTGCGACTGGTAGGCAACCGGCAAATTCCCCTGTTCGTCGCCTTCCTGTTGAGGGGCGGTGTTGATGAGGGCACCGGTAGAACCCAGTGGGTCTTCAAAACGGACTGGGGCACCACATTTACAGGTGATGGTTTGTCCGAAGAGATCCGGCCGCATGGGGAATTGTTGACCGCATTGAACGCACTGAACCCTGAAGTCGGGATTCAGGTTCTGGAAATTCTGGGGCGCTGCCATGGCAGGCCCGGTGGGTGCCTGGGGCGCTGGCTGGGACCCTGCAAGGGGTTGTGCCGCCATTGGGCCCCCCGCCATCATGTCCTGGCTGGGCAGGGACGAGGCTGCACCGACGGGAGCGGGTTGCTGGCCGGCAGCGACCATTCCTGGTTGCGGGTGCATCCCCTGCTGAGGCATGGCCTGCTGAGGCATGGCCTGCTGAGGCCTTCCCTGAGGCTGATGCTGGGGTGCCTGCTGAGCGGTCGCAGCGGCCTGTGGCACCGGGATTTTCAGCATGGTTCCACAGGGGCACTTGGCGACTTTGCCTGCCATGTCGTCCTGCACAGTCAGCTGTTTCTGGCATTTCGGGCAGTTAAAGGCGATTGGCATCGAAACAGGCACATCGGATGAGAAAAGTTACGCAGTACCCAATTTTAAACCAAAATCCTGATCAGGAAAGCAAGTAGGGGTGATCTGGCTCCTAAAGTGAAGAAAATAAAGCCGAGGATCGGGGAAATGCCTCCTTCAGGAGCGATCCCTGGTTGGCAAACAGGATTCTCTGATTTTCGTCAAAAAAATCACCGGCCTGAGGGTTGAAACCGATTTGCCGTTCTTGCGGGCGGTTGGGGGAAAGCCTGGTAACGATAATAGACCTCCAGGCAGAGGGTTGCCATGGCGGTCGAATAGAACCGACCTCCATAAGGCCCCCAAAGGGTTTTTTCGGCGTAACTTCCCTTTCGTTCACCATTGAAAGCCTGCATCGAGATCAGCTTGTCGGCAAGGGATTGACTCCAGCGTTTCCAACGCTCCTGCTGGATCTGCCCCGCCGATTTCTCCCGGTGCAGCGCCAGTGTCGCGTAATACCAGTAATAGAGATTATCGATTTCGGCAGTTCCCGGCAGTTGCTCGAGTACAAAGGCGGTTGCTTCGGATGACATGGCACTGCTTACCGGCAGGTCAAGCAGGCGTCGACAGAACAAGGCCTCTGCTGTCATGGTGCGGGTTGGTTTCTCAGCGGGGCGATAGGCGGCCAGTCCCCCGGAATTTCCTTTTTTGTATCCGTCCAGGAAGTCCTCCATCAGACTTCGCGTGGCGGTTGGAATGGGAATACCCGCCTGTTCGCAGTTCTTCAGGGCCAGTACCTGCCAGCCAAATTGACTCATATCCCCATCATCGCCCGGTCGATAACGCCAGCCACCGGTGGCCGGATTCTGCGTGGAAACGGTGTATTGCTGTCCTTTGACGACAAATGGCCGGATGCGAGCGTCACCCGTGATGGAGTAGGCTTCGGCAATTGCCATCAGGGCCATGCCGTGGCAGTACGTTCGGGCGAACAGGCCAGCGTTTCCGTACATGCTGCCATCCCCGTTCTGGGTGCGGATCAGGTACTCCAGTCCCTTTTGCACATTTTTCCTGTAGGGTCCTTCGAGGTGGGTGTGACCGGCGCCGAGAAAGGAAAGCACCACCAGTCCGGTGATTCCGGTGTCCGCATGGAATCCTGCACCACCCCGGTTGTGACCGTAGACATTGGCCTCGTTCCCGGCGTTGAAGCGTCGGGGGTCCCAGCGGCCATCCTCTTCCTGTTCCCCGCTCAGCCATTCGAGGGCATTTTCGACTGCCTGTTGCGTCTGGATGGAACCGCCATTCTGTTCGGTGATCAGGGCCCGGTTGTCTGCAAACCGGTTGCGGTATATCAGAGGGATTGGCTGCCCGTCTGCAAGGCGACGTTTGACGACCGGGGCCTGCGGAACAACGGATTTTGCCTGGGAGATGTTCCGGTGGGGTGACGGTTGTTCCCGGTTCTCGGGAACGCTGTTGGAATCTGGCAGTTCCCCGGGACCTGGTACGAAGGAGGCGTTTTGTTGAGCCAGCCGATCCTGCAAGCCGTTTTTGACCTGCTGGATCTCAACCGGCTGCCGGATTCGGTTTTCGGGTTCCGGCAGGGGGATTTCCTTTGGGGCCCGTTGTTGCTCGCGGACCAGGCTGTCGACGGTGTTCGGTGATTCAAACGGCGTGTCCCGCCGGACTGGTGGGGGGACCGATTCGGCCGGAGTCGGCTCGACGGTGGAGCGGTCAGGTTTTCGGATCACAAATTCGCCGCTTTCCTTCGGAGCCGGTGATTCCCGGGGTGAGGTGTTTGCGGGCTGGATCCGGTCGATTTCGTG
Source organism: Planctomycetota bacterium (assembly GCA_036336715.1). Classification (GTDB taxonomy): domain Bacteria; phylum Planctomycetota; class Planctomycetia; order Pirellulales; family Pirellulaceae; genus JABAAE01. Next base: position 27,828 of record JAYZFP010000091.1, read on the forward strand.
TTGCTGGAATTCCGTTTCGTGCAGTTCTTTTTCCCGCCGGGGAACGGAAACCTGTCGCTGCTGGAGCCTGGTTTGCAGAACCGACTCCGGGGAGGACTCGTTTTCGCTGGAAAACTTTTCCCACGGAGATTCCGGCTGATCGCTGTTTTTCTCGTTTGTTTCCTCTTTTTCAACAGGCAGGGGAGATTCTTCGATGACAGAAAAACTGACGGGTGCTTCCTCTCTCTCACTGGAATATGAAAAGAACAGCCGCGTGCCGTAGGCATACCCCCCCAACAGAATGTGGGCAAAGATCGAGAGGGCCACACACTTCCAGATCGGCTTGACATGTCCCCAGCGGGTGCCGACCAGGATAGCAGCCATCAAAAACAGGATTCCCAGCCCGATCCACAGCGAGTAGATCAGCGCAGCATTTTCCGGCTGCTGAGCCAGCAGGAAAAAGTTCGGCATGCGGGGGAATGGCGAGTTCATAAATTAACGAAGGTTTTTTCCGGTTTTGACCGCAATCCTCATGTCCTTGATCCCGGCCGCGTGCACGGTGCCGAGGACTTCGGCGATTCGTTGGTAGACGATTTCCGATTCCCCCCGGACCACAACACCCACCTTGGGATATTCTGACCTGGCTTCGGCGAGGTCAGTCTCCAGTTGTTCCAGAGTGACCTGCTTACTGTCGAGTTGAATCGAGTTGTGGTAGACGTTGATGACTCTCTTGGAAGGCGCATGGGTCAGGGTGCCTGCCCGGGAGAGGTGGGGTACCTCGAGCGGCATCTGTTGTTCGGCTTCTTCCAATTCTGTGAACCGTGTTCCGACCATGAAAAAAATGATCAACAGGAACACGATGTCAATCATCGGGGTCATGTTGAGGGATGCCTGTTCATCCTGCGAAGTTTTCAGTGGCATTTTGTCCTCCCGGCCTCAGGCGGCCTTTTTCGATCGGTTCCTGGACCGGGATGAGCCTGTGTTGGCGTCCTCGTCCTCTTCGAAATCTTCATTTTCTTCAAACACGACGCCGTCCCCGGCAACGTGGGCAACGACCTTCTGTCCGAGCGAGTCAATCTCGACGATCAGCCGGTCGACCAGGCCAACAAAATAGATGTATGCAATCAAGGCCGGAATGGCCACACTCATCCCCGCCGCGGTGGTCAGCAAAGCCTGGCTGATGCCGTTGGCGATCAGCAGTTTGGGATCCGATGACGTGGAAGAGGCTCCAATTGCATCGAATGCGACAATCATCCCCACGACGGTCCCAAGCAGACCGAGAAGAGGCGTCACGGTCGCGATCCCGTTGATCAGCCTGAGGTGCTTTTTGAGCTTGTAGGTCACACGCTCTCCCTCATCGAGCACCGCCTGTTCCACCTCCACCGAGGGACGTCCCCATTTCTGGCTGGCGGCTGAAAAGATGCTGGAGATCACACTGGGGTTTTCCTTGCAGACCCTGACTGCTTTTTTCTGGTTCAGTTTGCCCTCACGCAGCTGGGTGAGGAACAGTTTGACGAAATGGCGTGGAATGATTCGGCCTCGTCGAAGCGACGTGATTCGTTCAAACACGAAGACCAGCAGCAGGATGGAAGCGATACCGATGGGTATCATCATCGGGCCACCGTTCCTGATAATTTCCAGCAGGCTTTTGGATGTAAAAATATTCGATTCGTCCACGCCTCCAGTGGGATCCTGCTGGGCAGCCAGTGGCTCGGCCGCCATACAGAAGAGGCTGATGGCAAACGTGGTAACGATCCATGTTTTTGCAGTGGTCATCGCGTTTTCCGTACGGGTTGTTTTTTCGGACTGTCCGGCGCGGTTGGTCGCGAGCTGACAGCCGTTTTTTGCAGTTCTTCCAGCCGGGTCCTGCCTTCCTCGGCATAGCGGCTGGTACCATGTTCGGCGATCAGACGCTCGTAGCTCCGGATCGCTTGATTCTTCTTTTGCAGATGCTCGAAACACTTTCCGGTCTGCAGCAGGCTGGCCGCCTGCCATTCCGGGAAGGCATGCAGGATTTCCGCTTTCTGATAGGCGTCAATCGCTTTCTCGAAATGTTCCTGGTGAAAATGGGTTTCACCCGTCATCCACTGGGACATGGCAGCGGTTTCGGATCCCCTGGCGAGTGGATCGGAAATAACCTTTTCAAAGGCGTTGCGGGCAGTGGAGAACCTGCCTCTTCCAAAGTGTGCCCGACCCACGACGTATTGAGCTTCGAACAGGCAGGTGGCTTTGTCCCCGGGGCTGGAGAGCAAAAGCTGCTCGGCCACGGTGCTTGCCTTTTCCCATTGTTCGAGCCGAATGTGTGTCTGCGCCAGACGAAGGAGCGTACGGCCTGCATGGGGGCTGCTGATTCCATTGAGAATCCGGGCCGACTCAAACAGTTTTGCCGCAGTTTCGTATTCGCCCAGGCGAAACCGTGTCTCCGCGATCCAGTACCGGGCAGCATCCGCCAGGTCGGTCGCAGGAAGGCGATCCAGCAGCAGCTTCAATTCCCGGTAGGCCTCCAGGGGCTCTCCCCGGTCGAGCGCGATTTTGGCCAGGTGGAAACGGGCCGTGGATTCGATCTTTTCGCCCACCGGGCCTGACCGCTTTTCAGTTCCCTGCAGCAGTTCCCTGTAAAGGCGTTTGGCATCTTCCAGTTTCCCGGCCGCCAGTTGAAACGTGGCTACCTGGAGCTTTGCTTCGGCGGCATAGCGGCTGTCCGCATGTTCCAGGGTGATTTTTTCAAAACACCGGATGGAACGCTCTTTTTGACCCGTTTCCTGAAGAAGCCAAGCCAGTTCGTAGAGCAATTGGTCTTGGTGACTGGAATTTCCGGTTGCCACCAGTCGTGAGAGCCGTGGCACCAGTTCCCCGATCCGGTCAGGAATGTGCTGTCGGTAAAGATCGCAGAGAGATATCAGGGCCGATTCGAAGTTCGGGCACTCCGTGTATTGTGCCACCAGCTTCTCGTAACCCTCAATTGCCGCGTCCAGGTTACCCGATTTTTCCAGCAGCACGGTTTTCAGGTACAGGGCCCTGGGAGCTTCGGGGGAATCCGGGAAGGTTTCCACCAAGCGTGTGGCTGATGCGAGCAAGCTTTCCACGTTGCCCAGTTCCTTGAGCGACCAAATGCTGCCCATCAGGGCCCGGGCCTGTGTGCTTTTTTTGCTGGCTCGCCGCGCCGTTTCGGCGTACCACCGGTTGGCAAACCGGTACTGTCCCTTGTCAAAAGCGATTTCGGCCAGTTGCATTCCGGTTTCGGTCTTCAGCCTCGCGTCCATGATTTTTTGCAGCCATTGGTCGGCAGCCTGCAGGTTGCCCCGTTTGCCGAAAAGCAGGGTGACATCGATCACGCATTTTTTTGTGCACGGGTCGTTCGGATTTGCTTCCACGAATTCAATCAGGTTGCGAGTGGCCTGGGCCAGTTGGTTGCGGTCGATCTGGATCGTGGCGGCCGCCAGGATGGATGCGGATTTGATTTCGGCATCGCACTTTTCCAGGTCAATGGACTGGAGGGTGGTGGAAGCCTCCTGTTTTTTTCCGCTTTTAATCTGGGAGACGGCAAGCTTGTATTTCCAGGCCTGCAACCGTGAGGCAAGCTGATCGTCTTCGCCCCGGTCCTTTGTTTTCCGGATCATTCGCTCGAACAGGCTGCTTGCCAGTTCGAATTGATCGGTGGCATACAGGCTTTCCGCTTGCGACTCCATTACATGGATGCCGAGTTTACTGTTGGGGAACATCCGGTAAAACTGTTGGCAGAGTTTCGCGGCCTCGTCGTATTGTTGGCTGTTTCGCAGGACCTGAATATTCAAAAGCAGCGAATCATCTCCCCAGTCAGTTTGAGGAAATTCGCTGACCACGGATTCCAGGTGAATCATGGCGTCAGACAGGCGTTCCTGCTCTACCAGGTTTCTTGCCAGCTCATATTTCAACGCGGGGATCATGGCCGGTCGGGGCTGGTGTTTCAAGGCGGCTTCAAAAAACAGGACCGCCTGGTCGTGTCTTTGGCGGGCGTGGCAGATGCGTCCTTGCCAGTACCGTACCGGGTTGGCCAATTCACTGTCCGGGTATTCGCGGTTGAATTTGCGAAACAGGTTTTCGGCCAGCTCCAGTCTCTCTTCCCGGAAATGGATCTTTCCAAGTTGCAGCAGGCTGTCGGCGGCGCGGTTGGATTCGGGGTGGTCAACCAGGAACTGGTAGAACCGCATTGCGTCCTGCAAGCTGCCTGTTTTTTCCAGCGACCGGGCCAACCCGAACCGTGCTTCATGAGCAAGGACGCCATTGGGGTTGAGACGCAGCGATTCCTGGAACAGGCGGGCTGCCGAGACGAGATTCCCCTTTTTGAGCTGCATTTCGGCCAGGTAGGGCAGGCCGTATTCCAGCAGGGGGTGCGACGGGTGTCCGTCTGCAAATTTTTTCAGGTAGGTAAATGCCGGTTCTTCTTCACCGAGCAGGTAGCAGACTTCGCCGAGACGAAAAGTTGCCTGGGTGGAAAACGGGTGATCGGGCGCGTCCTGCAGGAATTGCTGCAGGTAGTCTTTTGCCGGTCGGTACTCCTTTTGTGCAACGAGCGTTTCCGCGAGGTAAAAACGGGAAAGCAGAATCAATCTCTGGTCGGAACCGTTTTCCAGGACCTGCCGGAATCTTTTTGCCGCGGATTCCCAGTCACCGCGTGAGTAAAGTGTTGTACCAAGCTGGTACAGCTCCTGGTCTTTCTCCGAGGCAGAGGCCACCAAGCCTGCCAATCCGAGAATCAGGCAGGGAACCAGTTGGCATACCGGGCGAGTGCTAGCGGAAATAGGCATGGAAATCGGCGAAAGGATGATGGTGGCATTGCACCAAAACCCGAAAGATCCAATTCTCAGCGGCGTCCCGGCGCATTTGGGAGCATCGGAATTAAGATCGGAAGTTGGGCCGGGAATAATAAATCAGCCCCAAGGGGTCCGAAATGGCTTGCCCTTTTTAACCAGATTTAAACCCGGAATTGACGGGCTGGACCTGAGGATCGTTGTGAAAGGAGAAAAAACCCATAAAATGGTGGAATCCGACTGAAGGTAAACGCATGCACATTTTTCTCAATGGTCACGAATTTCCGATTTCCGATGATTGGTCGGTTTCGGAACTGGTCGCGCGGCGGGAACTGGACCCTCGTCAGATCGCGATTGAAATCAACCACCAGATCATCCGTCGGGAAGATTATGGAAATGTCCTGTTGGCGGATGGTGATTGTGTGGAATTGGTCTCTCTTGCCGGGGGAGGTTGATGAGTACCGTCCATGAATTACCCGAGTCGATCTTTGAAGTTGGAGGGCACCAGCTTTCCAGTCGCCTGATCCTGGGAACCGGGCGCTATGATTCCTTTGAGGTGATGCAACAGAGCCTTGAGGCTTCCGGGACGCATTGCATTACGGTGGCCGTCCGCCGGGAACGGTTGTACGACGGTGAGGGACGCAACATCCTCGATTTTCTTGACCTCGACAGGTACATCCTGTTGCCCAATACGGCAGGTTGCTACGATGCGGAAACTGCTGTGCGTTGTGCCCGCATGGGGCGGGAGATCCTTCGTGGTCTTGAAAACCCCGGTGAGAATTGGGTCAAGCTTGAGGTCCTCGGTGACACCCGGACGCTGTTGCCTGACCCGGTAGAAACGGTCAAGGCGGCGGAGATCCTGGTTGACGAGGGATTCCAGGTGCTCTGCTACACGAGTGATGATCCCATCATCGCCCAAAGGTTGAAAAAAGTGGGTGTGGCAAGTGTAATGCCCGCCGGCAGTCCGATTGGCTCCGGGCAGGGAATTCTGAATCCCAACAACCTGCAGATCATCCTCGAATACCTCAAGGAAGGGGACCCGGATTATCCAGTCATTGTAGATGCCGGCGTCGGTGCGGCCAGCGACGTGGCGAAGGCGATGGAACTCGGGGCGGATGGCGTGCTGCTAAATACGGCCGTAGCCCATGCCCGGGATCCCGTCAAAATGGCTCGTGCCATGAAAGCGGGCATTGAAGCTGGGCGGTTGTCGTACCTTTCCGGACGGATTCCAAAACAGCTCTATGCCTCGGCCAGCAGTCCGACCGATGGTGTGATCTCGACTCGACCTTATCCAAGCGTGCCAGACGGAAAAGAACCATCCATACGATTAAAGAACTGAAATCGAATTTCCCCAGCCATGGAAGCGTGGACTGGATTGGCGTCCGTCCGGGACGCCGGGAACCTGTCCTGTCCTGTCAATCTGTGATGGCAGATACCGAAGCGGGTCTGGAGGGGGATCATTTTTCCGGTCTACCGGGAGACAACCGGCAGGTGACCCTGATACAGGCGGAGCACATCGGATTCGTCGGAACCTTGATGGGCCAGCAAGTTGATCCGGCCCTGTTGCGACGGAATATCGTGGTTAGCGGCCTGAACCTGATGGCACTCAAGAATAAAAAATTCCGGATTGGCGAAGCAGTTCTCGAGGGGACCAAGCCCTGTCCCCCCTGTTCCAGGATGGAAGAAAACCTCGGTCATGGCGGCTACAACGCCATGCGGGGGCACGGGGGCCTGAATGCCAGAGTCATTCAGGCCGGAAAGATCTCAGTCGGCGACCAGGTGGTTGTTCTGTCGCCAGACCCGCCCGGTCCTGCTGAGAATTGAACTCATTTTTTTCTACCAAGCGAAAGTTTTATGACCAACGTTGTAGCGTTACCCGAACGGTCGGAAGTCAATGTCGAGGATACCTGGGACCTCAGTTGCCTGTTTGAAAACGATGACCAGTGGCAGGCGGCTTGCGAAAAAGTCGAATCGCAGATTGATCGTTACTCTGCATTCGAGGGAAAGCTGGCTGATGGGGCGGGTGTGCTGGCCGATTGCCTCCAGTTTGACAGTGACCTGGAGCGGCTGTGTGACCGTTTGGCCAATTACGCTTACCTGAAAACGACCGAGGATCAGACGGAGAGCACCTACCAGGCGTTGATGGGCCGTTACCGGAATGTTGCGACTCGGGTCAGCGAAGCCGCCAGTTTCATCCGCCCGGAAATCCTGGCAATTGATGACCAGCAGATGCAGTCGTTTCTTGAAGAAGAATCGATGCAGAAGTTCCGGTTGCTGGTAGAAAGGATTACCCGCTACAAGCCGTATACGCTCACCAACCGTGAAGAGCAGATCGTTGCGATGCAGGGGGAGATGGCAGGTGCCGCAGGCAACGCATTCCGGAAATTGAATGATGCTGATCTGAAATTCGGCAATGTGACCAATGAGCAGGGACAGGAGATCGAGCTGTCCCATGCGACCTTTGCCCAGTTGCTGCAGTCACCCGATCGCGGGGTGCGAAAAAAAGCCTTTCATCAGTACTACGAACAGTTCCAGGCACACGAAAACACCCTGGCGGCAACGCTGGAAGGGAGTATTCAGAAAGATGCCTATTATGCCAAGGTACGCGGGTACGACAGCGCACTCTCGCAGGCATTGTTCAGTGACGACGTTCCCCACTCTGTTTACGATAACCTGATTTCGGCTGTCAAGAATAACCTGCCGGCTCTCTATCGATATTACGATTTGAGAAAACGCAAAATGGGACTGGAGGAAATCCATCATTACGATACCTACGTTTCCATCCTGAGCGAATACGAAATGTCCCATACCTGGGACGAGGCGGTGAAAGTGATTATTGAGTCACTGCGACCACTTGGCGATGAATATTGCGAGGTTCTCAGGGAAGGGTTGGTTGGTCGGTGGTGTGACCGCTACCCAAACAGGAACAAACAAAGCGGCGCATTTTCGTACGGGATTTACGACGGAAAGCCGTTCATCATGATGAACTTCAAGGAAGAGGTTCTGCGCGATGTCTTTACCCTGGCCCATGAAGCGGGGCACTCCATGCATACCTACTACTCGGCCGCCAATCAGCCTTATGAATATTACAACTACTCAATTTTTGTTGCCGAAGTTGCGAGTACCTTCAACGAGCAGTTGCTGGCCAGGTACCTGGTGGATCATGCAACCGATGACAGGCAGAAAGCGTACCTGATCAACAATCAGATCGATGACATTCGTGCCACGATCATTCGTCAAACGATGTTTGCCGAATTTGAAAAGATGACCCACGAGATGGTCGAGGTCGGTGAGCCACTCACTGTCGAATCCTTCAAGGCAAAGTACCGGGAACTGCTGGAGACCTATTTCGGTCCGGAATTTGAAATAGACGATTGCCTGTCCTTGGAGTGTTTTCGAATTCCGCATTTCTACCGTGCGTTTTATGTCTATCAGTACGCGACCGGATTGTCAGCGGCGATTGCCCTGAGTCGAAGGGTTCTCAGCGTAGAAAAAGGAGCGCTCGATGACTACACCAGGTTCCTCAGTGGTGGATGTTCCAAAATGCCACTGGAGCTTCTCAAGGACGCTGGTGTGGACATGCAGAGTCCCGAACCTGTCAATGCAGCCTTGACTCAGTTCTCTGAACTGGTGGATCAACTGGAAAGCCTGCTGGATTAGGTAACGGGCTTCTGTTGGCTATGGATCGGCTTTTTCTGCACCCTCCCGCCTCAGAAGGCTTGAGGGGAGGGGTATTTCCTGGGGCCGATTTCCAGTTGGGCCCTTTTTCCGTTTTGCCCATGGTGATGCTGTCATCTGCCTGCCGGTACTGCTGTCGGGGCTGCTATTGAGTGAATGGTCCTGAAATCGTAGGATCTCCCACCGCTGTTTCTGTCTGGCCCGGTTCCGGATAGCCCGCAAATGCAAAATCAGACGTAGCGAACCCAATGGAATTCGATTTCAGACGACGATCCAAAACCTGTTCCCGCACGGAACGTGAACTGGGGCCGGGTGAACGTTATTACTCGGTCTTGCATGAGTGCGAAGGCGAGGTGGTGCGTGAAGAAATCTCGGCTGGGGCCTGGCAGGGGCCTCCCGAAGAATGCATCAGTTGGTGGCAGGCCCGAATTCCGGAACGGGATCCCAACCGGTTCTTTTGGGCGCCTGATAACGTCGTTCTCGATTATTTCGAGTCATTTGATGGAAACGAGGAAAAGCAGGCCCAGCGGTATGTGCTTGCCCTGTTGTTGATCCAGAAGCGGATTTTCCGACTCCAGGATTCCACTGCCGATGAAGAGGGGTGGGAAACCCTTCACGTCTCCTGTTCGAGGCGGGATGCAGAATACGAAGTACTGGTCTGTGACCCTGATCCGGAAGAAATTCAGTCGATTGAAAATGGGTTGGTCGATCTCCTTTTTTCAGACGAACCTTTCGAAGAAGAGTTGGAAGAAGAGTTGGAAGAAGAGTTGGAAGAAGAGTCCGAAGAAGAGTCGGGTGCTGACAATTTGGAGGAGGCAGTTGTGGAACCGGTAGAAACGGAGTCAACCGATGTCTGATGAAGAAGGACCTGTGAGGGGGAACCCGGATGGTTGGGGCTCTGTTTTTTCAGCTTTTCCGGCGAGCTACCTGCTGTTGTTTGTTGTCTGCCTGACCGGTAACGGCTGCAACTGGTTGCGTCAGAATTTTTACCGGGGCCAAAGCCCGCCCACTCTTTTTCATCAGCAGGTGTCCCGGGAGCAGATCATCCAGGCCGTGAATGCCAACAGCCAGGCGATTCGTTCGCTGCAGGCCAGGGTACAGGTCCGGGCGACCGGGGCTCCGGTTCTGTCGGGGGATCTTTCGGTCGAGCAGCCGAGTCGCCTGCGAATGCAGGTCGGACTTTTGAATATGAGCAATTCCGGGATAGATGTGGGCAGCAATGATGACGAGTTCTGGGTCTGGATCAAAAGTTCCCTGCCCGGGGGACAGCCTCCCTCGGTTCTCTACGCGCGGCATGATGATTACGAACGGAGTGCTGTCAAGCAGGCTCTGCCAATTGAACCCTCCTGGGTCATTGATTCGCTCGGCCTGGCCTACTTTGACCCACGTTCCCATCATGAAGGGCCTTTTCCCCATCCGGACGGTTCGCTTGAAATCAGGTCATTTTACCAGTCAGCCAGCGGGGCGATGGTCAAGGCCACGCGGGTGGATCCGCGAACCAGCGTTGTGGTGGCCCAGGAGCTTTACCGCAATGGAATCCGGATTGCCTCCAGCCGGGCAGAAAAGCACCAGTATTTTGACGACTTGCGGGCTAGCATTCCACGGCGTGTGGAAATAGAGATCGGGTTGAATACACCGAACCCCGGAAAAGTGACCTTGGAGCTGTCGAACCTGTTTCCCAACAGTATTGACGCCAGCTACGCGGGGCTCTGGGAAATGCCCCGTCCGCGAAATATCGATATTGTCAATATCGCTGCGCAGCCGGCGGTCGCCATGCCGGGAACTGCTGCAGGTAAAACCGGACCACCGTCCCTTGCCGCACCGGCAGCCGGAGGCAATCAGAACGTCCAGCCGGGCTCAGCACAAAGGTCAGCATTACCTGGTGGTCCCCAGCCGGATGCTGTACCCGGAAACCCGATCGGGAACAGGGGGCAACAGGTTGTGCCGGCAACCTTCCAGGGAGCGGGCCGCCAGCCTGATTTTTTGCCAAGGGGGTTTGGACGCTGATCCTCCCGCCCTTTAAAAAAGGAAATTCCAGCCGGGGCTCTCATGTCGCATGATAATCCGCGTCACTTGAAACTGAGAATTCGTTCTGACTTGCTCCGGGAAATTCGCGGTTTTTTTCATGAACGGGACTTTCTTGAGGTCCAAACTCCGGTTCTCTCAAGGGACACGATGGTTGACCAGGCGATCGATCCGATTCCGGTGAGCCTTGAGGGAGTGGAAGAGGTCATGTACCTGCAAACCTCTCCCGAGTTTTCAATGAAGCGGTTGTTGATTGAGGGCATCCATCCGATCTATGAAATTACGCCTGTTTTTCGGAGTGCGGAAAAAGGAATCCGGCACAATCCCGAGTTCACAATGCTCGAATGGTACCGAATGGGTGATGGTTACTTCGAAGGAATTCAGCTGCTGCAGGACCTGGTGGAAAGGGTGCTTCCCGGGAGGCCACCTTGTCGCCGGTTGGCCTACCGTGAGGCATTTGAATCCGAGTTTGGCATCAATCCTCACCTGGCGGGTGAAGCGGAGCTTCGAATGCTGGCCAGAAAAAGGGGCCTCGATTTTCCGAAATGCAGTGGTGGAGCCGACCCTGTTTTACAATGGCTGGTTGCCGAGTCCCTGGAGCCCCAGCTCGGCCTTGACTCACCGGTGATTCTTTTTGATTGGCCATCATCGCAGGCTGCGTTGGCAAGGCTCAGGAATGAGACCGATGGGCAGGAGGAATACCAAGTCGCCGAAAGGTATGAGCTGTACATCGACGGGCTGGAAATTGCCAACGGTTACCACGAGTTGTGTGATCCTCAGGAGCAGCGAAGACGCCTGGAAGCCAATCATCGTATCCGCCTGGAAAATGGTCGCCCACCTCTTCCCCTGGAGAGCAGGTTGTTGGATGAAATGGAATCGGTTGGCCTGCCGGCCTGTAGCGGTGTGGCCCTGGGAATCGAGCGTTTGCTGATGGTCCTCACTCGCAGCGATTGTTTGGCGGATGGGATGGCTTTTGACCTGGAGCAGGCGTGAAACAGCAGTCCGTGTTAGAATTCCCGGGATTCGTGCCGGATGCCCTGTGCCTGGATACACAAGAGCCGGTTTTCCAGGAACCTGGTCCCCAAAACCTTGATACCCGAAAGCGGTGCAATTCATGAACGTGGTTCAAATCATTGCCAGGAAGCGGGACCAGCGGGAATTGACCGAAGCGGAAATTTGCCAACTGGTGGAGGGGTACACATCGGGGGCAATTGCCGATTACCAGATGTCGGCGTGGGCGATGGCCGTTCTTCTCAATGGCATGACTTTTGACGAAACCGTTGCGCTCACTCGGGCCATGCTGGAATCGGGGGACAGGCTTTCCTGGCCGGATTCGCTGCCCGTGGTGGACAAGCATTCCACCGGTGGGATCGGTGACAAAGTCTCCATTCCACTGGCCCCCATGCTTGCCTGCTGTGGCGTGAACGTGCCGATGATTTCCGGTAGGGGGCTCGGGCCGACCGGCGGAACTCTTGACAAGCTGGAGTCGATTCCCGGGTTTCGCACGGATCTTTCGGTCGCTGAAATTACAGCCCAGGTCGAAAAGACAGGCTGTGTGATTACGGGAGCGACGCCGGAAATTGCTCCGGCGGACCGCAAGCTTTATGCGCTGAGAGATGTCACCGGAACGGTTGAATCCATTCCCCTGATTACTGCCAGTATTCTCAGCAAGAAGCTGGCAGCAGGTCTGGATGCGCTGGTTTTGGATGTCAAATTTGGCTCCGGGGCCTTTATGAAATCCATTGAGCAGGCATCCTGTCTAGCTCGTTCGCTGGTTGCCGTGGGGAAAGAACTGGGGGTCAGGACGTGCGCCCTTTTGACCGATATGAACCAGGTTCTCGGCAGTTATGCCGGAAATGCAATCGAAGTGGCTGAGTCGATTGAATTGCTGAAAGGGAACGTCGCAGAAGACCTTGAATCGGTGACTGTTGAATTGGGGGCGGTCCTGCTGGAGCAGGTGTCACCACAGGGTTTGGAGGCCAACCGGAAGGCTTTGCGTGAATCGGTATCCAGCGGCAGGGCATTGGCCAGGTTCCAGCAAATGGTCGAGCAGCAGCAGGGGCAGCTTGGCGATTTCCGACACCAGGTGATTGCAGAAATTGTTGCGGACCGACCGGGCTACCTGCTGGAGATCGATGGCCGGGCGATTGGTTACGCCAAAATCGAGCTGGGTGCCGGACGAAAAAAAATGGAGGACTGTCTCGACCTCGAGGTCGGAATTCAACAGGTTGCACGGGTGGGTGAGGAATTGACTGAGGGGCAGGCTGTCTTTCGTATCCTGTCGCCCGGAACCGTTGCTTCGGAGAAAAGGGAACGGGCGATCCGGTTGTTGCAGGATGCGTTCCGCATCGGTACGGTGGAGCCGCAGCCCCAACCGTTGATCAGGCAGGTGTTGGTGGAATGATTTTTTGGTTTGAAATGATATGAAGCCCGATTTTGAACTTGATGAAGAAGACCGCACCCAGTTGATCGAGTTGGCGCTGGAGGCGAGGTCCCATGCCTACGCCCCGTATTCCCGTTTCCTGGTGGGTGCGTCGGTTCTGACGCAACAGGGTTCGCTGTTTCACGGATGCAACGTGGAAAACGCTTCTCTGGGGCTGACCATCTGTGCGGAAAGGGTGGCCATGGGCTCTGCGATTTCTGCCGGTTTTCAGCGGTTTCGAGCCATCTGTGTTGTTTCCGAAGGCGGGGTTGCCCCTTGCGGTGCCTGTCGCCAGTTCATTCGCGAATTTGGCGGGGACACGGTGATCCTGCTGGTGGACGCTGACGAACGGAGTCTGAAAAAGGAAACCACGATTGGCCAGTTGTTACCGGACTCATTTTCGCTGAAATCCTGAGACTGGCATCTGCCACCTTTCCCCGGCTTGGCGAATCGCTTATTTTCAAGCGGAATCCTGTCCGGTTGCAGGCCAGTTGGCCAATGGGTGGGCCAATGGATGGGCGACTGGATGCCTTTTTTTCGATCCGGATGACCGGTGGATGCAAACCGCTGGTTGCATGAAATGAATGGAACCTGACATGGACAAGCTGCAACAGATGAGACGGATTCAGGAGCAGAAGATCGTTGCGATTCTGCGGTCCGAAAAAAGCGACCAGTTGGTCAGGGTAGCCGAGGCGCTGGCCGAAGGTGGAGTCACCATCCTCGAGATTACCTTCACGGTTCCCGGGGCTCTGCGGATCATCGAGAAAGTGGCCGACCAGTTGGGGGACCAGGTTCTTCTGGGCGCAGGGACGGTTCTCGACGCACAAACTGCCCGCTCTGCAATGCTCGCAGGAGCCGATTTTTTTGTCTCACCTGGTACTTCCATTGAAGTGATTCAAACCTGCCGGCGGTATGACAAGTGTGTCTTTCCCGGAGCGTTTACACCTACTGAGGTGCTGACAGCTTGGGAGGCAGGATGTGACGCGGTCAAGCTGTTTCCCTGTGATGTGCTGGGAGCAAAGCATGTCAAAGCCCTTAAGGGGCCACTGCCGCAGATCCCCCTGATCCCGACCGGGGGGGTGAACCGGGAAACCGCACGTGATTTTCTGGCCGCCGGCGCGTTGGCCGTGGGCGTGGGGAGTTCCCTGGCGCCCCGGGCAGCTATCGAATCGGGGGATTACGATACGATCGTCAACTCCGCAAAGGCATTTGTCTCGGCCGTGGCCTGAACCAGGTCTGACCGAGGGCTACCGGAAAGGTGGCGATGGCAGGGATGGCAATGCCGGAACCAGGATGGGAGCTGAGGTTGCCGGACCGAGGCGGATGGCACAGAAGGTGTCCTGGGGCGATGGTAATTTTTTCAACCCGGTTGGCTGGAACAGGTTCAGGCGGCTGGAAGTGCAGAGGCCCTTTTCCATCATCTCGTCCCAGCCTACTTCGAAGCGGGTGACTTTGCCGGCCGCGAAGGTTTTTTGGTAAACCATCGAATCTTCATCCGGCAGGAAACGAACACCATAGGACTGGTTGGGTAGCTGGGATTGAATGACAATTTGGAATTCGCCAAAACGGGGGCGATAGTCGATTTTACCCTTGTTGTTGACTTCGATTTTCCAGGTTCCCTTTTTTCTATCGAACTGTTGGGAGACCAACAGTTCCGGTTTTTCTTTTTCCTCAGTCAGCCATTTGGGAGCATCGGACAGGATGACGGTTTGGGGCGTCATCCGCGGAACCTGGACCGTGAAGACCGTCGCCTGGTTCTGGTCGAGACCGGTCGCAAATCGATAGCTTCCCGCGGGACGCAGGGTCTGGAACGTTCCCCCGGAATCGGATTTTGCAAGCACGCCGTCAAACCCGGCACGATAGCCTACATTCAGTGGCCAGATGGTTTGCGGCGGGGGCGTCGCGGTTCCGGAGGTGAGGAACCTGACATCCAGTGCCATGCCGCTGTTGCGTCGCCAGGTTGCCACGGGCAGGAGCCGGATCGCCTTGGTATCGAGCACCTCTCCCGTTTTCACTTCGATGATTTTTGAACCGATGCGGTCCGGTTTGTAGCTCGATTGATTTGGTTTGGGGGGCTGGGGAACGGACATCACCACCAACCGGTACTTGCCGGGGGCAATCAGGCTGGAACTGAATTTCACGCGGTTGCCTGTAGCTGCCATGGCATCGGACCAGAGGGTCTGGTTGCCGTAAACCGTTGTGGTGTTGATGGGGGCATCGAGGGAAAAAATGCTGGCGACCAGGTACTGTGAATTTCCAGGAACCTCGTCGACCTGCAGGTGCACTTTTTGGCCCGACTTGCGCACCATCCGGTACTCGGTGTTTTTTCCCGCTTCCACGACCAGTTGCAGATTCATCCGACCGATGCTGTAGGAGCGATTGCCCACACGGACATATTTGTAACGGTTGAGCCGAAACGGGTTGGGTTCGATCTGGTTCAACTGGTATTTTTTTCCGTTGGACAGGGGAAGGTTGAAACTCTCTGTCATCATGAAAATCTGCTTGCCGGTGCGGCCGCCGATTGCCAGCGGGCGGGAAGAGACTACCGATGCATTGGTGGTTCCCGACTCCCCCTCAATGTCCTGTTCAATCAGCAGTTTTCCAGTTTTTCGCAATTGAACCTTCCAGTCCCGGAAGGATTCAGGCAGGTCAAATACCTGAGCGGAGCCGACAGGGGGGCAGACAACAATCCGCCTGTCCCGATTGCCGGGGCTGACAAAAAAACTTCCCTTATCATCTGTTTTGACGGGCTGGATCTTTGAGGAAAAGCCACCGAACGGATCGTAATGGCTCACGTTTTTGGTGTTGAACCACTTGCCGTTGTAACCCGAGTAATAGATGGAAAACTGTGCATCCTTGCAGAGGTAGATTTCGGCATTCTTGAGAGGTTGCCCATCCTGCCCGACGAGCACTCCTTTGACGGTAGGCTTTTCAAAAACGCTTTGGGTGATTTCCATCGCGATCTTGGCTGTCCGAAGGAACTGCTGCTCCTTGCCCGCGGTGCCGATCCCCAGTTCAACCTGGATCTGCTTTTTGCCCGGGAGCGGAGGCATTCGACTTTCCACCGGCTTCAGCTCGTCATTTGCCAGTTTCCATTGACGGGCATCAAGCCTGATGATGAAAAAACAGTCCCGGGTTTCGCCCGGTTCGAGGGTGATCAACATCCGGGTTCCTGCTGCATTCCAGAAATAATCGTCCTGGTCGACTTTGAGTTTCAGATTTTCTCCGTCCACTGAAAGTTCCCGTTTCCGGGGCGAACGGTTTTGCAGTTGCAGCAGGAAGGTCGGGGATTCGCCGATGCCCCAGCGACTCTTGAGTCCCTCTCCTACCCTCAAGGAAAGCCCGTCAACCTCGGGGCCCCAGTCAGTCTTGATCTCCGGATTGGGGGTAGGGCCTTTTTGCCCTGTATCGGCTGCCTTTCCGAGGATGATCGGTTGTGCGTCGATGTTGCGGGCAATCAGGAACGAGATCCAGGGCAGCAGGACCAGGACCAGGACCTGCCGTTTCTGTTTTTCATTCTTTTGATTCGCCGATTGCATTTCAGTTACCCGCAATTGCACTGTTCTCGCTGGAGGTCAGCAGGGGAGTGGAACAATGGTCCATCCCACCCCATTATCTCGACCTGACACTGGAATTATGACACCAAAATCACGATTTGTCCGGCCTGGTAATGAAAGGTTCATCCATTTTTGGCTGCTGAGCCTCGCGAATCTTCCATGAAAGTGGGGGGATCATCGGGGGCAAGTCGGATGGGAAATCCTGCTGCCCGGGAGTGGACATTATCTGGTAAGATGGGCGTTTACCGTATGAAAAATCCGGAATGAAAAGATGAAAATTCAGAATGCCCTTTGGATTGTCCTGCTCTTTTTCACAGGCCCGTTAATGGATCAACATGAAGCCAATGCCCAGCCGGGCAAATCCTGGAAGTACCCGGAAACTCGAAAAGTCGAACAGGTCGACGAGTATTTTGAGCTGCAGGTCAAGGATCCTTACCGATGGCTTGAAAATGATGTCCGTGTCGACAAGGACGTTGAAACCTGGGTAAGCAGGCAGAACCGGTTGACCTTTGGTTACCTGAAGCAACTTCCTTACCGGGAGGAGATTGAAAAGCGGATCACCAGGCTCTGGAATTATGAAAAGTACGGTCTGCCCCGGAAAGCCGGCGAGCATTACTACTATGCCAAAAACGATGGCTTGCAGAATCAGTCCGTGATTTACCAGGTCGATTCACTGGATGGCGATCCCCGCGTGCTGGTCGACCCCAATCAGTGGTCCAAGGATGGTACCGTGGCGCTGGCTGGAATGACATTCAGTGAGGACGGCAGGTACATGGCCTATGGGATACAGGACGGAGGTTCCGACTGGCGGACGTGGCGTGTGATGGATGTCGAAAAGCGGGAAATGCTGGATGACGAATTGAACTGGATCAAGTTCAGCGGTGTCTCGTGGGCGGCCGACAGTCAGGGATTCTATTACGGAAGATACGACGAGCCGCAAAAGGGACAGAAATTCCAGAGCCTGAACAAAAACATGAAGGTCTACTATCACCGTGTCGGCACCTCCCAGGCCGAAGACCGACTGGTTCTTGCAACACCCGATCATCCCGACTGGGGTTTTCAGGCTTCCGCTACCGAAGATGGCGGTTACCTTGTGGTGACCGTGTGGAAGGGGACCGCGGACAAGTACCGAATCAAGTACCTGGACCTGTCCGACGGAAAAAACTCAATGGTCGATCTGATTGATCATTTCGACAACGAATTTTCCTTTATCGGTAACCGGGACAACCTGTTCTACTTCAAGTCGGACTGGAAGGCACCGCGGAAGTGCATTCTGGCAATCAACGTCCTCAAGCCCCAGCCGGAGAACTGGAAAGTGATCGTTCCCGAGGCGGAGGAAACACTCGATAGCGCGGGGATCGTGGGCGGAATGCTCGTTGCCGATTACCTGAAGGATGCAAAAACCCAGGTCAAGATTTTTGACCTTGATGGAAAGTTTGTCCGCGAGGTCCGTTTCCCGGGCATTGGAACCGCGTCCGGTTTTGGTGGAAAGCAGGACCAGACGGAGACCTTCTATTCCTTTTCCAGTTTTGCGACGCCACCGACCATTTTCCGTTATGACATGAAAAGTGGTGAAAGCGAGGTGGTGCGATCGGCCAAAGTTGATTTTGACCCGCAGGATTACGTGGTCAAGCAGGTCTTTTACGAGAGCCGTGATGGAACAAAAGTTCCAATGTTCATCGCGCACAAACGGGGAATCGAACTGAACGGCAAAAACCCGACACTGCTTTACGGTTATGGTGGATTCAGTATTTCACTCACACCCGGGTTTTCAATCAGCCGGCTGCAGTGGATGGAGATGGGGGGCGTGTTTGCGATGCCCAACCTTCGAGGAGGCGGGGAATATGGCGAGCCGTGGCACCTCGCCGGAACCAAGCTGAAAAAACAGAATGTATTTGATGACTTCATTGCAGCCGCAGAATACCTGGTACGGGAAAAATACACCTCTCCCAAAAAACTGGCAATTCAGGGGGGAAGCAACGGCGGTTTGCTGGTAGGAGCCTGCATGACCCAGCGCCCCGATCTGTACGCGGCCTGTCTGCCAGCCGTGGGGGTCATGGACATGCTCCGGTTTCACAAGTTTACGGCGGGGCGATTCTGGGTAGATGACTACGGTTGCAGCGAAACCAGCCTGGAAGAATTCAAGGCCCTGGTCAATTATTCGCCATATCACAACCTCAAAGCCGGAACCAGCTACCCGGCTACGTTGGTGACCACTGCAGATACGGACGACCGGGTGGTTCCCGGGCACAGCTTCAAATTTGCGGCCCGCCTGCAGGAGGCCCAGGCTGGAAACCAGCCGACCCTGATCCGAATCGAAACAAGGGCAGGACATGGTGCCGGTAAACCGACGTCCAAGATTATTGAAGAGATTGCAGACCAGTGGGCCTTCCTGATCCGGCACCTGGATGCCAAACCTGCGATCAAGGTAAATTGACGCGGCAGAAAACATGACCTCGGCAAACCGGCAACTGTTACCGAAGTTTACAGCCGACCAGTGGGTGATTCTCTCGCTGTCCGTGGCTGGCTTAGCCTGCTCGTTCCTTTTCTACATGCGTCCTGATGACCAGGAGAGGGTCTTCATCAAGGGGGTCAACGCGCCCCTTCCGGGGGTATGTGCCAGTCGCCAATGGTTGCAACTGGACTGCCCCGGCTGCGGCCTGACCCGCAGCGTGGTCTGTATTTCAAATGGCCAACTGCTGAGGTCGATCCGTTTCAATATTGTCGGGCTGGTGCTCTATTTTTACGCCGCAGCTTACATTGTCTATTCAATGCTGCGGGCCTGGATACCGGTTGGCCATTTTCTGCATTCCCTGGGCGCCTGGAGGCTGTTTGTAAACGTTACCTGGATCTCGCTGCTGGTGCAGTGGGGCGTAAAGCTGGTTTTCTGAATCCGGAAAGTCGAATTGCCGAGTGACGCAAAGATCGGCCTGCAGTTCAGCCTTCCAGAATGGACTGGATGATCTCGTCAAACTCGATTGTATTCAGCTCCATTGCGGCCGAAGCCATGGCGCAGATGCGTTTTTCCTCCTCGGCCAGGTGCCCATCGACTGCCATCAGCCGAATCATCTCTTTCAGCATCTCCCTGCGTGCCTGCTCGCCCGTTGGGACCACGATTTCCGCTTCTCCAGTGGACGCCCCTGCGAGTGCACTTTCAACTTCATCCGCCGAAATGTTCCAGCTTTCCGCTTTTTGAACCAGGAATTTGACTTCCTCCTCGGTAAACCTGCCATCGGCTGAGGCAAGGAGAACAAGATTATTGAACATTTCGACTCGGGACATTTTCAGCCTGCTTGGAATGTTTCTGGAAAAGCAATTTTCAGGGCATCGGATTTCAGGGCATCGGATTCAGGGCAGCCATGGGGTGGGTGTTTGGCGAATCCCTCTGGTCCCCGAGGGTATTTCGACGGATACCGGAACCCGCTGGTGAGGTTCTCTGCCTCGCCTGACGGTCATCATACCGCCCCGGCTGGGGCCCGGGAAGAACATACGATCTGTGCAATGCCCCGGGTAGCGTTGGGAGGCCCGGCAGGATGGACGGAGTGCGTTTTCATCGGGACTAACATTGGTATACACGGCCATTTACAATTGATGCCGGTGGTTCCCGGCAGCGTCGAATTGACGGCAGCGACTTTTGGGGAGGCACGAAGACCTTATTTCCCACAAGATCCTTCCATCAGGACATCATGCACTCCAGAAAAGAATTCATGCTGACCCTCCTCCTTGGCCTGGCAGGTTTTTCCTCTCTCCATGCCAGCGATGCCCAAAAGCCCAACATTATCTACATTCTGGCTGACGACCTGGGGTATGGGGATGTTGGAGCACTGAATCCCGCCTGCAAAATCAGGACGCCCAGTATGGATCTTTTGGCGCGACAGGGCATGAAGTTCACCGATGCCCATTCCGGATCGGCGGTTTGCACCCCCACCCGCTATGGCGTCCTGACCGGTCGCTATGCCTGGAGAACACGATTGCAATCGGGTGTCTGTTGGGGTTACTCGCTGCCGCTGATTGCCCGTGAGCGGATGACGGTTGCCTCGATGTTGAAGAAAAATGGCTACCGCACAGCTTGTGTCGGCAAGTGGCACTTGGGCCTGGAGTGGACCAGGAAAGACCCGTCCATTTTGCCCAATGACAGTTCGAACCTTAAATGGGACAACTTCGATTTCTCCAAACCGATCGTTTCCGGACCCAACCAGCTTGGTTTTGATTATTTTTTTGGAATTTCAGCGTCTCTGGACATGCACCCGCACGTCTATATCGAGAATGACCGGGTCACAAGCGTCCCCACAAAAATCATCAAGGGCAACGGAGGAAAGGCTTTTTGGCGAGAGGGCCCCATCGGGGATGATTTCAAGCATGTCGAGGTTTTGGACAAGTTGACTGAAAAAGCGGTTGACTTCATTGGCGATCAGGCACCGGGAGAACCTTTTTTCCTCTACTTTCCCCTCACGGCACCCCACAAGCCGATCATCCCCAGTGAAAAGTTTCTGAATCGGAGTGGTCTCAATGAATGGGGCGATTTCGTGATGCAGGTCGACGAGACGGTTGGGGCTGTGATGCAGGCGGTGGAAAAAAAAGGGCTGACTGACAGGACGCTGATTATTGTCACCAGTGATAACGGGGCCACTCCGGGTGCCGATTTCAAGACCCTTGCTGCCAAAGGGCACGATCCCAGTGGGCCTTTGAGGGGCCACAAGGCGGACCTGTTTGAAGGTGGGCATCGGGTAGCCTTCCTGGCGCAATGGCCTGGGACCATCCCGCCGGGGACCCGCTGCGACCAGACGATCTGTCATACTGATCTCCTGGCAACCGCAGCGGAAATTGTCGATTGTGATTTGCCCGATCAGGCCGGTGAAGATTCTGTCAGTATTCTGCCTTTGATGAAACAGCCGGACCACGGGCCGGTGCGGGAGGCCACTGTTCACCATTCCATCAACGGTTCCTTTTCCATTCGCAGGGGCAAATGGAAATTGAGCTTTTGTCCCGGGTCCGGCGGTTGGAGCCAGCCACGACCTGCAGAAGCGAGGAAAAAAAAGCTGCCAAGCCTGCAGCTTTATGATCTCGAGGGTGACCTGGCGGAAGAGGACAACCTGCAGGGGGAGTACGTGCAGCTGGTGGATGAAATGACCGGTTTGCTGCGATCCTACATCGACAAGGGCCGAAGTACGCCGGGTGCCCGGCAGAAAAACGATCGCGACGTGAACTTTCAATCGAAATAGGGTTGGTCACGCCGTCAGGCTTTGCGAATGAAACTGTCGGCAAAGCTCCTTACCTCATGACCGTTGAGGACGTGCACATCTCGAAGCTGTGCGAGGGTGGATGAGCTGAACTGTCCCAGCGGAAGGTGAACCCAGGTTTTGCCAAATCGTTTCGCCAGTCTTCGCCAACCGGCACCTGGAGGGGCAACAGAGAGCAGGGCGATGGCGTTACTCTGGCTGTGGAGACATGCTGCGGCCAGCAGGCGTTCTTCAAGTGTTTCGGTGAAGTCGAGGCGTTTGTCGTTCCAGATTTCAGGAATGTACCTGGGCGGGAAAAGGAACAAGGCGCCACCGTAATTGGCAAGGCAGATCCCGGGGCCGACAGGGTTCTCCGCAAAGTTCGTTGCAAAGAATGCCAGGGTGGACTCGTTTTCGTGCTCTGCGAACCAGGTGGTCCGCCAGGGGTAATCTCGCGGGTCCGCGGGGCTGTCAAACAGCATCACGGCACAGTCCATCTGGCCCCGGTTGGGCGGCAAAACCTTGACGTAGATTTCTCCTTCATACCAGTGTCGCAGGGTATCCCGGATGTCGATGCCATCCTTGATGCTGGAGGTAAATTTTTCCGTCTTCGCCAGGTCCGCACCCAGAACCTGCTGAGCCCGGTCAAAAACGGTTTGACGAAAGTTTTCAATCAACTCGTCTTCCGGTGGCCAACTGCATTGCTTGTGGGGGTTCCACCGCTGTTGCCATTTCCGGACGTCTTCCGGTTCGGGTTTCTTCTTGATGGCCAACTGACGCCATTGCAACGGTACTCCAGGCAGGCGGTTGGTAAGTGAGAGGAGCGTGTCATCTGACAGTGAGCACTGCCCGATCCCCATCCGGACAGCATCCAGGGAGGCAGGGTTCCGGTAGGGGTATTCTTTGGCTTTCTCAAATACATGCAGTGCAAACTGGTCTCCAAAAACCTGTTGGGCCGCCAGGATCATGTCTGGCAGATCGGCTGTCAATCGCCTGTTCAGCAGGGTCAGGTTTCGCAGGTACTTCATGCAGGTGGCCAGCAGGTGAGGGGTGATTTTCCTGGCTCGACCCTTGAGATCCTGCTGGTAGGCATCCCTTGCGGAGAGGAAAAGTGATTTGATTCCGTCAATCGCCAGGAACTGATCCGATTCCAGTTCCGCGCGCGCCTGTTCGTAGAGACCGGTGATGTAGGGAAGCTCTCCCAGCAGGAAGTAGAGCGTCCGATCCTCGACGGGCAGTAACCGGGCTTCATGAACCGGTTCCTCGTCCGGTTCTGTTTGATCCCGCTGGTCAAACGTTTCCTTGATCCAGGGCCAGTCCAGCACGTTGCAAACCAGCAGGATCGAACGGAATCGCTCACAAAGTGTCTTGAGCCGGGACGCCATGCCTGCAATCCGGCGGTTGCGCTGTTCCTGATGGGGACGCGGTATGGAAGGAAGCGTCGCAATCACGAACTTTTCGAGTGGCACTTTTTTCAAGGCGAATGAGTCAGGCATGGCCTGCCCATGGCTCTCAAAGCAGGATGTTTCCGGGTCGATATAGGCCCTGGGAATGTGCTCGCCCACTGCGGTTCGAATGGCGGCGATGACGGGTTGGCAGGGGTCAATCGGTACATAACTGCCACCTTTTTCCGTGGGGTTATCCTCCGCCCCGGCGTCAGGGATTCCCTCGAACGGACTGTCAAAGACGGGGGCCGGGCCAGGGAAATCCTGCTGAAGGACGACGGAGGGGATCGGCAGATTTTCAATGCCTGATTCAACCGGTTCGCGAAAGGACTCCGGCAAAGGAACGGCAAGGCAATCGAACTGGTTTTCCAGCATTACCTTGCGGACTTCCCAGGCAAAATCACCGCTGCCGTGAACGACCGGTAACACGGTAATTCGAGGTCCGATTTTCAAGGCTTGGTTGATCACGTTTAGCGGCTCTGGGAGCGGACGGTTTGGAGCATGGAGATTCAGGAACGGGAGCAGGACAGGTAACGATCCAGCCAATTGGAAAGAGCTTTGCTGATGAAATCGCAATCCTCAGGAGTGTTGGTCAACAGATGATTGGCGGATTCCAGGTTCAGGATGCTGACCGGTCCTGCCGCCAGGTCGGCGATGGCTTGGGCATGCTCAAACCCCAGGGTGCGGTCGGCTGGAGAATGGAAAACCAGCAGTCTTTTTTCGAGGCTGGACAGTCGGCCAGGAAGGTCGTATTCCCGTAATGCATCGACCGTTTGTTTCCTGATCAGGTATTCGTAGGTGCCGGTGTTGACAAGACCCTCGCCCTGTTTGACCACATCCGGGTTCAACCGGGTGAGGGTATCGGCCAGGTGATTCGTATCACTGGGGGAGGCGATTACCGAAACGGCTTCAACCGAATCGAATTCGTCTGCGGTGGCCATCATGGCGGATCCTCCCAGGCTATGCCCGAGTAAAAAATTGGGGGAGGAGAATTCCCTGGCCAGGTAAGAGACCACCGACCGCACGTCATTGAGGTTGTCCTGGAAAGTGGTGTCCGGAAATTGGCCTTCACTGTTTCCCAGTCCCGCGAAATCGAACCGGCATACCGTGTAGCCACACCTGGCGAGGCCGCGCGAGATCTTGACAATGGCCTTGAGATCCTTGGTGCAGGAAAAGCAGTGGGCGAATACTCCCAGGCCACGAGAGGGGCCTTCGGGTTCATCCAGAATAGCGGAAATCCTTCCCAGTGGTCCCGGGATGAAAAGTCTTTGGCTGTTACGGCTCATGGCTGCAAACGGGGACGGTTTCTGAATGGGATGGAAACGAAACTAGTAGGGCGTTCCCAGCAGGGTCTGCATGAAATTGCGGGTTCCAATGGGGCGAGTGGTAACAAAACTTTCGCCTGCTTTGTATCCGCAGGCGGCGCCCTGGGACACGGCGACAGCTTCAATTCTTTCCAGGACATGCTGTTTGTGCTGCGGGAACTGGGTTTCGTAACAGCGGACAGAATTCATCTTTTCTTCCAGGGTGCTCCCAATATCGACCGTGAAGCCACCACTGAATCCGCTCATCGTTTGTGGTTCAAAGGACAGACGGAAATAAACCTGGGCGGAAATGGTGTGGGGCGACGTCCCTTCGAACTGGTCGTCCCACTTGGTCAAACGGCTGTAGAAAACAGCTGCGTCGGTGATCTGCATCGCCTGCCAGTGGTCGGGTGACGCCATCGGGGTTTTGTCACCGAAACCGATGACCACCTTGGGGCGGTATTTGCGGAATTCCGTGGCCAGCTTGACTCTTGATTCATAACAGTCAAAGAGTTTCCGGTTGGGCAGGTCAAGGGTAATCCGGCGATGGACGCCAAGGCACTCTGCCGCATTTTTTGCCTCCGCCAGGCGGGTTTCCGGGCCGGGCGAGAGGGGAGTCGGCTCACCATCGGTAAGATCAATGATCCCGACTCGATGTCCTTGTTTGACCAGTTTTGCAAGAGTACCGCCACAGGCGATTTCCACATCATCCGGGTGTGCGCCGACCGCGATCACGTCGAGGAATTCTATATCTGACAACTGCCTGCTCACCAAGAATGGATGTAAGAAGGGTTGATTACAAGGTTCCCGGTTGGACTGGGGCGCGGGACAGCATTCGGGGCAGGGCGGGTCATTCCACAGTGGCGCTTCCTAAGAAAGCCTGTTGCAGTCTGATCGTCCGTGTTTGCCCCGAGCCAACTGACCCGGTATCCGCAATTTCCGGCCATTGACTGCAATTGTGGTGAATTTTAACCGGTTGTCCAGCGACCATCTGCTGATGGCTGATTTGCTTCCGTATTCGGCTTTGGAGGACGGCGCCCTTGACGGGGCAGTCACCCGGAGGGGGCTCCCGCATTCGACTTGCAGAAGAATCTCCAACCGATTTCCGCCTGGGAGACACGTTTTCGCCTGACTGACAAGCGTTTACCGGGACTGGCTAGGCAGCCGGAGGGATTTGATTTCCTCCCACGGCATTTGAACCAGGTTACCCATGCGGCTGAGCTCAATTCCGGAGCTGTTTATTTTCAGGCTGGCAAATTTTTCACCGATAAAATAACGCTCTCCGTCATAGGTGTAGAGCACGCCGGTATCCGTGCTGATTTGGGGCGGTGTTCCGAAATAGATGCAGCTGGAATTGACATAGCGGGTTTCCTGCAATGGACCTGGCAGGATGTCCTTCAGGAGAGGAGCGAGTTCCTCGATCGATGGAGATTGAATCCAGTCTTTCCCAAGCCCAACGTTGGCAAGGTCAAAGTACTGACCGTCGGCAAAAAGCGCCGCGGAGCCCTTGGGGATTTTGTAGGTGGGAGGTGTGGAGAGCTGATTTTGGACTCCCCAGATTGCCAGAAGGTCTTCAATCTCCACTGGTTGCCGGAAGCGGATCGATTTCCGCGTTGCAAGGTCCGCGAGTTGGATCGCGCCGTCCCTGGTGAGGCAGTAGCAGTGGTTTTGCGTTTCCTCACCGGATTTCTTTTTCAGCTTGGAACGTGGGGGAATCAGGACCCAGGCCTGATCCATGGCAAGGGAAATGGAACCGGTACCAAACGAGAGCTTTTCCAATTTCAGCGAGTTTCCCTCGATGGAAACCTCGTTTGCCTGAAGCCGTTCTCCCTTACGGCTGACCACGGTGAAAAATTCAGGATTCCCGGATTCGAGCAACGCTACGGGCGTTTCAAAAAACAGGTCGTCCAGGGCGAAATCTTCATCAACTTCCGGGTTGGGCCTGACCACCACACGGGCAATGGGAACCTCGCTCCGGTAGCCGAGGTAGTCGGTTCCGGATTCGTCAGTGGTGAACCGGGTGATCAGTTGCCCCTGGGCGTCATAAGCCTCAAAAAAGGTGCCGTCCGGGTTGACATGGGACACATTGAAACCGACGTACCTGGTTCCTGCGGCGAACAGTTCATTGCCGGGCACGCAAAAGGAAATCGTCATGACGCCCTGGTAGGTTGGCTCGACGTTGGCAATGGAGTAGCTACCACCCCGCCCATCGGTAAAGGTATACATCTGGGCACCGATGTAGGAATCGGTGAAAGATGTCGAAAACAGAACACCCCTGGGAGCGTAGGCACTGGAGAGGTCCAGATTGGATCGCATCTCCTTTCCACTAGGGAGCTGTTCGAAACCGATAAAGTTCATGCCGGGTGGCATGGTTCCGTTTGCATCCGGGTATTGCTGTTGTCTTTCTCCACCGCCGACGGAATTGGAGAGAGCAAAGTTGGCCTCCAGGGGGCGATCCGAAATTGCCGCAATCTGGTCCCTCGAAACCGGGATCAACGAAGAACCGTAACGAATCTGAAAAGAATCGAGGGCCAGTTCACCATCAAGTTGGCCTTCCTGACCGTCAAGCACAAGAACGTCAAACGTGGTGTTGTCGGCGCCAGCACCGGTCGCTTTGGCCAGTTGTGACCGAATCTTGTCGATTCTCCATTTCGTTTCTTCATCTTCAGGAACATACTGTTCGATAATCTGCTCGAATTCCTTGCCTTTTTCGGTAAGCTCGATTTGTGCTTTTTTTCGAAGATGGTAATCCTCTGAACCGAGTTGGGACAGCAGGTTGCGGATGCTGGCAACTCGAGCGGTGGATGGCTCGCGGACGAGCGTGACCTGTTTCAGTTGTCGGGTAGGAATGGTGCGCTGGGTGACTTTTCCGTCCTTGGCGATGTTCTTCCAGACCAGTTGTGAGGCGGGCAGGATGGCTTGAAGTGAGGAACCGTCGCGGAAATCGATTCTGCGAAGGATCTCTTCCCCGTTTTCCCGAGGTGGTTCTGGATTCAGCGGTGCATCGGCG
Organism: Planctomycetota bacterium; assembly: GCA_036336715.1. Lineage (GTDB taxonomy): Bacteria > Planctomycetota > Planctomycetia > Pirellulales > Pirellulaceae > JABAAE01. Next base: position 55,257 of record JAYZFP010000091.1, read on the forward strand.
CCCACGGGGTTCTTGTCCGCGGTGCCGGCCCCGGACCCCTGAAAGCCGAATGCCGCCAGCGGTTGAGAAATCACAATAATGGCAAAAGCGAGCACGCGAACGACGTTTTTCAAGATCGAATCCCCATACGGAAATGCGGGTAACAGGCAGACAGGGCGACAAGTATCCAAAAGACATTCTAGTCAGTTTTTCAAAGGATTGAAAAGTTGGCGTTTGAGTGCCGTTATGTAGTGATTTAGTTTATTTTTGAAAGAATTCCTCAGGATTTGAGCCGATACACAGCCTGTGGATGAAACTTGCTGAAGCAAAATGGGTAACAATACCCGGGGACCCGATCAACTTGGTGGATGTCCGGCGTTCCAACCTGCACTGATTATTTCCTGATTCTTTATTCCCAAGTTCGTAGACCGGCGACATGTTCCTGAAAAACATTCTGTTCGCTTTGCTGGTTCTGGTTGCTGCAACCTACCTGGTTTTCGAGGTTCTGCCGGGGGACCGCGGTTTTCCGGATAACCGGCTTTTGCCGGATCTCGTTTCCCTTCGCAAAGTCGCCCGCGAAGTGGATGCGGAATTTGAAGAGAAATGGTCGGAGAAAAAGCTGGACAATGCCGGCCCGGCGGGCGACCTCATCGTCGCCCGAAGGCTCTCACTTGGGTTGACCGGTACGATTCCTTCCCTGGAGGAGATCCGGAAACTGGAGGCGGTTGACCCGGATCACCGGATAGACTGGTGGACAGCTTACCTGCTGCAGGATGACCGCTCTGCTGATTATGTCGCCGAACGACTGGCCCGTATTTACGTCGGAACCGAGGATGGCCCCTTCATCATTTTTCGCCGGCGACGTTTCGTCATGTGGCTTAGCGAACAATTGAAGAAAAACAGGCCTTACGATCAGTTGGTCAGTGACCTGATCAGCAACAATGGTCTCTGGACTGATACGCCGAGCGTCAATTTCTACACGGTCACAATCGACGGTAACCAGGGGCAACCTGACCCGATTCGATTGGCCGCGCGGACCACAAGGGCATTCCTCGGCCTGCGTATCGACTGCCTGCAGTGTCATGACGATGCCCTGGGAACCATGGAGCTGGGAGATCCAAGTCAGCCAAGACCCGGAACCCAGGAGGATTTTCACAAGTTGGCTGCAGGTTTTGCATCGGTTCGCCAGGTTGCCGCCGGTCTGCAGGACACCCCTGCCCAACAGCCTTACCGATACAAGTTTCTTGGAGCGGACCAGGAGCGTATCGTGCCTTTCGAGGTTCCTTTTCAGGCGGAACTTGTGCCGTCCGCGGGATCCACCCGCGAGAAGCTGGCGGGCTGGGTCACTCATCGAAACAACCTGGCGTTTTCCCGCGCTATCGTGAATCGGGTTTGGGCGATTCTCGCAGGAAAACCTCTTTATGATCCGATCGACGACCTCCCTCTGTTTGGTAACCGCCCCCCGGGACTGGACCTGCTGGCCAAAGATTTTGCCGAGCATGGTTTTGACCTGCGGAGGTTGATCCGGATCATTGCCCAGACAAAAGTCTACCGCCTCTCTTCTACGGCCTCTTTCGAGGTCACCGAGCAGCAGGAATCGCAGTGGGCTGTTTTTCCGCAGACCCCGCTGAGACCGGAACAGGTGGTTGGGGGCATCGTACAGGCGACTTCGCTGAAAACCATCAACCGGGATTCTAATGTCTTTCAGAGGCTGGCCACCTTTTCCGACATCGGGGATTTTATCGTCCGCTACGGCGATGCAGGTGAAGACGAATTTCGTAACCGGAGCGGCACGATCCAGCAAAAAAACATCATGATGAATGGGAAATTGGTGGGTGAGAGAACGCAGGCCAATGATTTGATGGTAAATGCCGCGGGCCAGATTGCCCGGATGGCTGAGGGGGATCAACAGGCGATTGAAACGCTGTTCCTGGTTGTTCTTACGCGTCAGCCGACCCCGGGAGAGTCTGAATTTCTGGTCAACCTTTTGCGGGAGGCCGCCAATGAAAACCAGCGAACACGCGTGATCGAGGATATCCTCTGGTCGCTATTCAACAAACTCGAATTTTTGAGGAACCATTAGCTTTCATTTCCAGGAATGGGTCTGTGGGATGGATCGGCGAACCGGATGGCGGGCCCAATCCATCTGACGCCGCGGACGGGTGGTCCAAGCCGGCCCAGCGGGGTAAAGACTCCGTTGAAACGACTCCATTGAAATGACGGCTGACCAGGACAGGTAAAAGGCCATGTGCGATCATCAAAATTTGGTAACCAACGCAGCCTGTGGCACGAGTGCACACTGGAATCGAAGGACGCTGTTGGCAGCGGGAGGTCTTTGCTGGTTGACACCCCTGGTGACCAGGCTGGCTGCGGATCCCGGGAAAACACGAAAGCGGTCCAGCGCCCAGTCGGTCATTTTGCTCTGGATGAACGGCGCCCCCAGCCAACTGGAGACTTTTGACCCGCATCCCGGGACACGCATTGCCGCCGGTTCGCGAGCGCGGAAAACTTCCGTGTCGGGCATCCAGCTCGGCGAAGGTTTGGAGCAGGTTGCCGATCTGATGGATCAAATTTCGCTGGTCCGGTCGGTGACCAGCAAGGAAGGTGATCACGAGCGGGCCCTCTACAACGTGAAGACAGGCTTCCGCCCTGATCCGACCCTCGTGCATCCCGCCATCGGCAGCGTGGTCTGTCACCAGCTGAAGTCGGGAGCACGGGGTGAGATTGACATTCCCCGCCACGTTTCCATCTTTCCCGGAAGTCAACCTGGTCGCGGAGGCTACCTGGGAGACCAATACGATGCCTTCAAGATATTTGATCCGGTCAGGCCGCTTCCGGATTTGAGGAAACGTGTGTCAGATGGAAGATTCGACCAGCGGCTCGATACTCTCCGATTTCTTGAACAGCAGGATCCTTTTCGGAGAAAGAACGACCCTAGGTCGGCTTATGGTGATCCGAATACGGCGGCAGCTCTGAAAATGATGTCTTCCCGTCAGCTCCAGGCCTTTGATATCTCCCGTGTTCCCCTCCAGTTGAGGGAGGAGTTTGGGGAGACTCCCTTCGGCCGGGGTTGCCTGGCGGCAATGCAGCTTGTCGAGGCAGGAGTTCGATGTGTTGAAGTCACCCTTTCCGGCTGGGATTCTCATATCGACAATCACAAATTGCAGGCAGGGCAGATTGAAATCCTGGATCCAGCCTTTGCCGCCTTGTTGCGGAATCTGAAGAAAAGGGAATTGCTGGACCAGACGGTCGTCCTTTGCGGTGGCGAATTCGGCCGCACCCCAGGAATGAACCTCGCCGACGGAAGGGACCACTGGCCACACGGTTTCAGCGTTGCTTTGGCCGGGGGAGGGATTCGAGGCGGTCGGGTGGTTGGTGAAACCTCACCGGATCCAAAGCTGAATCCCAAGAAGCCGATGCAGGATCTTCGGAATCCAAAAACGGTAGAAGATATCCACGCCACGGTGCTGGACCGGTTGGGAATCGATTTCGAGCAGGAGCTGGATACTCCGGTAGGCCGTCCCATGGTGGTCAGCAAGGGCAGTGTGATTCGGGAGCTGGTGGAATCGTGATTGGTTCGGTTGAAACAGGCATTGTGATCTGCTCCGACCTACTGTTCAGGCCGGTCGCATGGGTAGGTGGATTTGCTGGCTGTTCTGCAGGGGTACTTCTGGAACAGTCGTGACTCATTCGCAGCGGTTTGGGCTACAATGGAATGATTTCCATCCTGACCGTAAACGTCGAATGCACCGTTCTTCTTCATTCCTGTTGCTGCTGGTAACCCTGTTTGTATTGTCCGTTTGCGGCGGGGTAAGCGCTGTTGACGAGCGGCCCAATATTGTTTTCCTGATGGCCGACGATCAGTGCATCTATTCGATGGGGTGTTACGGCACCCCCGGTGTCCGGACTCCCAACATGGATCAGTTGGCTGACGACGGAATGATTTTTGATCGGCATTATGTGACCACGGCGATTTGCATGGCCAGTCGAGCCAACGTGATGACCGGTCTGTTTGAGTATCGACACGGCTGCAACTTCATGCACGGCCCCTTACTGCAGGAGCACTGGTCCCGCTCCTACCCGGTTCTGCTGCGGAAAGCAGGTTACGTGACCGGTTTTGCCGGGAAATTCGGTTTCGAAGTGGCTGCAAAACCGGGGGGCAAGGGGCGACTTCCCGAGGGTGATTTTGACCGCTGGGGTGGCGGTGCCGGCCAAACCAGTTACCGGACAAAGCAGATGCCGTCGATGAAAAAATATGCTGAAAAATATCCCCATTCGACTCTCGCTTACGGGGCATTCGGTTCGGAATTCGTAAAAGAGTTTTCCAACCGTGACCAGCCGTTCTGCCTTTCCATCAGCTTCAAAGCGCCCCATCGCCCGGTCGCTCCCGATCCACGTTTTGACAAAGTTTACGAAGGTGCCCAATTTGTTAAACCGGCAAATTACGGGAGAAAATACGGCGAGCATTTTTCGCTCCAGAGCCGACAGGGGCGGCAGTTTGAGCGATTTCATTCCTGGGGCTACAGCACCGATTACGATTCGGTGATGGCAAAGTACTACCAGCAGATTTTTGCAATTGATGTGGCACTCGGGATGATCCGGAAGAGCCTGAAGCAAACCGGGGCCGACAGGAACACTGTCGTGATCTATACCTCGGATAATGGTTTTTTCTGTGGCTCCCACGGTTATGGTTCCAAGGTCCTGCCCTACGAAGAATCGTCGAGGGTCCCCCTGATCATTTATGATCCGCGACAAAGGCTGAGCGGTGAGAAAATTCGCTGTGCCCAACTTACGGGTAATGTTGATTTTGCACCTACACTGCTGGCGTTGGCCGGGGTGAAGATTCCGGCGGAGATGGACGGACGGAACCTGATGGAGCTTTACCGGTCACCCAACATGGGGATTCATGAGTCGTTGCCTCTGATCAATGTATGGGGGCCCCGGTCCACGTTCAGTCTGAGTGTCGTGAGCGGCCGGTCAAAATACATTTACTGGCCCTTTTCGGAAGGGGAAATGAAACCTGCCGAGGAATTCTACGACCTGGAAAAAGACAGGCTTGAGTTGTCAAATTTGGTTAAAAGCCACGCCGGGGTTGCGGATCTGCGGCGGCGGTATGACACCTATGTCGAGGACTGGAAAAAACGGGGAGTCGATTACCACGGTTACGGCGGGTTGGATGTTTTTTTTGACCGCCACCGGAAGCCTGCCGCTTCGCCGAAATCCCTTCCCCGTTAGGCGATTGGGACCCGCAATTTCGGGCTGCTGGTTATTGGGCTGTTGGTTGAGTGGGGCAACCGTTTTCGCCTCCATCCGGATTATTTTTTTTCAGGTTGGCCATGTAGATGGCGGTCATTTTTTTCCCCCCGGCTGATTCGTGCGAGGAGTACCAGGAGATGACTGCTTCGGTTTCCGACAGGCTGATCCATCCAGGGTAGGAGTTGTCTCCCCCACTGGGGACCTCGGCGAATTTTTGCAGGGAGTCCTGGCTCAACCAGTAAAATGCCGTTCGCGGGCCCTCACGGGTGGACTGCCTGCCTCCCACCACGAACTGGTTTCCCCATCGCTGAAGGTTCGGGCCTCCCACGTATTCTGACAGTTCGGTTCGTTTCCAGGTCTGGTAGGGTGGACGGGAAGTCAGGTACTGGGCCGTGGCACTTCCCCTTCGCCCGATCGCCTTGATGGTGCCGTCCCGCTCAAAAAGAAAAGCGGTTTCGTCACCATGGATTTCCTGGAAAACCGATTTTTTTCGCCAGATCAGTCCGTCATCACTTTCGAGCAGGATCGATTTGACATTTGCCGGCTCCCCGCGGGGCGGAATTTCAAACCCGGTTTTGCGTCTTCCGCAGAGGTAGGCTTTGCCGCCGTAGGTAGCGGCCCGCCAGACATAATGCCCAAAGGTGCCCTCCAGCAAAATCGGTTCAGTCCACTTTCTGCCATCCCCGGTATGCACACAAAACCCCAGGTGTTTGTTCAGGTCGTATTGGCTGGTGGGGATGGTTTTTTCGCCGCTGTACCAAGTACCGGTGTAGACGAACAGCCTGTTATGAAAAACCAGGAAGTGAGGGTCCCGGGTATCCCGGTGCCGGACGGAAAAACGGTGCACTTGCTTCCAGTTCGACAGGTCATCGCTTTCCAGAACAATCACCGAAGCGGTGGGGTGAACCATGTGTCCGTCAGGGCAACTGCGAAAAGTCAGGTAATAACGGTTCCGAAAACGGATCAGATCGGTGAAAGCGTTGTGTTCTCCGTTGTGAAAAACGCGTCTCACGTTGGTGACCTCGACCAGTGGAGGTTCCTCGCCCCGAGCGGACCAGGAGATGCTGACCAGGGTCAGGAAGCAGAGAGGGATTGACTGTTTCATGGGGATGCCCATCGGTGAAGGTCGAGGCAGGTTCAGTACAGGGGAATCTCGAAGATGTCCGGGTTTTTGCCCTCGCTGGTGACAATGATTTTTTTCCCATCGGCAGAGAAACAGATCGATTCGCCTTGTCGCTGGAGGGGCAGGGGGAGTCGCCCGGAGGCGTCGATAGAAAATGATTCTTGCAGCCGTTCTGAATCGATGCTGTACAGCCGGGCATCCAGGTAATTTCGGATCACGGCCTGCTTGCCATCCCGGCTGATGTCCATCCCGGTGATCATGCCGCCAGGCACGGTTCCGACCGGTCGTGCGGTCAGGGGTCCTGTTGCATCCAGCAAGACGCCGAGGCTGAATATTTTGGCCTGCTGACCCTCAAGTACCTCGCGGCTGTTGAGCTTGGTGCAGAGAAGGAGTTGTTTCGAGGCGGGAAGATACCCTATCGCTTCACAGTTGTGGCTGTTGCCGTCACCGTAGGAGAAACGGAGGGTTGCCAGGGGCGAAATCCGCATTTTGGGAGACCCTGCGGAGGCTTTGGGTTCCTCCAGCAGGTAGACCTGCACCTGCTTGCGCTGTTTCCGGTTGTCTCCTACGTCGGCAACAGCCAGCAGCGGGCGGCCATCAAGTTGAAAGGAAGCAATGTCTTCAAAATCGATGTTTTTGACACCCTCCAATTCAAGTTCCAGCTCGGTCTTTCCGGTGGGTCCCAATCGATACAGCGTCGCGCTGTGCCCCGAATCGTTGTGGACCCAGTATCGATCCTCCTGGTGATTGCTGGTGGCCATTCCACTGCATTCGAAGATGGAACGATCTTCGATCCGACCGGTCCGTTTGGCTTTTTTCGGCGAAGGTTTTACCTGTTTTGGCGGTTCCGCGATTTTTCGCTTCACCTCCCGGGCCAGCAGGGTGGCTCCCTGCCCGTTGGGGTGGACGCCATCGGGGATCAGGTCTTTCCTGTTTGCCAGCGTCCCGTAGAGGTCAATCGTCTCAACACCGGTCTCCCTGGCAACCTGGCGGATCCGGGGAATGATTTTTCCCTGGACGATACTTTCACGGATTCCCCAGCGATCGCGTGCAACGGGGACTGGCAGGCAGATCAGGATTCGGGGCCGGCTGGAAAGGGACTGGAATTGTTTGATCAGCGCCTTGTAGTCACCGACAAATTCGGCTTCCTTCTTTTCCCAGTTCTGGGGCTTGGAGTCGTTGGTTCCCAGCTTGATGACTACGATGTCCGGTTTAAAAGCCAGGGCGTCGGAAAACTGTTTCTGTTTCATGTAGGGAAGATCGCCCTGCCGTAACAGGGTTGCACCATTTCTGCCAAAGTTTTTGACTTCGTACCGATCGCCAAGCAGCCCGGCCAATTGCGCCGGGTAGCAGTGCTTTTCCCTTTCCCGGATTGCGGCCCCGTAGGTGATGCTGTCGCCCACGCAGGCGATTCGGGTGGGAGTTGGAGGTGCCTGACCGGAAACACCGGTGACCACGTGTAATGAAAGCAAACACGCAAGTTGGCAGGATACGGAAAACAGTCTTTGGTTCAAAACAGACTCCAGGGATCCAGGAAACGGTGAAACCCATTATCGTGGACAGGTGTTGGCAGTTACAATAAGCCCGGGCGATAACTGTCCATGAAAAGGTGAAAGGGAATCTTTTGGAACCAGGGAAAGCAGATTGTCGGTGGAAATGGGCGGCTGCCTGGGTGCTGGCGGTTCTTGTCGGTGGCGGTCCCGCCTTTACGGATGAAATTGATTTTGAAAAACAGGTCTGGCCCATTTTTCAAACTCGCTGTAACGATTGCCACAACGGGGAGACCCGCGAGGGGCAGCTCCGACTGGACGCCCGTTCCGGGTTTTTGGCGGGGGGTGTTTCAGGCCGACTGGTTCATCCGAAAGATACCAACCGGTCCCCGTTGTTGCAGCGGATTCTTGGTCACGGGGACCTGGATCGCATGCCCCTGGATGAAGACCCCCTGACTGTCCGGGAAATCGATACGATTCGGCAGTGGTTAAAAGAAGGCGCGGCCTGGCCCGAGGGAGTGGGTGCCCGTGTGGATCTGAGGCAAACGCATTGGGCTTATCAAAAGCCTCGCCGGCCCGAAATCCCGCAGCGGGACAATTTGCCGAAAGGGAATGTCGGTGACTCGCAAAATGGCTTTGTCCACGGCAGGTTTTCCAGGGACTGGGTTCGCAATCCGATCGATCATTTTGTGCTGGAGCGGATGAGACGGGAAGGTCTTGCCCCGTCGCGGCCGGCTACCCGATCCAAACAGCTGCGCCGGCTTTATTTTGACCTCGTCGGCATTCCCCCAACCGCAGACCAGATGAGGACATTCCTTGCGGATGATTCACCCAATGCTTACGAGCGGGTGGTGGATCAGCTGTTGGCCTCACCCCGGTTTGGCGAAAAGTGGGCACGTTCCTGGCTCGATTTGGCCCGCTATGCTGATACCAACGGTTTTCAGGCAGACCAGTTTCGAAGTGTCTGGCCTTACCGTGACTGGGTGATTGATGCGATGAACCAGGGGATGCCCTTTGACCAGTTCACCATTGAGCAACTGGCGGGGGATCTGCTTCCCGATGCGACCGTATCGCAGAAAATTGCAACCGGCTTTCACCGTTTGACAACCTGTAACGTGGAGGCTGGAGTGGATCCTGAGGAAAACCGGGTCAACCAGATTATCGACCGGGTCAACACCACCGGAACGGTCTGGTTCGGGACGACCTTTGAATGCATGCAGTGCCACAACCACAAGTACGATCCGTTCACGCAACGTGAGTACTACCAGATGTTCGCGTTCTTTAACAATACGCCGCTGGAAGTCCGGAACAGCGGTAACAATATCCAGTATGAATTTTCCGGTCCGTCCATGAAGCTGCCTCTGAATCGGGAACTGCGGAGGCAGACAGAGGAAATCCAGTTCCGTTTGGCGGAGTTGAAAAAGGAAATCGCGAAAGCCCGTACGGCAAGGCTGTCCGGATTTAGTGAATGGCAGGTTGCGGCACGGGCCTCCAGTGAAAAGATGGAGGATTGGACTCCGCTGAAGGTAGATTCCTTTCATTCCCGGGCAGGAGCCACCCACCGAATCCTGGACGATCAATCCGTGCTGGTTTCGGGGAAAAACGGAGACAAGGACTTTTACACGGTTCTGGTCAGTGGTGCGCTTACCGAGGTCAATGGGTTCCGGTTTGAGACCCTGGTCGATGATTCGCTCCCCAGCCGGGGCCCCGGTCGAAATCCATTGGCCGGGAAACCGAACTTCGTGGTCAACGAAATCAGGGGCTACCTGCTTGGAGATACCGAAAAGCCGCTTTCCCTGACCCAACCCCTGGCCGACTTTTCCCAATCCCGTTTTGACGTCCAAGGCGCCTTTGACGGAAACCCCTCGACCGGTTGGGCCATCAACCCCCAGTTTGGAAAACCGCATTGGGCAACGGTCCTCGTGGATCCTCTTAAGCGTGCCGGACAGGACAAAAAGATCCGTTTTAAATTCACCTTTGACCATCAGTATGGGGGCGGACGGAACATTGGACGGCTCCGGGTTTCGGCTCTCCGGGGTCGGCGAAATACAGGTTCCCTGCCAGGCGAGATCCGCAAGTTGCTGACAAGGAAACCCCTGTCGAAAAAAGAGGACAGGCAATTGCGTGATTTTTTTCTCGCCCAGGATCCGGCACTGAAAAAGCTCAAGCAGAAGGAAGCCGCTCTAGATAAGGAACTGGCTTCCATTCAGCCCACGACCACGTTGGTTATGGTCGAAGAGGCAAAAAGAATGACGGCCGTTTTCAAGCGGGGGGATTTCCTGCAGCAGGGTGAGGCGGTAACAACCGCCACCCCGAGGGTGCTGCACCCCGGGAAAAAAACTGTCAAGCAGAATCGCCTTGATTTCGCCCGCTGGATTGTGGATTCCGATAACCCGCTGACCGCACGCGTGGTGGTCAACCGATGGTGGGCGGAAATTTTTGGGCGTGGACTTGTATCCACCGGGGAGGATTTCGGTACGCAGGGGGAACCACCGACCCATCCGAGACTGCTTGATTGGCTGGCTCTTGAATTCATTGACTCCGGTTGGTCGATGAAAAAGACCATCCGGTCCATTGTCCTTTCCAGTACTTACCGGCAATCCTCGGTTTTTACCCCGACCGGGCAGGCCCGGGATCCTGGCAACCGATTCCTGGCCCGAGGGCCGAGGTTTCGTCTGTCCGCCGAGAGCATCCGGGACAACGCGTTGGTTGTAACGGACCAGTTTTCTTCCCGCATGGGGGGGGCTCCTGTTTACCCTCCGCAGCCAACAGGAGTCTGGCGGCACGTCGGCCGGAACGAACCCAAATATGTGACCTCCGAGGGGGCAGATCGTCATCGTCGTGGCATTTACGTGTTCTGGAGACGCAGCGCACCCTATCCAAGTTTTGTCAACTTTGACGCACCTGACCGGGCGGCCTGTGTGGTGAACCGTCCCCGCACCAACACACCGCTTCAGGCCCTGACTCTGCTCAACGACCAGGCGTTCAACGAATTGCATCTTGCTTTTGCCCGTGAGATCTTCCAAGCCGGGGGATCGGCTCGTGAAAAACTGATGCAGGCATTCATTCGATGTACCCTGCGGACTCCCAAGCCGGTAGAGCTTGAGTACCTCGTCTCGTTCCTCGATTCAAGAATGGAGCTTTACCGGGAGCATCCGGAGCAGGCTGGAAAAGTCGCGGGTGAAGGGCCGGATGCAATTCCCATCGCCGCCTGGACAGCCGTGGCCCGGATTCTTCTGAACCTTGACGAGACCATCACCAAGGATTGACATTCAACCGCTTGACCGGGAGGCCACGCGAACTGTCAACGGCCCGGGTAGCTGCCCTTGCTGGAAAGAGCCCACTGAAGGTCTTTGCGGATTTGGTCCTGTTCCAGAAAAGGTTCCCGGTGCTTGCGTCCGTAACGGATCAGTTCACCGGCGAGGGTGCGGATGGTTTCACGGTAACCCGCGTGGTCCCGAAGGTTGATCATCTCGTTGGGGTCCCGCTGGAGATCAAAAAACCAGATGGGATCGCGGGCGGACAGTACCAGCTTGTAGCGGTCGCTGACAGCCATCAGCCAGCCCTCACGGTCGCCCGTACCACGGACGATCGTGATGTCTTCCCAGTCGTCCGGTGGACGTTTGCCAAGCAGTTCCGAGAAATCCCTGCCGTGCACCTCTTTCGGGGCCTGGGTACCGGTGAGGTTACAGAGAGTGGGAAGGAAATCAATGCTCCCAAGAGCCTGGTTGATCACCGTATTGCCGTCAATCCTGCCCGGATATCGAATCAGGAAGGGGACCCGGGTTGAGGCCTCGTAGGGGACGCCCTTGTTTTGCCGATGATGCTCTCCCCGCAGGTCACCGTGATCCGAAGTGAAGACGATGATCGTGTTGTCATAGATTTTGAGCTGACGCAGGCAGGCGATCACTTTACCGATATTGTCATCGATGCACTTTACCATTCCATAATAACTCGCCTGCTGAAAACCACCTTTTTGTTTCTGTCCCCAGCTCGGGGCATTGGAGAAATCCTTTTTGGCGGATTCCGGCTGCGAGTATTGTTGTTTGAGATACATCGTGTCGTAGGGGGGACGGACGGTATCCGGGCCATGGGGATCGGGCAGGCTGACCATGTAACAAAAGGGTGTGTCCCGCTTTTTTTCGATAAATTCAACCGTGCGATCGATGAGAAAGTCGGTTGTGAACGTTTTCCGGGTAGCGCCCTCCACCGAGTAGCTCGGTTGCCCCTGGCGATTACGGGCACCCACCTTCGGCCCATTTTCAGAGAGCTTCAGGATTTTCCAGTGGCCCCGGTTGAACATGAAACGGTTGTCATCGAACCCGAATTTTCTCCGGGGGGCCCAGCCCGGTTTGGCGGTTCCATCGAGGTGCCATTTGCCAGCAAAGCCGGTGGCATATCCCTGGCGTTTCAGGATTTCAGCGAAGGTCAGGACGTTGTCACCGAGCGGAATGTTGTTGGTGTGTACCGGGGTCAAATGGGGATACCATCCGGAAATCAGGGCAGCCCTTGAAGGGGAGCAGACAGGGGTGGTGGCATAAAAGCTGGTGCAAATCGCACCATCGGCCGCCAGGGAATCGATATGAGGTGTCTCCACAACCGCCGGACCCCACATGTTGGCAACGTTCCGGGGGAGTCGTTTCCGGTAGCAGCCCAAAGTTCGGAAGTTGTGCTCGTCCGTCATGATGACCAGCACATTGGGACGGGCCGTTTCAGGGGGCTTTTGCTCGGAAGCGACTGAGGCAGGTGGATTTTGACTGGCGGCTGGACGGAACAGGTTTCTTTGCGCTGTCGGGATTTGCCGGGCGGCCAAGGGACCGGTAAGTGAAAGAAGCCCAGGCAGGACCAGGAGAAGGGCCAACAGGGGAGACTTCGGCGAGGCTGTATTCAGGAACATCGTACGCATGGATAAATCCAGTGGGTTGGGTAACGGGCAGATCCCTGCTCAGACTGCCCTTTTTGTGTTTGAGTTGTTTGCTGAAACTGGAGTGAACCGGACACAGGCAATCGCTTGCTGTTCTCCCCCGATGCCACTTTTCCCGATGATGCCTTTGCTGGTGTCACAAATCGGTGAGGAGGTTGCCGGGGAGCCATGAAATTGCCATGACTCGTAAATTGACAATGCAGGAATGCCCGTGGGGATCCGGCGTTTCCCTTTGACAACCAGGGGATCTCCTGCTCGGCTTTACCAGCCTTTACGGTAGGTTCGGTCAAGCAGACGATTTGCCTCGGGCGAACCTGTATCCATTTTTTCAGAATCCCATCGCAACGATTGCTGGCTGCGATAGGCAACGTTGCCGAGCAGGACCGCCTCGGTCATGGGGCCCGCATAGGAGAAGGGACAGGAGGGTTTTCCGTTTCCCTTGATCGCTTCGGTCCATTGCTGGTAGTGATTGTTGTCCCGGTTTTCCGGCATCTTGTAATTGGCGAAATCGGTCCGGGGGAAAAGATCAGCCGGTTCCGGGAAGCCAACAAAGACATTCCCTTTTTCACCGATGAACAGCACACCGTTTTTACTGCCTGGCCAGTCCTTGGGAGCCAGCATCAGTTCCCGTTTCGGTTGCCGTCCAGCCTCGTACCAGACGACCTTGCAGTTGTCCGCAGCGTGTTCGGTTGCCGGGAAATGGTACGTTACCTCGCACCATAGCGGGCCGCTTTCCAGGTCCGGTTTGGGACCCTTGGCGGAAACCGTTTTAGGGGCCCCCAGTTTTAATGCCGAAAAAACGGGATCGAAAATATGGCAGCCCATGTCTCCCAGGGCACCCGTGCCGAAATCCCACCAGCCACGCCAGTGGAAAGGGTGGTAGAGATTTTTTACGAAGGGGCGTTTGGGGGCGATGCCCAGCCAAAGGTCCCAGTGCAGCGATGGGGGTACAGCATCTGATTTCTGCGGACGGCTGAGTCCCTGTTTCCAAAAATGGCCCGGGCGATCTGTCCAGGTATGAACTTCTTTGACTTTTCCGATCACTCCCGATTGGACGAGATCGATTGAGTTCTTGATCCTGGCAGTCGAGTGGTGCTGTGTTCCCATCTGCGTGACCACCCCCTGGCGACTTGCCATCGCCGTCAATCGTCTCGCCTCTGCCACGCTGTTGGTCAATGGCTTTTGCGTGTAAACATGCTTTTTCAAATCCATCGCGGCCAGGGAAACCGGCGCATGCATGTGATCGGGTGTGGATACGGTAACCGCATCGATATCTTTTTGCTCCAGCAACTTTCGATAATCGGTAAAGCGGGTGGCCCCGGAAAACCTTTTGGCCGCAGCATCGAGTCTCTGCTCGTCGACATCGCAGAGGGCCACGATTCGGTTGTTGGCAGCGGTTTCCGACATGTCGCTTGCACCCTTGCCGCCGCAACCGACGCAGGCGATGTTCACCGATTCCAGTGCGGACCGGCTCCTCCCCGGCAGGTTGCTGGTCAGCAGGGCGGTTCCAATTCCGGCGGCGGTTGCCTGTTTGAGAAATGAACGGCGATGGCTCATGGGATTTGCTTTCTGCGGCTGGGTGGGTGGGCATGTGAGGAGTACGCCGGCATTATATCACGCGAAAAGTTGATTTGCCCGCTGCAGCATGAACGGAGAGTTGCCGGGGCGGAAATTCCACGGTCCCTCTCCTGTGGCAACTCCTACGCGTTGCAGACCTGCCACGAAGCGAGCGAACACCGTTTTTAACGGTTTTTGCCGGATGGGTCGCGACACAACCAACAGGGAAAGCTGTCCGAATTGAATACGAACCGTTCATCAAAGGCGGTACCGAATTTCCTCCCCGAAGGCTAAAATCAGGTTTTGTTTTCCTCCCGTTTGCTTGGCGATTCATGTCTGCAGTCATCAACTCTCCCCGAACCGAATTGCTTTACCAGGCATTGGACGAAAGGATTCTTTGTCTCGATGGTGCGATGGGGTCCATGATTTTCGGCTTTGGATTGGAGGAACATGAGGTGCGTGGGGAGCGGTTTGCTGACCACCACAAAGATCTGAAGAATTGCACGGATATCTTCGGTCTGACCCATCCCGAGAAAATTGTCGATATCCACCGACGTTACCTCGAGGCGGGGGCGGACATCATTGAGACCAACTCCTTCAATGCCAGCCCCGTCGGCATGATGGAATTTGAACTGGACTGGGAAACGGTTCGGGAAGTCAACCTGGCGGCGGTGGCCAACGCACGGAAAGCGGCAGAGGAGTTCAGCGAAAAAACTCCCCACCGCCCCCGTTTCGTGGCCGGTTCCATGGGGCCAACGGCTCAGCAGACTGCCATTTCCACCCGGGTCGAGGATCCCGCATACCGCGGGATTACCTTCGAAGAGATGGAAGCCTCCTACAATCTTCAGGCTGCGGCCCTGGTTGAGGGGGGCGTGGATATTCTGTTTCCTGAAACTGTTGTCGATACATTGAACCTGAAAGCGTGCCTGTTTGGCATCGCCCGGTATTTCGAGGAGAGTGGCAAACGCGTACCCGTCATGGTTTCGGGGACGTTTGACCCGGCAGGTGCCACCTTTGTTTCCGGCCAGGTTGTGGAGGCTTTCTGGAATTCGATTTCCCATTTTCCAATGCTGAGTGTGGGAATGAACTGCGCCGTCGGCCCGGACGTGATGCGGGCCCATATCGAGGAAATGTCGAAGATTGCCACACCTTACGTCAGCTGCCATCCCAACGCCGGCACTCCGAATGAAATGGGGCAATTCGATCTTCAACCGGGTGCAATGGCCAAAACCCTCGGCGAATGGGCAGAGGCGGGCTGGTTGAACATTGTGGGCGGTTGCTGTGGAACGACGCCGGAGCATATCGCGGCCATCTCCAACCAGGTCAGTGGTGTCCGTCCCCACCAAAAGAACTCGATTCCCTCCTATACCCGTCTCTCCGGGTCCCGTCCTTTGACCCTGCGGGACGATGCCAACTTCCTGATGGTGGGTGAGCGCACCAACGTGACCGGGTCCCGTAAATTTGCACGGCTGATCAGGGAGGGAGAATTCGAGGAGGCAATCGAGGTCGCCAGGGAACAGGTCGAGGGGGGAGCGGCCGTAATCGACATCAACATGGACGATGCACTGCTCGATGGTGTGGAGGCGATGACCCGCTTTCTTCGCCTGATCGCGGGCGAATCCGACATCAGCGCTGTGCCGATCATGATTGACAGCTCAAAGTGGGAAATCATTGAAGCGGGCCTGAGGAATGTCCAGGGGAAGGCGATTGTCAATTCGATCGCCATGAAGGATGACCTGGAGAAATTCAAACGGGAAGCCCGGCTGATCCGTCGCTACGGGGCGGCCGTGGTGGTGATGGCGTTTGATGAAACCGGCCAGGCGGTGGAGACCGATCACAAGGTTGAAATCTGTAAACGGGCCTACGGGATCCTCGTCGAAGAAATCGGATTTCCGCCCGAGGACATTATCTTTGATCCGAATATCCTCACCATTGCCACCGGCATGGAGGAGCATGACAACTACGCAGTGAATTTCTTCGAGGCGACTCGACGAATCAAGCAGGAGTGTCCCGGGGCCAAGGTGTCTGGTGGCGTCAGCAATGTGAGTTTCAGTTTCCGGGGAAACAACGTGGTCAGGGAGGCGATCAATGCGGCCTTTCTCTACCATGCGATCAAAGCTGGCATGGACATGGGGATTGTCAACGCCAGTCAGCTGGAAATTTACGAGGAGATTCCCAAGGACCTGCTTGAGTATGTCGAAGATGTGCTCCTCAATCGCCGGCCCGATGCGACGGACCGTTTGCTGGAGTTTTCAGAGACTGTCAAGTCTTCCCGGAAAAAGGGAAAGACCGAGGACCTGGCCTGGAGGGAGGGTACGGTTGAAGAGCGGTTGCGGCATGCCCTGATCAAGGGGATCGACAAGTTCGTTGTCGAAGACAGTGAAGAAGCGCGTCAACATTACGATACCTGTCTGCAGATCATTGAAGGTCCGATGATGGATGGCATGGGAATCGTCGGAGACCTGTTTGGCGCAGGCAAGATGTTCCTGCCGCAGGTCGTCAAGTCGGCACGTGTGATGAAGAAGGCCGTTGGCTACCTGACTCCCTTCATGGAAGAGGAAAAAAAGGCGGCCGGCTTTGCAGCCAATGAGTCGAGGGGGAAGATCCTGTTGGCAACCGTCAAGGGGGACGTCCACGACATTGGTAAAAACATCGTGGGAGTGGTCTTGGCCTGCAACAATTACGAGATCATTGACCTGGGAGTGATGGTTTCCTGCGAAAAGATTCTTGAAGAAGCCCGCAAGCATGGTGTGGACATCATCGGTCTCTCCGGCCTGATCACGCCCAGCCTCGACGAGATGGTTTACGCGGCCAAGGAGATGACCCGGCTTGGATTTGATGTACCGCTGATGATCGGGGGCGCGACAACCAGTGAAAAACATACGGCGATCAAGATTGGGCCCAACTATGATCCGGGAGTGATTCATGTTCTGGATGCATCCCGAAGCGTCGGGGTGGTCGAAAACCTGCTCAACGACGATACCAAGGATGCCTACCTGGAAAAGAACCGTGAAAACCAGCGTGAGGCGGCAGCCCGTTACCAGCAGCGGGATATTAAATTGGTCCCTTATGCCGAAGCAAAGGAACGTCGATTCCCTACGGACTGGGAGAGTGTGGAGGTCGCTAAGCCTTCCTTCACGGGAGTCAAAACACTGGCGAACATTCCCCTGGAGGAAATTGTTCCCTTTATAGACTGGTCACCCTTCTTCATGACCTGGGAACTGCATGGCAAGTACCCTCGTATTTTTGAAGACGAGGTGGTCGGAAGTGAGGCGAAGAAACTGTTTGCTGACGCGACCACCTTGCTCAATCGGATCGTCGAGGAAAAACTGCTGACTGCCAAGGCCTGTTATGCCTTTTGGCCGGCCAACAGTGATGGGGACGACGTCGTGCTGTACGAGGATGAGTCCCGGGAAAAGGAACTGGCCCGTTTTCACATGTTGCGGCAGCAATGGGAGCGCAAGGATCAAAAGCATTTTCGTTCATTGGCTGACTACGTGGCACCGATTGGTTCCGGGAGAGCTGACTATCTCGGTGGCTTCGCCGTAACCGCGGGCATCGGCTGTGATGAACTCTGCGAGGTTTATGACAAGGATCATGATGACTACAACTCCATCATGGCCAAAGCACTGGCCGACCGCCTGGCAGAGGCCCTGGCCGAAAAAATGCACCGTCAGGCCCGGGTTGACTGGGGGTTTGGCTCCCATGAGTCTCTTTCCAACGAGGAACTGATCCGGGAAAAATACAGGGGCATCCGTCCAGCGGCCGGCTACCCGGCCTGCCCGGACCACACTGAAAAGAGAACCCTGTTTGACCTCCTTTCCGCAGAAAAGCATACCGGCCTGGAATTGACTGAATCGTTTGCCATGTTCCCTGCGGCAGCGGTCTCCGGACTTTATTTTTCTCACCCGGAATCGCGCTATTTCTCGGTAGACAGGATCACACGTGACCAGGTGGAAGACTATGCCGACAGAAAAGGCGAATCCGTGGAGTTCATTGAAAAGTGGCTGGGGCCCAATCTCGGCTACTGATTGTTCCGAAAAGTAAAATCCTGGCGAGACGGTTGCCCGTAGCGGTGGCTTTCAAAAATCGTGGTCGCCAACGAGTTACCGGGAGTTGACGCCCGAAGTTGAAGATTTCGGCGATGGTGCCTGGCCTGAAAATGGAGTGATGGTTTTCCCCGGCTGGGAAGACGCTTCCTGTGGGGGAATCAAGTTTCAATCGGGTACAAATCCAGGATGCGGTCCTGGATGACCGGTTCAATGGATCGCTGATCGTCTTCAGGGTAGATGGTTGGATTCATCAGGGTCCCCGGGTAGTGGAAGAGTCCGAGGCAGTGCCCCAGTCCATGCATCACCGTTCTTACCAGGTCGTAGGAAAAGGGTTCGGATCCCAGCGTCCAGGACTCGCGGGAATCCAGGTGGATTAACAGTGGGAATCCAAACAGGTTGTTGTCTCCCGGGTAATCGGCATGGGCGATTTGTTCCCCCACCGGGTGAGGGTCCGGGCTGACTGCTTCGATCAGAATGTCCGGTTCGGAGGCTACTTCCTCGAGAGCCATGCTACAGACCTGGTTCCATTGCATGGCTGCCAAACGGACCCCGCCGCGAATGGCAGATTCGTTGAGTCCCTTTCGATTGAGTAACGCCATGTTTCCGATGGAGAAACTGATTCTGCGGTTGGGCCAGGCGGTTTCCCGCGATTGGGGCGGAGGCGCTTCTTTTCCCGCAGCTGCCCGGCATTTTTTTACCAGGAGGGAATTCAACAGGTGCCGGTCGATGTGCAGGACCGGGGCGTTCTGGCCCGATGCCTCGAACCTGGCGTCCTGGAGGCTTTTCAGCAGGAGTTCCCGGCTGGTGCCACCCTGGAGTTCAAAATCGTTTTCCAGAAAGCCGAACCGCTTGAGACGATCGATCACTGCGGGCAGGAGTTCTACCGCATCAGCAGCCACCAGATTCCCGGGATTCCAGTTTGCCATGGTGAATGATTCATCAGGGGGTTGGGAGCTGTTTCGGGGCTTGGTGCCTGGTCCTGACCAACTTGATCTTTCCCTGCTCTCCCTGCAACTCTGCGAATTTCCGGAATGTCATCAAGCCGTCGCGGTAACAGAGCCCGTAAAGGTCGCCACCGGTTTGGCATTCAGACGGTTCCCGGACCCCACCGTAGGGAAGAAAGCCCACGTAGCGAAAACCCTGCAGCCGTTTTTTACCATTCGGTCCGTCCAGCAGGACCGACTCGTAATATCCGAGCGGAATATTGGTGGTTGCTTTGACAATTGTTTTTCCGCCGCTGGAACCAGTCCCGGACGCCCCGGGGAATGGGATTTCGGCGATTGCCCCAGCCGCGTTTCCGACTGCCTCCACATTTTTGTCAAATTTGGAGTCCAGTTGCTGACCGATGGAAACCAGGTTCCACCCGTTTTCCAGTTGAAAATTCACCGAGGAA
>JAYZFP010000092.1:0-18894 GCA_036336715.1 Planctomycetota bacterium
ACAAACTCGACGCAGGACGCTCGCACCGCAGCACTTTCGGCTGCATTGACCTCGAACGCTTTTTCCCAGACGGGTGGTACCCGCTCCAGTCTTTCCGCGTAGGCGGAGGAAGGTAACCCATCCCCGACCTCGATGCGGACGCCCTTGGAGAACAGCTCACTGATTTCTTCCAAACCGTGGCGGTCCACGTATTCATGAAAGACGACCTGGATAGCCTCGGCGATGACCGAATCGAGAACCTGTTGCTCACTCATCTGGTGACTTCCCATCAGGTCCAGTTCCAACTTGCCAAGACTGGATGTGTACAGGTGCGCCAGGTCACTGATCCGGGGGACGGCAGGCTGTTCGTCCAGGCGGATGCCACGTTGCCGCGCACTGGCGATCATGGTTCGATAGTTGGAGAGGGAAAAACGGGCGCTGACCCCGGATTGCTGGTCGATGTACTTGCATTTCCTGGCCTGGATCGTGATCTGCTCCACGATTTCCTTCATGAAGTGGGGGACCTGAACCGGGTAATCTCCGTCCAGTTCGATTTCCGATTCCTGTTCGGTGATCAGGATGCCCTGGTCCCGTTCGGAGGGGTAATGGGTTTGAATCAGGGAACCAATCCGGTCCTTGAGCTGGGGGATGACCTTTCCACTGCGGTTGTAGGTAGAGGGGTTGGCTGAAAACAGGACCAGTACATCGATATCAAACTGGACAGGAAAACCCCGGATCTGCACATCCCGCTCCTCGAGGATGTTGAAAAGTCCGACCTGGACCAGTTCATCCAGTTCAGGCAGTTCATTCACGGCAAAGATGCCCCGGTGCATCCGTGGAATCAGGCCGAAATGCAAAGCCTCTTCGGTCGACATGCTGACCCCACTGGCCAGCTTGGCCGGGTCGATCTCCCCGATGATGTCGGCAAATTTTGTTCCCGGGGCCAGTCGTTCGGCGTAGCGGTCCTCCCGTTTCCACCAGGCGATCGGAATGTCCTCCGGTTGCCTTGAATCGAGCAACTGTCGGGCTTTTCCGGTAACCGGTTGCAGCGGGTCTTCATGAAAGGGGAGTTCCGGGAAATCGAGGTAGGGAATGGCTGGATCTAGGAACTGCACCAGCCCTCTCATCAGGCGACTCTTGGCCTGTCCCTTTTCTCCAAGAAACAGCATGTCGTGACCCGACAGCAACGCGATGTTGATTTCAGGGATCACCGTGTGGTCGTAACCGACGATTCCGGGGTAGAGCTCTTCTCCCCCCGAGAGTTGACTGATGAAATTGTCCCGGATCTCCTTTTTGACAGACTTTGACTGCCAGCCGGATTCCATCAGCTGCCTGAGATTCGTGATGCTTTCGGTCATTTGTTTTCAAATAGCGTGACGTTCTTGTAGACGTAATTCCCGCCGTTGAAGCGGGACAGTTTTTTCAGGAAGTTGTCGGCAGACGGAGTCGCCTGGGGACCAAATTCGATGGCATGAATCGTGGCCGCATTCCGGTTCCACCGATCAATCACACGCAGTTCCTCATCCGAGATAACCGGTTCGGCCGCATCGGTGAGAAAAAAAACGACATCCGGACCGAAATCCACGGCCATCTTGAGAGCTGGCAGGTGCCGGGTTGCGCCCCCGCCGGGGATTCCGACTATGAATTTTTTTGCCGCTTCCCGGTTTTCTTCGGTTGCATAGAGGAGCCGGGGACGCTCCCCCCGGGGGGTGAAAGCCCTCGGTCGCTCGTTGTAGAAAATGATCTGGAACTGCTGTTTGGGGCCAAGTGATTCGAGGCTGGCCAGCAGTTGCTGCTTGGCCGCCAGCAGGGGGCGACCGCCGAAGCCGACCATGCTTCCGGAGCGGTCAAACACGTAGACAAACCGGGTTCCCGTCCCCCGGATCCCAAAGACCTCCGTGGAGGTCTGTCCTGTATCGCCCCCCCTCTTGGGTCCCTTGGCGATCCCCTCGAGAAATCCATCGGCTCCTTCCAGTTTTTCCCCAATCTCGGCCCCGATTGCTCCGAGGTCCAGTTCCGAAGGGAGAAAGCCCGGTAGTTCTTCACTCAACTGGTTGAGGTTGGGAAGCGCCTTTTCGACTGCTGATGCACTACTCGCACTTTGCCGGCTTTCGTCCGCATCCTCCTCGGTAAAGTAATCGGTTTTCTGCTGGCGGTTTTTCACCAACGCGATTCCGGCAACCCGGTCCGGCTCTGCGGCAGGCCCCCCTTTCTGCAGTGGTTGGATGAAAAGGGCAGCCAGCAGGACGACGACAAAATGCAGCACGGCCGAAAGCGCCCAGGCAGGTACCCCACGACGGCTGTCCGAATAACCGGGTGGATTTTTCGCATCAAGCCTGGACATGTTCGCCTCTGCGCCGGTCGTGGCAGGTGATCTTGGATTCGGGTGGCTCAGGGAGACCGTTGAAAAATTTTCCGGCGTTTTGGCCGGTCCGAAACCGGGGGGCATCAACCGCGGTGCACCTGGAATGCTCCGTTCCTCCAGGGACCCCGGTTATTCTAACTGCAATTTCAGGTTGCCAGTCATCTTTAAAGGAAAAGGGCTCTGGTAATCGGAGACATTGCCGTTCTTGTCATCTCCGACCTGCAGTCCATCCACGGGCATTTCGGTCATCGCTCCACCGGTTTTTCCCTCAATCATCGTTTGACCATTGACCTTGACCAGCACCTGGCCGTTTTTCCGATAGTTCAATTCGATTTCCGATTCGGCCGGGAATTCCTGCTCCGCGCTCAGGATTTCAAGTTTTCCGCTCCTGCGGACTGCAAATTTCAGCCTGTTTTTCTGCAGGTACAGCGAGTAACCGTGGGCCGTTCCACCCTGGGCGATGATCACGCCGTCAGTCGATTCCGTACGGATTTTTCCCTGGATCACGATCGACCGATTTTTGACGTTGGGCGCCTCGGTCTTTGACAGGTCGTCTCCCATCTTGAGGTTGAATTTTTTCTTTTTGCTCAGCCGGTTGCCATAGTAGGGCGTGAGTGGATAGACCTTGGCCCGTTTGGCCCAACGGTCCCATTTTTCTGCCAGGCGGTGGGTCAGGTCAGGCATGCTGTCGGCAAGGTTGTTCAGCTCGGTACGGTCTTTTTCAATATCGTAAAGTTCCCACGGACCGTTGGCTCCCTTGGCCACCAGTTTCCATTTTCCCTCGCGGATCGCCCGGTTGCCCTCATGCTCCCAGTAGATCGCATCCCGGTCCATTTTTTTACCCTCGAAAGCGGGCACCAGGCTTTTCCCTTCCAGGGGGTGAATGGCCTGCCCCCGGAACCTGGCCGGATAGTTGGCCTCTCCCACGTCAACGCAGGTTGCCATCAGGTCGATCAGGTGACCCGGTTGACGTTCAAAATCTCCCCGGCGTTTGATCTTGCTCGGCCAGTGGGCAATCAGTGGGGTGGAGATTCCCCCTTCGTGAACCCAGTGTTTGTACAGTCGGAAAGGTGTGTTGGAAGCATTGGCCCACCCTTTGCCATAGGCGATGTAGGTATCAGCAGGTCCGGGCATCACACCCTCCCCGGTTTTGACCGGAATCCCGTCCCGGGTGATCAGCGGTTGCATGCGAGTCTGCAATTCACCTTCGTCCATCATTGGGATCTTCCGTCCCTCTTCCAGCGAAGGTCGGCGGGGACCCCTGCTGCCGTACTCCTCGGCACACCCGCCGTTATCGGCGAGAAACAGGATCAGGGTGTTGTCCAGCTGTTGTTTTTCCTTCAACTTGCCGACAATCCGTCCGATTCCAAAATCCATCCGGTCCACCATGGCTGCATAGACTTCCATCCTCCGGGTCTGCCAGGGTTTGTTTTTTTCACTTGGCCAGACCGGAACGCCCTCGTCCCGCGGCGTCAGTTTCCAGTTTTTGTCAATCAGGCCCATTTTCTGCTGACGCGCAAAGCGTTGCCCCCGCAAAGCGTCCCAGCCGCTGTCGTAGCGACCCTTGTAGCGTTCAATGTCCTCGGGCAGGGCGTGCATCGGCCAGTGGGGAGCTGTGTAGGCCACGTACATGAAAAAGGGGTTGGAACTCTTGTGTTCATCGATGTACTGGATTGCCCGGTCGCTGATGGCGTCGGTGTAATAGAAATTCTCGCCCGGAGCGATCTGCGTATTTTCCAGTGTCAGGCTGTTGGGATCGTAGAGACTGCCGGCGCCGTGAATGGTACCGAAAAAGCGGTCAAAACCACGCTGCCTCGGCCAATTGGATTGATCTCCATCCGGACGAACATCCTTGGTGACATGCCATTTACCACTCATGTAGGTCGAGTAACCGGCTGTTTTCAACACCTCGGCAATGGTCATGCAATTGCGATTGATTTCGCCCCGGTAGCCGTCGTGTCCATTGTCGGCCATCATCCAGCCCACCCCGGCCTGATGGGAGTAAAGCCCCGACAGGAGCGCGGCACGCGTGGGGCAGCATCGGCCGGTGTTGTAAAACTGCGTGAAGCGAACGCCGTTGGCAGCCAGGTCATCTAGGGCAGGGGTCCGAATTTCTCCGCCGTAGCATCCAATGTCCGAAAAACCCATGTCGTCGGCCATCATGATGATGATGTTGGGCCGATTCTTCCGGCTGGTTTTCGTTTGGCCCTTGCCGCTGACCGGATCCCCGGCGGTAGTGGTCTCCCCTGCGACGCAAAAATAAGGATTGAAAAAAGCAGAAGAAAGGGTAACTGCCTGGGTAATCCCTGCGGCCGCGGTAGCTGACGGAAAGATGGCCAAAGCGGAAAACAGGAACGCCTGGAACCAGAGGTCGCGGCCCGGAAAATTTATTTGCATCTCTCAATCCCAATGAGTTTCATGGACGGGGGCGTTGGATGGGGTGACTTCCTTCCTGATGGGGAGACTCCAACACAGGAAGTCGGCTCCGCCTTGCCAGCGCCCTCGATATCATTCTAGGGGATCGGTCCCTCAAGCAAAAGAAACGGTGGAGAATTTCCGCACCCGGGTGAAAGCCGCGGAATGAAAAGGCTAGTTGTCAGCTGCATCGCCCAGCCGGGGCGGACCGTCCTACAGGAATCAAGGTTGATCTCATCCCGGAAGCTGGTTTCGTGGAAAGTCTGCAGCAACGAACGCTTGCAGGCAAGCCACTTCTTTCAACGAGTTGGATTCGAGACATCGATCCGGAACTGCGGCGCTGTCCCCGGAAGCCGGATGTTGATCGGGTGACTTCCCGATTTGACCGAGAACGATCGCCGCCCGTTTATCGACAGGTGCCGTTTTACCAGAACGTGTACAGGCCGGTTTACCAAAAGGTATAGAGAAAGGGGGCCGCTCCACTGGTGGTCAACAGGATCAACGCAGCCACCAAAAGCAGGACGGCGATAATCGGGGTCAGCCACCACTTTTTGTTGTATTTCAGAAAGTCGATGAATTCCCGGACGATTCCCGGAGATTGCTCCTCGGAAAGTTCCTCGAATGACTTGTCCGCATTTTGGGGACTGTCTTCCTGGTTTGGCATCGGCAGTAGCGGGGAATCGGAGCAGGGAATCGGAGCAGGGAAGGGGAGTGCACCTGATGTCCGGTAGGTTCAGGAGCTGAGCCGCCAGCGAAACCGGGTTGGTGATGCGATCCATCTTCGACTCCATTACTATACTGTGGTCGACCTGTTCCGGTTTGGCAAAAAGGAAAAATTCCTCTTTTTGAAAAGCCTATGATGACGCTTTTGAAAGCCGCAGCCGTCTATCGAATGGCGAAGAACTGTTTTATCCTGAGAAGGACGAACCGGGGTATTCTGCGGGTGTTCCGGCAGGGACCCCGAAAACGACCTGTCCGGCAAACCTCCCCTACCGATCCAGGTCGGATCGATAGGGTCCTGACCGAATACCGACCCGAAACCAACCGAGAAACAGGAGCAGCATGAGCGATTCACTGAGCGAACGTGGCCAGGCACTGGAAGGTGCTTTTTTTCAGCAGAAGGACCGGGAGTTGTTACAGCGGTTACGTGAAGAATGCGCTGCCGAAGGCAAGCGGGTCGCTCTCTCCCGTTCCTCCGGAATCACTGACGACCAGGTACTGCAGCGGTTGGTGGAGCTGGAAATCGAACCGGCTTCGTTTGCGTCGTTTGCCATGTTGCCGTTGATCCAGGTGGCGTGGGCGGATGGGAAGATGCAGTCCGCCGAGAGGAAGGCGATCCTGAGTGCCGCAGAACAAACGGGTATTGCACGCGACACCACCCCATTCGAGGTGCTGGAGAGCTGGCTGGAGGAGTCGCCGGGCGAGGATCTGTATGAGGCCTGGAAGCTGTATGCTGCTACGCTCAAGGAGTCACTCGAGGCGGCTGAGGTATCCAACCTGCAAAATCGCGTGCTCGGCAGGGCCCGCGAGGTAGCCGAAGCCGCAGGGGGCATTCTTGGATTTGGAAACAAGGTTTCTGACGAAGAAGCTGAGGTTCTGGAACAGCTTGCTGCCGCGTTTTGACCGGAAGCGTTCCACGGGCCAACCTTTACCGGAATGGCTCGCATGGATCGCGCTTTCCACGAGGAACCTCCCCGGCTGAAGAACTGGTTGGTTTCGATCCACTACGTTCGCCGCTGGGGGGCCTCCAGAAGTTAAATAATCACTGCCATGCCCCTTTCTCTTGCAGCGGGACTTTGAAACCGGTTTAATGTGGTGGTTGAAATCACACCCATTGGATAGGTAAATGAGCGGAAAATCCTCCCCCGTCCTGATTGTGCGTCTGGCAATCATGATGTTCCTCCAGTTTTTTATCTGGGGGGCCTGGTATGTAGCGATGTACAATTTTCTCGATCAGGCGGGGATGACTACTCCCAGCGAGCTTGGTTTTTCATTTGACGCGGCAGCTTATACGGTTGCCCCGATTGCCGCCATCATTGCTCCCCTGACTCTCGGTCTGATCTGCGACAGGCTGCTCAACACGGAGTGGGTTCTCGCCATTTTGAATCTCGTTGGAGCCGGTCTGCTTTGGTACGCTCCATCGCTCGCTTCTGCCGGGGTGCCGGAATCCTATCTCGGCCAATTTACCCATCCGATGATGCTTTGCCTGTTGGCTTACATGATCTGCTTTATGCCAACGTTGGGCCTAACGGCAAGCCTGTCGTTCAAACATCTGGCCAACGGTGAAAAAGAGTTCCCGGTCGTGCGTGTTCTGGGAACCATTGGCTGGATTGCCGGCGGTTGGATCATGTTGGGATGTCGGTTATTTACGGGTGATGAAGCCGAGTACGCGGACAATTCCCCTCATATCTTTCATGCGGCTGCCATTGCCTCGGTCCTGCTGGGGGTTTATTGCCTGACTTTACCGAAAACCGAACCTCCGGCCAAGGGAGAGGCTATTTCCATCGGCCGTGTGCTGGGCGTTGATGCCTGGTCGATGCTGAGAGACAAGGCCTTTTTTGTATTTGCTGTGGCTTCCTTCCTTGTCTGCATTCCGCTTGCCGGCTATTACGCACAGGGAGCCGGTTATGTCAGTGCACAGGGGATTGAGCTCTTTGGTTCGACGACTGGTGCCATGAGCACTGGACAGATGAGTGAGATCCTGTTCATGCTGGTGATGCCATTCTGCTTTGCCCGGCTGGGAGTCAAAAACATGCTGCTTATCGGCATGTTGGCGTGGGGAGTTCGGTATGGTCTCTGGGGCTTTGCCTTCGGCCAGAAAGGGCCCCTTTTGACCGCACCGGTGTTTGCCGGGATTCTGCTGCATGGAATTTGTTATGACTTTTTCTTTGTGACTGGCATGATCTACACCAACAAGAAAGCCAAACCGGAAGTTCGGGGGCAGGCTCAATCACTGGTGGTGATGTTGACGCAGGGATTTGGGCTTGGAATCGGTGCCCAGGCCTTCGGGGTATGGAAATCATGGTGCACGGTGGACGAAAACCTTGACTGGTCCAAGTTCTGGTATGCACCTGCGGGCTTTGCCTTGGGAGTCATGGTGCTGTTCTTTCTGTTCTTCTGGGACCGGAGTGTCGACGATCAGGAAGAGTCCAGTGAAAAAGAAGGGGCATAGGACTTTTTCGGCCCGGGTTCAGGAATCGACTAATCTTCCAGCAACCTGTTTGATACAGGCCCGCTCCGGTGTTGGCCGCCTCCGCGGTTTTTGGGCCTGTTTCAGGGGCCCGAGTTAAATCGTCACCCGATCGGCGGTTAGCGCCGGTCGGAGTGCCTGAAACAGGTTAAAATGAGCAAACAGAAAAATGTTCGTAAATCATGAAATGCTTGTAAGCTGAACCGTCGCTCTGCGACATTTTTCCATAACGCTCTGGTTGCCGATCAAACCGTATCCTGGAGGAATTCATGAAATGGCTGAATGCTGCCGCAATCGCTTTCGCGGCACTCATCGCCCTTGTGGGATGTGCCGATTCCCGGGCCAAAAAAGAGACTTCGCAGAGTGTAACAGGTGCCCCCATGTCCGATGAGAGCTGGAAAGACAAACTGACCCCCATGCAATATCGGGTCACCCGGGAACACGGAACCGAAAGGGCGTTTTCAGGTGAATATTGGGATCATAAGGAGGACGGTACCTACAACTGCGTTTGTTGCGGAAAACCCCTGTTCGATTCCAGTACAAAGTACAAATCCGGGACGGGCTGGCCCAGTTTTTACGACGTCGTCGATCCGGCCAATATCAAGGAGATGGCGGACAACAGTCTCTGGATGCAGCGGACCGAGGTGACCTGTAAACACTGTGACGCCCACCTGGGACATGTTTTTCCGGACGGTCCCCAGCCCACCGGTCTGCGGTACTGCATCAATTCGGCAGCGTTGGATTTCGAGCAGCGATCGGCGGAATGAACTGCTGCCCGTTTGCTGGACGTCGATCGGGCAAACTTCTTACAGATCTTCAGGCAAAAAGCGATGGCCAACAGGAATTCAATTGGTGGAGTTGTCCATCGCTATCAGAAATACGACCCGAGGGAGTTTCCCAGTCCCACCCAGCCGCCACCCGACCTGGTTTCGCCGGCGATGGAACACCTGATGATGTTCGGCAGCAGTCGTCGTCTGACGGAGGAGGAATTGGCGAGGGCCATCCGGCTTGATCCCGGGCAGTTTCGAAACCTGGGGCCAAGCATTGACGCCCTGATCACCTTGCTGTTGGAGAGAAAGCGGAAGATCCTCGAGAAATATGAGACGGACTCTGTCCTCCGCCAGTCTGACGATGCCGTTGCCAGCCTGCTGAATCACCCGGACGTGCCCCATAGGCATCGCGATTTTTTCAACCGTGCTGTGCGGGGAGGTCAGATATACGAGCTGGAAAAGCTCTGGTACCGGGCAGGCGATGACCAGTCTCTCCTGGCGGGTGTGATCGTCCGGTCGATTGAGCAACTTGGCCAGAAATATGAAATCGATGAACTGGTTTCAAGTTACACCTTCACCGGCCGGGAACCGCTTTCAATTGACAGGGCGATTGAGGTCAAGGAGGAACTGGAAAAAATTGATCGCCTGCTGAAGCAACTGGAAGAGGCCAGCAAGACTGCCCAGATCGCCGTCGTCGATCTCGAGGATCTTGAGTCCTTCGTGGAAGAAGGGCAAGTCGATGACCTGAAAGAGGTCCAGCGGATGGTGGAATCCTACGTCCGGGAAATGGCAGAAAGGCAGGGACTCGAACAGAAGGAGGGCCGCTTTGAAGTCACGCCCAAGGCTTACCGGCTGTTCCAGGGAAAACTGCTGGAAAAGATTTTTGAGAACCTCGAGGCCTCCCGCACCGGGCGTCATTCGGGCCCCATCGATGGCAACGGATCGGTCGAGTTACCACAAACCAAGGCCTACGAGTTCGGTGATTCCATTACCCAGATGGATATTCCACAGACCTTTATCAATTCGATGATTCGGAACGGGCCGCCCGCGACCGGTTCGAACTCCCTGCAAATCGGTTACGAGGACATTGAAGTTCATCGGACAAAAAACCAGCCAAAGTGTGCCACCGTGGTCATCATGGACATGAGTGGATCCATGCGTTACGACGGCCAATACGTCAATGTCAAGCGAATGGCCTACGCGATGGACGGACTGATTCGATCGGAGTATCCGGGCGATTTTCTCGGTTTTATCGAGATGTATTCCTTTGCAAAAATTCGTCGGCAGGGGGAAATCGCCGGTTTGATGCCCAAGCCGGTCACGATTACCGATCCGATGGTTCAGCTTTCCTATGACATGAGTCGGGAAGACATCAGCGAGTCGATGATCCACCCGCACTTTACCAACATTCAGCATGCCCTTCAGCAGGCCAGGCGGCTGCTCAGCGCCCAGGATACTCCCAATCGGCAGGTGATCCTGATCACCGATGGTCTGCCGACGGCCCACTTTGAACAGGAGAGACTCTTCCTGCTGTACCCACCCCATCCCCTTACCGAATCGGCCACCATGCGTGAGGGTCTGTTGTGCAAGCAGGAAGGGATCACGATCAACCTGTTCCTGATTCCCAGTTGGTCTCAAAGCGAAGAGGATATCCAGTTTGCCTATCGACTGGCAGAATCAACGACGGGCCGCGTTTTTTTCACAGCTGGAAAAGACCTTGATCGTTACGTGGTCTGGGATTATGTGAATCGTAAAAGATCGATCATCGGTTAAGCGTTCTACAGGAATGCAGAATGCAACGCATCCACCGGTGGCTGGTTGGGCGGTGCGCAGGGCAGGGTCCTGCATCATTGCCTCCAAAAACAGAGAGTCTGGCTGATGATTCCGCTTTCCCGTTTTCCGGTTCTCCAGTTCTTCCAGACTTCGGAACCCGGTTTCTTTCGGAAGGGTCCCCTTCTGCAGGATTGCGGGCAGCCCTCTTTGGGTTCCCATCGATTTGAATCCCGCTAGTCTCCGGTTTTTGTAAAACGTCTGACTGAAAAGAGCCCGGTCAAGGGACCGGGCTCTTCTGCTATCGGGTATTCTATCCCGGGAACTTCGCTTCCCAAGACGGGACAGGTGGCGTTTTACTTTCCAGGGGGAAAAGCACCTGGACCGCCCGGACCGGGGCCGAAACCTCCACCGGGGCCCGCTGGCGCACCCGGGCCAAGGCTTTTCATCAGCTTCGCCTGAATCTTGTCAGCTTCGGCAGGCATCTTCTTTTTCAGTTCGTCATAGTTGTCCGGTTTGCTGACCATCACCTGGACCCGGTTGCCATCCTGCTTGGGGCTCAGATTGCTCATGACATGATTCATGAACTCACTGGTTGCGGGAGCGACGTCCTCGCCCGGCATCTGTGTCGCCAGTGCGGTGGCCACAGTCGCTACGCCAAGCGAAACCGTCTGTTTGACTTTTTTCGCAGTCGATTCATCCGGGGCATCGATGGAAATCATGAACAGCAGTTCTCCCTGTCCACCGCCGGCAGTGGTGAGTGAACTGGACTTTCTGACCGCCTCCAGTTGGGGAGCCAGCAGTCCCAAAATGGAGAGGGGACGCTGGGCGCCGGCAATGTCAATGGCCATTTTGAATGGTTCATCTGAGGGTGCCACGCCCATCGCCTTTTTCAGGTTTTCGGTGGCAAAGCTGTCTGCCGTTGCGTTGAGGCTGTTTTCCGTAGCGACCATGAGGGCGTTACCTTCCTGGAGGGCAAAGATAACAGGTGCATCGGGGGCCGCGATCTTCTGGTAGGTTTTTCCGTTGTTCTGGACATCTTCGGCAGGTGCATTCTCAAAAATCATCGCGTAGGCATTTTTCGCAGCCTCGCTATCCGAGAAATCCAGTTTCGCGTGGAACTCAAAAGCGGTTGCGTTCATCAGTTCATCGGGCAGGTGAACGTAAATGCTGGCGTCACGCATTTTGCTGACAAAATCGGGCAGTGCCGGTTGTGATTTCATCATGGCTGCAACTGCCTCATCAGCCATGAGTTGGCCGAAGTTGATTTGCAGACCGACGTGGGCCTGCTTTCCGCTCGCTTGACCGCCGGGGGCCGGCTTGTTTTCACCTGACGGATCGCTCTCGGAAGCCTCGTTCGTTTCTCCCCCCTGGGTTGCGCCGGCGGTCTCTCCGGAGTTGTTTGAGTTGTTGGATGCTTCCTTTTTGGCGGAACCGCATCCCGTCAGGAAGAAAGCCGTCAGGGCGGCCGTTGTCAAAAATGTTCGATACATGAAACTTCCAAAAAATCCTGTAAAAAAATAATGTGATGCTGCAACCCTGCAATCACGAAATCACACGGTTGCGACCCGATGAAGTTGTCCGTTTGGGTGAAACGGCATTTTCATCCACTGGCCGAAAAAACTTCCAGGCGAAACGGATCCGGAAACTGCTCCTTTTTTGCGAGTTCCCTTTTCTGGTAGGGGGTCTGGTCATTGGATTCCAGCGACAGGGATTCCAGCGACAGGGATTCCAGCGATACGGGGATGGGACAGCACTCTCTTCGGTTGGACCTCTCCGGGGGTGTGGGTGGCTGTTAAACCACCGATTCCAAAAGCAGGCAACCGCCCCATGGACCAGCTAAAATCGGCTCAACGAACCGATAACCACTGGATGGGGGAATCGCCCTCTATATTCCCCAAATTGTTCCTTTGTTTCAAGAAACGGTTTTTTTGTCAGAAAATCCAGCCCCTTAACCGGATTTGGCTAAAGTTTGATTGAATTGACCTTTTGAAAAAATGGGCATTTTCTTAAATTCAAGCTGCAGGTTTCTCTCACCAGCTCCCCGTTTCGCGATGAAAGCCGACTGGCCATGCGCTACTGGACAAATTGAAGCAGGCCCAGGATGGCAGGCAGGAGCAGTGAGAGAATCAGGATCCAGATCATGATTTGGGTCCCGAGCGGAAACCGGTTTGAACTGGATTGGGCACCGGGCAGTATGTAATGCTGGCAGGACGGACATTGTTCAGCATCTTCATAAACCGGCAAATTGCAGTTTGGGCAGGGTAGGGTGGAGGTTTCTTCGTCCCACTCGTCGAAGGAATCCTCTTCCTGGTCATCATAATCGATCATGCAAACAGTTCCGTTTTTCGGAGCAATGGAAGTGTCACGGAGGACAAACGGATGGACTCACTGAAAAGCATTGTAGTCGTCGCTATCTTGCTTGGAGTTCTATATGGAATCTACCAGGTGATCAATGATGAAGATTCCCCGGTTTCACCACCCGCAAGTGAGTTGGCCATCGGGAACCTGTTGGATGGTTTTGACAGGGGGGGGGCCGATGAAAGGCCCGAAGACACTTTTTCCAAAAAGGAGCAAAAGGTTGACGGAGGACTCGACCAGCGGCCTCCGGAATCGGGACAGCCTCAAGCGGCGACCCCAGGCGGTTCCGCCTTCAACCCGTTAGTGAGCGCACCGGGTACATCAGCCGGCGCCGGTCAAACCACCCCGCAGCTTCAGCCACCGCCGACAACCCCGGAAACAGAAACGGGGCGGTTCGTCTTTCCTGAAAAGAAAGGCCCCCCTCTTTCAGAGGATCGAGGCTTTGCCCCTGGCGTTCCTCCCTCACTGCCACCCGGCGAGGCTGACCTCGCGACCCGTGGTGACAACGGAGTGGATAACCGGGGGATCTACCAGCCAACCCCCGCTTCACGGGTTGAATTGCAAAATGGGCTGGCGCCCTCCGGCAATGTCCAGATCAACGCCGAGGCTGGGATCAGGGATCCACGCGACCGCTTTATCCGGGTGAAAGACAGCGAATTCGGGAAAATCGTTCTGGAGGATATGGATCGGGCAGAGCAGATGATCAAGTCGGGAGATTTTCTGGGCGCTTTGAAAACGATCTCAAAATACTATGACGATCCCCGTTTGACTCGGGAGGAGAATCAAAATCTCGTTTCCTGGCTGGATCCCCTGGCTGGCAAGGTGATCTACTCAGTCGAGCACCATCTTCAGGACAAATATTATGTTCGTCAGAACAATTCGCTGAAAATGCTTTCCGTACAATACAAGGTGCCCGCCGAGCTGATCCTCAACATCAACCGCCAGGCGATCGTCGATCCAAAAAGCCTGGTGCCAGGCACCGAGCTGAAAATGGTCAAGGGACCCTTTCATGCAGAGGTCAGCCTGTCCAAAAGACGATTGACACTGTTTGTGCAGGATTTATACGCCGGCTCCTTCTCCATTCGGATCGGTAATGAGCCCCTGCCCAAGCCGGGCGAGTACCGCGTCCTTTCCAAGAGCCGGGTTGGGCAGGACTATGTGGATCAAAATAACCAGCGGATCGAGGCCCTGGCCCCGAGCAACCCCTATGGGAAATACCACCTGGACCTTGGCAAGGGCATGTCCATTCATGGTGCCTCCCCGGCCAGCGACGCCAACGATCAGCGGGGCTGTATTTCGCTCAACGCAATCGATTCCGAGGACGTACACAATATCCTGACCACTGAATCGAGCGTGATCATTGTCGAGTAAAACGCGGGCAGACCGTCTTTGGTATTCTAAGGGTCCGGGTTCTTTTGTCCCACAGCCAGGGGCGTTTTTGGCGATCAGACGGTTGAATGAGAGCAGGCAAACCGGGTGCATGACGGCTTTCGGTTTGCTCCATACACCTTTTCCCGCCAACTCCAGGAAAAAGGGTGGCGTGCATTCGCGCTTTCCATGAAAGGGGACCGTCGGCCGAAGTTGCGGGCCGGATGCCGCGGAAAACCCACTCGTGGGATGTCCGTTTTTTGGTGCAAAATCGGCTGGGAGAGAGCCCGGTGAAATTGCGTCGCGCGGCGCCCTGTTGTCTAATGAATCCCGGTTCAGTCGTCCGTGAATTTGTTCGGCTGGATTTGTTCCTGGCCGCACATTCCAACCCAAGGAAATCCTCATGCCTAAGCAAGGTTTCGATCGACGTGATTTTTTGAAAACAACTTCTGTTGCAGCCGGGGTCGCGACCGGACCTTCACTCGCTGGCTATGCCGAAGACCGTGCCGTTGGAAAACAGTCGGCGGAATCGATCGTCAAGCTTCTGTACGAGGGGCTTTCTGAAGAGCAGAAAAAGACCATCTGTTTCGACTGGAATCACCAGGATCCGAAGCGGGGTTTGCTGCGGACGCGTGTCGCCAACAACTGGCAGGTCACCAAGCCGTCCATCAACAGCCAGTTCTATACCGCGGACCAGAGAAAAATGATCCGGGATATTTTTGAGTCAATCATTTCGCCAGGTTGGCAACCGAAAATTGACAAGCAGCTTAAGGACGATGCGGGTGGATTCGGAAAGAGCCAAAGTATTGCCATTTTCGGGAAACCGGGTGCCGGGAAATTTGAAATGGTGATGACCGGTCGGCACATGACGCTCCGGGTGGATGGCAACAGTACCGAGCATATGGCATTTGGCGGGCCGATTTTCTATGGACACGCGGCCAAGGACTTCTACGAAGACCACCGGCATCGGGGAAATGTTTTCTGGGAACAGGCGCTGGCTGCCAACCGGGTCTACCAGATGCTGGGTGGGAAGCAACAAAAGATGGCGGAGGTTGCCAAATTTCCCTGGGAAGGTGATGTCGGGTTCAAGGGAAAGGATGGCAAGTTCACCGGAATTCCCGTGACCGAATTCAGCAGCGATCAGAAAGAGGAACTCCAGAAGGTCCTGAAAAAACTGATCGAACCCTACCGGCAATCTGACCAGAACGAAGTCATCGCCTGCCTGAAGAAGCAGGGTGGGCTGGATGCCTGTCATCTTTCCTACTACACCGATCACGATATGGGCAAAGACCGTGTCTGGGACAATTGGCGGCTGGAAGGTCCCTCTTTTGTCTGGAATTTCCGGGGGGATCCTCACGTCCATGTCTGGGTCAACGTTGCCGATGATGCTTCCGTCAAGCTGAATGCCTGATCAGGCCCTCGACAAAGAATGGGGCGAATCCATTTCTGTTTGCGGGTTAAAATCCGACACCTGCACCGGACCCACGAGGGGGATTTCCTCCAACGCCCCTTCCGGGAGATCGGGAAAGTTCCGGTTATCCGTTTTGCAGTTTTTTGGGCAGTCTGTTGGGCAGTCCGTTTTTTCAGTTCATTAGTTATCCGCAAACAGTTGAATCGAATATTCAATCAGGTGGGAACGCCGTCTGCCGGTTCATGGCGTTTACTCGGGTTCATGGTTCGGAACTGCCGGGGTTCGGCTGCCACCGCAACACGCCCCGCAGTCGCAGCCATGCTGTATACAACTTTGGTTCATTCTTACAGGGGAGTCCCCGTCTGATGTCATCCAATGTATTCATGTTTTGTTTCTCCGCTTCTCTTTTCTGGCTGAGTTCCTTGCCCGTTCTCGGCAACGACGGTCAATCGGCGACAGCAAAACGTGGTATGGTTGCCACGGTGAACCCCCTGGCAACCGATGCCGCCGTCAAGGTGCTGAAAAATGGTGGAAATGCCGTGGACGCTGCGGTCGCGGCCGGTTTGACCCTGGGGGTGGTGGATAATTTCAACTCCGGTATTGGAGGGGGCTGCTTCATCCTGATCAGAAAATCGGATGGAGAAATCTTGGCAATTGACGGGCGGGAAACGGCGCCGGCAGCGGCCCACCGTGACATGTTCCTCAAGAATGGCAAACCGGATACCCGGCTCAGCCAGTTGGGACCCCTGGCCAGTGGCGTGCCCGGAGCGTTGGCCGCCTACCAGATGGCCCTGAGAAAAGGGGGTCGAAAAACCCTGGCAGAGTTGCTGAGACCTGCCGCGAGCATCGCCGAAAACGGGTTCCCGGTGGATCGGGTTTATGCGGGGGCCCTCCGTTCAAAGGCCGAGCAGCTCCGGCTTTTTCCCGCCAGCAGGGAGACGCTGCTGAAACCGGACGGTCAGCCTTACCAGGTCGGGGAAATTCTGAAACAGAGGGATTTGGCCGCCACTTACCGGGCGATTGCCGAAAAGGGGACACACTGGTTTTATCAAGGACCCTTCGCCCGGAAAACGGCTGCCTGGATGAAGGCAAATGGGGGATTGCTGACCGCTGGTGATTTCGCAAATTACCGTGCAATCCTCCGTGAACCCGTTCGTTCAAGGTTTCGGGGTTACCAGATCCTCGGTTTTCCTCCACCCAGTTCGGGAGGTGTTCACGTTGCCCAGATCCTGAACATTCTCGAGCATTTCAAGCCGCTAAAAGAATACGATACCGCCACGAGGGTGCATCTTGTGATCGAAGCGATGAAGCTTGCGTTCGCCGATCGGGCGCATTGGCTTGGAGATTCTGATTTTGCCCGGGTTCCGCGAGGTCTGATCAGCCCCGCCTATGCCCGGGAATTGGCCGCCAGGATTGATCTGACCCGTTCCAGTCCAGTTGAGTCCCACGGTCAGCCACCCGCGACCGACGGTCTTTTCAGCCGCAAACATACGACCCACATTGCGGCGGCAGATGCGGATGGAAACTGGGTCGCGATTACGCAAACGATTAATACCACTTTTGGATCCAAGGTGGTGATTCCGGGAACCGGGGTCGTCATGAACAATGAAATGGATGATTTTGCGGTTGCTCCGGGAGTCGCCAATGCGTTCGGCCTGGTCGGTGCCGAAGCCAATTCGGTGGCGCCCGGCAAGCGTCCTTTGTCCAGCATGTCCCCCACGATCGTTCTCAAGGGGGGCCGCCCGGTAATGACTGTCGGGGCGGCCGGAGGACCCAAGATCATCACCCAGAGTCTTTTGGCGGTGATCCGGTTTATTGAGTTGGAGCAGTCCCTCGGTGAGGCGGTGGGCGGATTCCGGTATCATCACCAGTGGTCGCCGGACAGGGTTCTGTTGGAAAGTTCTGTGCCTGAAGCCATTGAGCAGGCCTTGCAAGACATGGGACACCGGACAGTCCGTTCCCGAAGTGTCGGTGTTACCCAGGCGATCGCATTGGACGGGGAGGGGAATTTCATCGGTGTGCACGACCCCCGGGTGCCCGGGAAAGCGGCAGGATATTGAAATTGGAAAAAATCAACTTCAGGAACCAGATTCGGAATGCAGACAACGGCGATTGTCGGAAAATCATCCAGTTGATTGACCGGGTCCTTGGAGAGTGGAATGACAGCGTTTGCCTGGATGACTCGGAAAAGGACCTGAACGACGTGGAGGCCAATTACTGGAATCGGGGGGGCGCTTTTTTTGTGCTGGAGCAGGCAGGTGAGGTGATTGGCAGTCATGCCATCCTGCCGCTCGACCCACAGGCAAAGTTGTGTACATTCAAGCGACTTTACCTGGACCGGGAATTCCGTGGGGCAGGAGCCGGCCAGGAGCTGATGCAGTGGAACATTGACTGGGTCAGGCAACGGGGATTCGAGAGAATCGAGTTCTGGTCCGATACCCGGTTCGACCGTGCACACCGTTTTTTTGAAAAATTCGGATTTGAAAAATCGGGTGAGGCCCGTGAAATGAATGATTCCCACCAGACCTACTGGGAATACCCATTTTTCAAAACCTTGTAGGTGCAGTGCGGTCCATGGCCGAGGTCCGGACCCGGGAAAATATTGAGACGGCAGGATGGAACTGATTTCTTTGCAATCCGGAAGCAATGGCAACTCTTTTTATGTCAAAGCTGGCAGCAGACAGTTCCTGTTTGATGCCGGGATCACCGGGGCGGTTGCAGAACGCCGCCTCGAATCCCATGGCAGGACGATTCACGAAATTGATGCGCTGTTTATTTCACATGCACACCGGGACCATTGCCAGGCCATGGGGGTCTATCATCGCAAGTATGGTCTTCCGATTTTCGTGACCAAAAAAACACTGCAGCAGGCGAGGCGGGATCACAAACTGGGCGTGATCACCGACCTGCATTTTTTCAAGAGCGGGAAAACTGTTGACTTTGGAGACGTCCGGGTACATACCGTTCGCACACCGCACGATGCTGATGACAGTGTTGCGTTTGTGATTGAACACCAAAACCGGAGGCTGGGAATTCTGACTGATATGGGTCACGTTTTTGATGGAATGTCGAGTGTGATTGCACAACTGGATGCGGTGGTCATCGAAAGCAACTACGACCCGGAATTGCTGCGGCTCAGAAGGTATCCCGTCTGTTTGAAACGACGGGTTCGCGGCAAGGGGGGGCACCTTTCCAACGAGGATTCGGCAAATGTCCTGCGGGAAACGCTGCTGCGGCCGGGGCCTGCCCGTCTGCAATGGGCCTG
>JAYZFP010000093.1:0-26943 GCA_036336715.1 Planctomycetota bacterium
ATTTGAATGACCGCGGCATGATGGACGATACGCTGGTGGTGGTCACCGGTGAGTTTGGTCGCACCCCCAAGGTGCTGACCCAGCAGCCTCCCGGTCGGCAACACTGGCCGGCGGTCTTTTCATCGATCATGGCGGGAGCCGGTATCGCCAAAGGGCAGGTATACGGGAAATCCGATCCCCACGGGGCGAGAGTCGTCCACAACCGGGTTCGGCCCGAGGAATTTGCCGCGACGATTTACCATGCGTTGGACATTC
Source organism: Planctomycetota bacterium (assembly GCA_036336715.1). Lineage (GTDB taxonomy): Bacteria > Planctomycetota > Planctomycetia > Pirellulales > Pirellulaceae > JABAAE01. Next base: position 256 of record JAYZFP010000093.1, read on the forward strand.
CCCTCAATGAACCGCTGAACAATACCGTCCTTTCCCGTCCGATCACGACCGGCAAGCCGATCATGGAACTGTTTGGATAGGAGCGGTAACCCGATCTGCAGCGCAGGTCCGGTGATCGATTCTCCTCGGTGATCCATTGTCCTCGATAACGACCGCTCAATTTCCTGGCTGGCCAGGTCTCCCGGTCGATTCATCAGAGCATCATCGATTGGTGCACATCCCGGATGATGGAATCCAGGTCGTGGCGGGTTTGAAACCCAATGGCGTTGCGAATCTTGGTCAGGTCAGGCACCCGGCGGCGAATGTCCTCAAAATCCTCGTCATAGGCATCGTTGTAACTCTGAAATTCGATTCCCGAACGGGACCCGGTCAGTTCGATCACTCTTTCGGCCAGCCGCCGAATCGAGATCGGCAGATCGCTGCCAATGTTGAAAATCTCTCCCAGGGTGGCCTCCGATTCCATCAGGGCAATCACTCCATTGGTGACGTCGTCCACGTGTGCAAAGCAACGGGTCTGTTCCCCATCATCGTGAACCAGCAGGTCCTCGTTTTGCATGGCCGCCTGCACAAACCTTGGCAGCACCATTCCATAGGCACCGGTTTGCCTCGGTCCCACCACATTGAAAAACCGAGCAATGACACAGGGAAGACGGGACTGCCGCCAATAGCCGAGCGCCAGAAATTCATCGATCGCCTTGGAAGCTCCATAGGACCAGCGGGCCCGGGTGGTGGGACCATAAACCAGGTCGTCTTCTTCGCACCAGGTCTCCTTGGGATTCTTCCCGTAGACCTCACTGGTGCTGGCAAGGAACAGCTTGATTGGGGAACCCTCCAGGTGCTTCCTGTTGCAGGCAGCCAAAAGGAACTGCGTCGGCTCGATATTTCGCTCGATCGTCTCAATCGGTTGTTTCGCGATCAGGGCGACTCCCACAGCAGCCGCCAGGTGAAAAACCTGATCCGCTTTCTCCACCTGACTGGCGATGAGATCCCGGTCGGCGATGGTCCCTTCGATCCAGGTTAATGACGGGTGGTTCACCAGTTGGCCGAGGTTGGATTTCTGGCCGGTGGATACATCATCAATGACCACCACCTGGTCACCGCGTGCGATCAATTTCTGGCAGAGGTGCGAACCGATGAAGCCGGCTCCACCGGTTACAAGGATTTGACTCACTTTGACTGGGTTCCGTTTCCTGACGTTTGAGAAAAAACAACAATCCGCCCGGTGCTTTCAATTCTGCTCCCCACCGTCAGGCCTTAAGGGAAGCAGCAAAACAACGATACAATCAAGTTATCCGTCAAAAGAGACTGAATTGCACGGAAAATCCGGGACACACGGTCCCTTCAACAGGTTAAATATCGGCAGGACCAACCCGCCACGGGCAACAAACTGGTAAAATAACATAGGGGGCGATCCGTTTTTTTTGCTGCCAGATTACCAAATTCCTTTCTTATTCCGATCGACAGGGATAAACTGTTTATCGGCGGCTCAAATGATGAATCTCTCTCGGCGGTTTCCGATGGATGGAGACCGTTCACCTGCGGCAACCGGGTCGAATCCGGTCATTCCCGAAGACCCGGGTGGGGTCCGCAGGGAGCGTCTTTTCAGGGAAGATCCTGTTGGAAACCATTTCCCGGGGCAATCCCCCTTGGGAAGTCGTACGTAACTGTTTCAGATCATTGAGGCGAGGCAAACAATGGTAACGATGACGGCGACTGCCGCGACGGCAGTTCGTGGGGGTCTTGTTGCAATCACGCTGCTGGGGGCAATCTTTCAATCAGCACTTTACGGAAGAGACGATGTCGCTGATCGCCTGTTCGACCAGGCAGGGCAGGCCCAGAACAGCGGCGACTTTGAATTTGCGGCAGAACTCTGGGACAAGTTTCTTTCGGACCACCCAAAGGACCCCCAGTCCGTCAAGGCCCGGCATTACGCGGGCGTCTGCCGGATGACCCTGAAACAGTACGACAGTGCCATCCAGGCCTTTACGGCTGTGATCGACCATGAAAATGCCGGTACTTTGCCCCAGCTGGAAGAGAGTTATTACTACCTCGGATGGTGTCAGTTTTCCGTCGGACAACACGACGTGAAAAACAGCCGAAGCCTTCAGAATGCCATTCGCACATTCGACAAACAGATCAAAAAGTTCGGCAAAGGCAAGTTCCTGGATCAGGCCTATTTCCTCAAGGGAGAGTCACTTTATTTCCTCGGCCGCAAGGAACAGTCGATCGCTGCCTATTCGGAGGTGGTTGAAAAATTCAGCAAGTCTTCTTCCCGCCCCAATGCAATTTACGCACTGGGTGTCTCCCAGTTTGAAATCAACCGGTACGGTGACTGCGAGAAAACCTTTGAGCTTTTTCTCTCTGAATACAGTGAAGATGACCTGGTGGATGATGTACGGCTGTTCCAAAATGAATCGATCCTGCAAAGGGGTTTGAAAAAGCTTCCCGAAGACAGGAAGGCTGCTGAGGAGTTGATTGCAGCTGCGAAAAAAGGACTGTCCGACCTGGTCGAAAAAAAGGGATTCGCCAAAAGGGACGAAGCTCTCTTTAACCTGGCCCTTTGCGATTCCCAGTTGGGCAAGCCGAATGCTGCTGCACAAAGCTACGCATCGGTGGCAACCGAATTCGGCAATTCGGTCTTTGGAAAACAGGCGCGAATGAGCGCCGGCAAGCTGTTTCTGCGAACACGCGATTATCCAAACGCAGAAAAGTGGCTCAAAGAAGTCGCAACCCGCGACGCGGACCAGGCGGACGAAGCGAACCACTGGTTGTGCCAGGTTTACCTGAGACAAAACAGGCCCAAACAGGCGGCAGCAATTGCCGAAGCCGCCATTCCGAAGGCCAAGGGCGACTACCTGGTCCGTCTCAAGATGGACCAGGCCGACGCGCTGTATGCCATTCCGGCGAGCCAAAAAAAATCCATCGACCTCTACCAGGCAATCGCCACCGACCACCCTGAACATTCACTCGCTCCGCAGTCGCTGTACAACGCGGCCTTTGCCTGCTTGGAAACCAGGGTCTTCGACCGTGGCCTGAAGCTGACCGAACAGTTCATCGCGGACCACCCTGAAGACACCTTTTTGCCGGACGCCAAATACGTACGAGCCGAATGCTTCCTGTTGTCCCGCAAACACCGGGATGCGGAAAACGCTTACAGGGATTTGCTGGAAAACCATGCACGGAAATCGTCCATCGAATCCTGGCGGGTGCGTTACGCCCTGACACTCTACCTGCAGGACAAGTACCAGGAAACCATCGATTCCCTGTCCACCCACCTGGACGAGTTGAAAAATGAGGGCCCGCAGGCTGAGGCCAACTTCCTGATTGGCGCCTCAGGTTTTTACCAAAAGAAATCCAAGGCGGCCATCAAGAGCCTGACCCGGGCCGTTTCCTATGGCAAAAAACTCAAGCAGGCGGACGAGGCGTTGATCCTGCTTGCACAGGCCCACGCAAGTGAGAAACAGTACGAACAGGCGCTTGCCAATCTTGACCAGTTATCCACTCAGCACGCCAGTTCACGCTACATCCCCCAGGGAAATTATCTTGCCGGTCAAAATCTTTCGCTGAAGAAATCGTTTGCTGCTGCAATCGAGAAATATGACGCGGTGCTGGCGGGCACAAAAAACAAGTACACACCTTATGCGCACTACGGTAGGGGTTGGGCGTTGCTCAACAGCAAGCAACCGGAAGAATCCAAGTCCGCGTTTGCCGCAATTATCGATGACTGGAAAGAGCATGCCCTTTTTCCCGATGCGTGTTACAGTCGGGCAGTGGCAAGGCGGAGAACCAAAGACTACACGGGAACGGTTTCGGATATCGAAGCATGCCTGGCCAGTCGACCCGATTTTACCAATCTCGTTTCCGCCCTCTACGAACGGGGAATGGCTCAATCATCACTTGGAAAACATCTCGAGGCAATCAAGACTTTTTCGAGGCTGACCAGGGACTTTGCCGACGACAAGGATATCGATGAATTCGTCTACCAGTTGGCCTGGGCCTATCGCTCTGCCAAAAAAGAGGACATGGCAGTCACGCAGTTCGAAAAACTGACTCGCCAGTTTCCGAAAAGTGTATCGGCAGCCGAAGCGCACTACCATGTTGCCGAAGACCGGTATCGCAAACGGGAATTCGAAGCCGCCATCGAACAATACCGCAAGTCTGCCGAAACCAGCAAGTCTGCCGAAATCAGTGAAAAATCAAAGTACAAACTGGCCTGGTCCCATTTCCAGCAAAAAAAATACGACGTGGCGCAGCAGGCCTTCCAGGATCAGACCGCCGAATTTTCCCGGGGAGAACTGGCTGACAGTGGACGCTTCATGGTTTGCGAATGCCTCTACCAGCAAAATCGGTTTGCGGAATGCCTGGAAGAGTTTGACAAGGTGATCGATGTGCTGCTGTCCTCCCGCAGGACCAGTGATACCGAAAAAGCACTCGCCTGCCTGCATGCCGCTGAAGCGGCCAACAAGCTTCGCAAGTTTGACCAGGCGATTGGTCTTGCAAGCCGGGTTACCGAAGAGTTGAAAAACAGCGACTACCTGGCCGAGGCATGGCTGGAACTGGGAAATGCCTACCGGGGTCAGAAAAAACCGGCTCAGGCAATGGAAGCTTTTGGCCGTTCCAACACACTCTCAACGGGTGAGACCGGCGCCAGGGCTGGCTTCCTGGTCGGGGAGGTCCTGTTTGAACAGAAAAAGTTCAAGGACGCCATCCGCCAGTACAAACTGGTGATTTACGGATACGGGGGTGCCCGAGCCCCCGACGCCATCCGTAAGTGGCAGTGCAGCTCCGGTTACGAAACCGCCCGTTGCTACCATGTCCAGATCAAGGGTGAAAAAAATCCACAGGCTCGTGGAAAGCTCGTCGAAGACGCTACCAAGTTCTACACCTACGTGGTGAAAAACCACCCTCAGGACCGATTGGCGGCCGAATCCGGAAAACAGCTCGCCATCCTGGAAAAACTCAAATAGCCAACCCGGCCGGTTTCCCCCAGGTCCCGTCTGTACCTCAACGCAAGAGATTCATTCCCCCTTTGAAAAAGAACCATGTGCTGCAATCAAAACAGGTGGCCAGGATGGTCGATGTGGTGCGTCCTGTTGACGCTGATTTTCTGTTCCCTGACTACGGTTTCCCCCGCTCAGGATTCCGAACCGGGGGACCCGCCCGGAATCAGTCGCCCCGTGCCCGCCGGTGAACCTGCTGAGGCACCCCGAAAAGGCCTCAGCCTGCTGGCGCTCCTTTTCAAGGGGGGCTGGTTCATGGTGCCATTGATCGCTCTGTCAGTATTGATAGTTGTCATCACAGTCGAGAGATTCCTTTCCCTCCGCCCGGACAAAACACTCCCGGCGGAACTGGTTCAATCCCTCGGCAGCCTTTCCAACCAGGGTGATGGATTTGACCCACGCAACGCCTACCGGATATGCCAGGCTCATCCCTCGGTAGCGTCCACCGTGGTTCAGTCCATGCTCCTCAAAGTCGGCCGACCGATTACGGAGGTTGAGTCAGCAATTCAGGATGCATGCCAGCGTGAAGCAGATCGTCTCCAGCGACCGATTCGTTGGCTGGAACTTTCGGCCGCCATCGCCCCCCTGATCGGATTGCTGGGAACCGTCTGGGGGGTTACGCAGGCTTTTTACGAAATGACTCAACTGACGGTAGGACAAAACAAGGCCGAAGCACTGGCGTCTGGCATTTACACTGCCTTGATTACCACGATTTGTGGCCTGATGATCGCCATCCCGGCGCTGGTCATGTTCAAGACACTCGAAAGCCAGATTGAAAAAATTTTCCATCGGATCGACGAAATGATGCTGAACCTGGTTCCCCAGGTAGAACGTTTTGAAGGGCAGATCCGGTTCGCCGATCCATCGCACGCGACGACGTCCCCTGCCGGGGAAAGTACCGGCGTCTCCGGCAAGCCGAAACCTGCTGCCGGGAAGGAATCCGGCATCAAATTGTCCACACCGGCAAGGTCCTAGGGAGAGCTCCAGTGGCAGTACAAATCAGACGCTCCAATGCCGCAGCAGTGATCAGCATGACCCCACTGATTGACGTGGTCTTCCTGCTGCTTATTTTCTTCCTGGTGACCTCACGATTCGCCGACGAGGAACAGATGAGCCAGATGTCGCCGGTCGAACGGGAGCTCGACATTTCATTGCCTGATTCCAGTGAAGCGGTTCCACTGACCAACGAGCAGAATACGCTGTTCGTTACGGTCACCGAGGAGGGACGCTATTTCCTGCAGGGCGAATCGCTGACCGGGGATCAACTGGAGAGCAAACTGGAAACCGCCCGTACCAACAATCCGGCCCAAACGTCGGTCGTCATCCGGGGAGACAAGGATTCCCGCCACAAACACCTGGTCATCGTATGGGATATCTGCAAAAGGCTGGAGATCCCCTGCACGACGGCTACCGACAGCGAGTAGTTCTTGTCCTCTTCCGGACGGCCGATGGGTTCGGCCTGGAATTGTCCCTGGAAGAATTCACCCCACACACCCGATTGATTCCCTGATCATGGCAAAAATCAGACGCATCATTCACTCGGTTGAAAAACCGGCGTCAGCCGGTTTTGATTCGCAGTACTGGCCGATCCTGATCGCGATTGCCATTCTGTTTGGATTCCTGATGGGGACGGTGCTGACACTGCTTTCGGGGATCTGGCTCTGGTTCAGCCTGTTATCGATCCCGGTCCTGCTTTTCACCACGTCCATTGCACTCCGTTTCGTCGATGACCGCAAATTCAAGCGATCCAGTCAACTGGCGCTCATCGTCAGCCTGATTGTCCACCTGGCGATGTTGCTCAGTGCCCATCATTGGCAACTTTTTGGCGAGGCGGAGCAGACCGCCGATTCTGAAAACGAACAGAAACAGGTCGAAAAGCGGCAGAACAACCTTCCGATCGTCTTCAAAACCCGGCAGTGGCAACAGTCACAGGAGCGAATGACGCCTCAACCGGAACAGCAGCAAGTCGAGCAGCAGAAAACCGAACGGCAACGGGAGCCGGAAAAACAGGAAACACCCACGCCGGTCGACAAGTCCCAACGTCAAGTGACCCAGAACCAGGAAACCCGAAAACAGACACGTCAAACGGTTCCCAGGCAAAGCCGCACTCTTTCCAAACTGTCCCGTTCCAAGTTGAATGCGGAGCCCAATTCCGGATCCCGGGTCAGTCCATCCCGGAACAACTCTTCGCAGAACAACCCCCAGGCGTCTCTGGATCAACCTGCCCGGCTGACTGCCCGGAAAACCAACGAAACCCGGCGGCAACCGGACCGGGCCAGCAAACCAAATCCTTCCCGTACCGATGTCAGCCAGGAAAAAAATTCGACTTCCGACCAGACTTCTGTCAATCGCCGGCAGGTCAGCCAGGACCTGCCACAGCCCCAGGACCAGAATGCCAATTCGACGCCCCGCCGAAGCCGGTCCAACCCCACCCCCAACCCGGCGCCATCCCAGGTCGCCAAGTCGAGTCGATCGGCCGAAAAAACGCCCAGGCCTTCTGCAAGACCATCCGCCCCACCCACGCTCAATCCCACGCAGACGGATATCGCAAAAACCAGTCGAAATCGACAAACGGATCAACCGACACAGCGTGCCCCGGCACAGAGTAATGCACAGCGGCAGAGGGTTCAGAGCGAACTGGCTTCCAGGCGACCCAACAACGAACCCAACCCCAAAATTTCCCAGTCCCCTACCAGCCGCAGCCGAACATCCAACCCGACCAAGGTTCCCAACACAACTGTGATGGAATCAGCGCAGTCTGTCGTTCAGGCTCCCAAGACCTCCCCGAACCTCAACCCGCAGGCCACCAACGCGACCATTACTCGGAACCGGCAGATCGCCGCCCAACCAACCCGCATCCAGATCGAGGCTCCCCAACAGCAAATGAGCGCGGCGACCCATTCCGCGACCCGGTCCAAACGCCGACCGGACGATTCCCTGCCAAGCATCAATCCGACGACCAGTGCCCGTTCCAATCCGCGCAGATCGAACAACACGGCAGCCCAGGTGGCCTCGAGGACCAATGTGGAGACCCCTTCCCGCGAAACCAGTCCTTCCCGGATCGCCAGCAGTGACGGTCAGCCACGTCAAACGACTTTGCAAAAATCCACCACCGGAACGGCTGGTGTTGGCCAATCCGCCAACCTGTTGGCTGACGCACCCACTTCGCCCAAACCCTCGATGGTTGCATCGGATGCTGCTGTCCGTCGCACCGCGACCCGGAAAACCCCGGTGGATTCCGCTTTCCAACCGACCCAGTCCGCGCAGGTACGGCGAAGTCTGACTGATCGAAACACTCCCGCCGCGGAAATGCGCGTCGAGAATTCTCCCAACGCCAGTTTCGCGGGATCCGCCAATCCCGCCCAACTGAACGCACAGTCAAGCGCGTCCCAGGTCCAGGCGTCCTCCAATGCCCGGGAAGGTCGTGTCAACGCCGCCCAGGGCTCCTCCACTCTCGATACCGGCGCCACCAAACTCGTTTCCGAAGCAGGGCAGGGGAGAGCCTCAGGTGGCGGGCAGCCTGAAGTGGACCGGGAAATCCGGACCAGCGCCTCCCAGAAAAAACGCAATGGTGAAACTCGCAACAGTTCTTTGGCAGCCAACTTGAAAGCAGATGTCACCGAAGCACCAGCAGAGACTGGCGGGGGACGCCCCTCTTCCACCCAGCCGGATCCCAATGCGAGTTCCCTCGCCAAGACTCTTGCAGGCGAAGGCAATCGGGCGGCGGCCGGCCCCACTTCGGCTGCAACCACCGGCCCGACCCAGGAAGAAAGCTCGGCTCCTTCCAAATCTTCGGCAACGCTCGCCACGGCAGCCCCGCGTGAAACTGCAGAGGGTGAACTGACACCGGGAGGAGGGAATCCCGCAGAAAATCCCAACCTCCGAAGAACCCGGGCACAACTCGCAGGCGGTAGCGCCAATACCGAGGTTACATTTTCGGGAAAGCAGTACGCTTCCCGGGAAGAAGGCGCCCAGGGTGATGCAGCGAGCAATTCGGCACAGGTGGTGGGCGAAAGCGATACCACCATCGAAAGTCGGTCCACCTCCAATACCGGCGGAGTCGGCAATTCACAGGCTTCCCGGTTACTGGCAGGTGGTTCTGAAAAGTCGGACAGTTCCCTCGACAGTGGCACACTGCAACGGCAGGAATCCTCGGAGTCTACCGAGCCGGCTGACGGAATCGGGTCCCGGGGGCAACAGCTCGCCAGTCGACGACGTCCAGGGGGCGCCGCAGGCCCCAACACCAACGCCACCGTTCAGCTTCCTGGCCAACCGGGTGGAGGCTCGGCCGCAGCGGGCGGAGGATCCAGTGATGACAGTCTTGCCGGGCTGGCCGGCAACGGTGACGTGGGAATCCGGCGGCGTGAGCAAACCGGTGGCCAGATGGTCAACCTGGACGCGCAGGAAGGTCCAGGCGGTCTGGGTCGGGAAGTCGAGGCGAACACGGGAATCAACTCCCGCCGGGCACGGCAGGATTCGACTTCCATTCAGCTGAAAGTTGACACCCGTTTTCAACGTACCGATGCCGGCGGTGACCCGAAAATCAATACCCGTGCCGTCTTTTCCAAGGGCGCCTTCAAGGGGAGAGACAAGGGCAAAGCGGGAGCCAGCGGGCCTTCCACCGAGCCCTCCATTGAAATGGGACTGGCCTGGTTGAAGAAACAGCAACGGTCACCGGGGAACTGGAGCCTCACGGTAGATGGAGCTTCGGAAGAGGAAATCGAAAGGATTGTTTATGACACCCCGACCGCAGCCACCGGTCTCGCACTGCTTGCATTTCAGGGTGCCGGGTACAACCACAGGGAATACAAGTATGCCGAAACGGTCAACCGGGGCGTGCAATGGTTGATCAACAATCAACAGGATGATGGCTGTCTTTACATCGAAACCAACCAGGTCAGCAATGACGTCTGCCGACTCTACAGCCATGGCATCGCTACGATCGCCCTCTGTGAAGCCTACGGCATGACGAACGATCCGGAGGTCAAAATTGCTGCCCAAAAAGCGGTGGACTACATCGCGGCCAGTCAGGATGAAACCCACGGCGGTTGGCGTTACATTCCAGGTTTTGAATCAGATACCTCGGTGACTGGCTGGATGGTAATGGCGCTCAAGAGTGGCAAACTTGCCGGCCTGAATGTGAACCCGGAAACGCTGAAGCGGGTGGACCGTTGGCTGGGCTTTTCAGCATCGCGCAAAAACGAGCACCGTTTTTCCTACAACCCCAACGCCAGGAACACCGAACAATACCCAGATCGGGAGGTCAAGGGAAAAACACCCACTGCTTGCATGACCTCCGTCGGCTTGCTGCTGCGATTGTACTCCGGCTGGGACCGCAATGATGAACGCATGGTCGCCGGTGCGAAAGAACTGCTTAAGATGATGCCAAGCGAGGAGTCGATCGAACTTCGCAACACTTATTACTGGTATTACGCGACACAGGTGCTCAAGCACGTGGGGGGGGAGTACTGGGACACCTGGTACAGGGATTCTCTTTACCCGCTGCTGATCCGTTCCCAGGAAAAATCGGGACCAATGCAGGGGAGCTGGGACCCCATCCACCCGGTCCCCGACCGCTGGGGCTATTTCTCAGGCCGGCTCTACGTCACGACCCTGAACCTGCTGACGCTGGAAGTCAAATGGAGGTTGCTGCCTCTCTATGATGACACCGCCAAATAGCGGCCGGAATGACACCGCCAAATAGTTCATTGAAAAACGTGTCGCGATGGGGAAAGCACCTGAGAAAATGGGGATCCGGTACCAAACCGGGCAAGCTATCGACTGGAAGGCTATCGACGGGCGGCACCGCAGCTGGCCCCGGCGCGGGTCCAGATTACTTTTTTCTGCCGGGTGACCTCGATGAAACGGGTGTTCTCGGTAATCAGGACATTTCCGTTGGGAAGCATCATGGCGTCCGTCGGATTCTTGCAATCATACTGCCAGACAATTTCCTTTTTCCGATTGACCTCCAGCACCTGGCCCGGAGTGAATTTGGAGATCAGGATATTCCCATTCTTGAGCGCCTGGATCCCGTAGGGCTGGGCAGTTGCGTACTCCCAGACGACTTTTCCCTTGATGTCCACTTCCACGATCTTTGTCTGCGCCGCTACCAGTGTATTGCCGGTCGGCAGCCGGACAGCATCTGCCACCGAGGCACCTGCAGAGTAACTCCAGATAATCTCCTTTTTCCGATTGACTTCGACCACGCGACGACCGGAATACTCGGAAACCAGTACATTGCCGTTTTTGAGCGGTCGAACATTGAGGGGTGAAGCACAGGGGTAGGTCCAGACGATCTCCTTTTCGCTGTTGTATTCCACAACCTTGTTCTGGTTGTAGCAAGCGACCAGCACATTACCGTTTTTCATTTTTTCTGCGGCCCAGGCCCCCTGGGCGTTCACACTCCAAACCTCTTCGCCGTCCGGACTCAATTCCACGACCCGGTTTTTGTAACCGCAGGCCAGAAGCGTGTTGCCGCCAAGATAACTCTCGAATTCGATAAATTTATCGAGGGGAAATCGAAGCTCGACCGTAGCCGACTTGCTGGCGTACCAGTCCTTCCATTGCGTCACACCCGGTTTTCGCATCTCCTCCTTGGCGTAGCCGGTAAAACCAAAATCCATCCCGGTGACAATTTGCAGGGTGCTGCCGGCCTGCGTGCGGACATTCACATTCTCCGACTCCAGCAACCCGATCAGTATCTCCAGACAGCTTTTGTTCCCCAGGTCAGCGAGCGCCTTGGCGGCCTCAAATCGGACCAGGTCATCCCTGTCCCCTGCAGAACAGACGGTCTTCAGCAAGGGAATCACAGCTTCCCTCCGGGAAAGGTACAAACCCTCAATGGCTGCGGCCTGGACCCTTGTACTTTCATCCTGCAGAAGTTCCCTCAACCGCTGTTCATCAGAAGGAATGGCTGTCGAGACGATGGCCAACAGCAGGCTGGCAGTCAGCTTTTCGTCATCCAGCGTGAAAGGCCTGGACCGGATAATTTCCGGCATCAGGCCGGTGATCTTGCGATCGACGATTACCTGGTAGACTGCCTGAAGCGTTTGACCAAAGCTGACATTGAGAAACCTCGCAACCATTTCAATTCGGTAAACGGTTTCCATGTCAGAATTTTTTTTGGCCGCCTCAAATTCCTCAATCGGCAACCCGGGAAAACGCGAGAGCTTTCGGGTGGCTTCGGCGCGAACCCGGTAATCATCGGAACCCAGCAGGGAAATCAACGCCGCAGCCTGCTTTTTCTGTTCCGCGCTGATGTGAATGTCCTGGAGAAACCTGCGAATACTGTCCTGGGTGGGCTGTACCCCTTTTTGCTTCAGAATCAATTCATTGGGATCTTCGTTTTTTTCGCCGGCAGGTGCCGGTTGGGGTTCGCTGACAGGTCGACTTTTAATCCTGATGGCGATGTCCTGCCCGCTGGTGTTGTTCCAACAGACCATCCATAACGCCACAGCAAGTAATGGCGTGAACCCGCCTGGCATCATCTTGCAGGAAAAGAGCATCAATCGGCCGTGAAAGGGTGCCATGGAAAAACGTGAACCAGCGGAGAACGGACTCTTCATTTTATTCCCAGAACCAGACAGCGAAAACAAGAAGCCGGGTTGAATTCGCCCCATTTCATCACTTTTCGACAGACATTCACTCGAACCAACCTCGTTCAATGGTAGCTAACGATTTCGCCCAACGATTTTTTACCGATTTTGGGAACCACAGCATCCGAAGCCGGAAAGCCTGTCACCAGGATCAGAAAGGGCCGCTCGTTGGAAGGGCGATCCAGGATTTTATTGAGGAATTTCATCGGACTGGGTGTGTGGGTCAATGTAGCCAGTCCTGCCTCGTGCAGTGAGTTGATCAGAAAGCCGGTGGCGATTCCTACAGACTCCGAAACGTAATAGTTTTTGACCCTTTTGCCACCGGGACTGATCGAATAGCTCTGGGCAAAAATGACGATCAGGTGCGGTGCCGTTTCCAGGAACGGTTTTTGCTCATTCGTCCCCAGTGGAGCCAGGGCTTCCAGCCATTCCTGTGGGGCACGATGGCTGTAAAACTCGCTTTCTTCCTCTTCAGCCCGGACTCGAATTTCCCTCTTTACTGTGGACGATGAGACAATGGAAAAATGCCATGGCTGCAGGTTCGCACCATTGGGGGCCGTTCCCGCGGCAAGAATACTGTTTTCAATAACCCCCAGGGGAACAGGCCGATCCGAAAAATGGCGAACCGTCCTGCGAAGCCGTATCCGTTGATAGAATTCTTCAGACCGCTTCAGCATTTCCTCGGGCGGACAATTGCGGAATCCGGTCAGCGGTTCAAAGGACTGATCTGGCATCTTGGTAGCTCGTTAAGTGAAAGAACCGGTGAGTTTAAGTCGAGAATGGCAACGGCTGGACATTCGAGTAACTTCCGCGGCGAATACAATCAGCGTCCAGGCAACCGAATCCCGCAAGACAGCCGCTTCGCGTTCCTAGAATCTCAGCTGCATCACGAACTTTTCCCAATGCTGCTGAAAACCATCCATGTCGGTTTCCCCCAGGACCCGGGACAGTGTTTCTAAACCGGTCGGATCCCGATCCACACTTTTCACGAATTCCCGGTAGAAGAGTCGCAGCTTTTTCTTTTCCTGCAGGTAGTAGCACAGGTACCGCGCCTGGGAATAATGGGTCCCCGGGTCTTCCTGGTAAAATTCGTAGCGTGAGGTCGAACAGAGTTTCTTAAAGGAGGGGACCTTTCCATCACGGATATGGATCTGCAGTCCCCGCAAACGCCAGTTCGTCAACCCCATGATACTGCCTTCCTGGTCCTCGCATTGCTCGTAGAGCGACGCCAGCCCTTCATTGAACCAGGATGGACAGGCGGGGAAATTTGCTTCGATGAAAGGGTGGACGATTTCATGCACCAGTGTTCCACCCCCCGTTGAGATATTCATAATCAGAGCCCGATTGGCTGATGAATAAAATCCATAGGGTGTTGTTGGCCGGAAACCGAAAAGCTTCTGACATTGCTTTTCGTAGCTGGTTTTATTTCGGAACAGCCAGATGTTGATAATGTGCTTCGGATCCTTGGGAAAGTAATCCTTTTTTAGGCGATCGACGGCCCATTTCACGATACCAACTGACCGGTTGCGAACCTGCTCGGCTGATTCGTCCCCGATCACCACAAAGGGTCTTTGTAGTCGGATGTGAAAACGGGTGTCAGGGAGGAGCCTGTCGATTTTTTTTCGCAGGGCAGAAACATGTTTTTCGTAATCGCGCTGCGTAAATTCCTGGCTTAAAGAACCTGACTGTCCTGGCAGACGGGACCACCCACCCAGGCAGCCGATTTGCAACAACACTCCCACACAGAACACCCATTGACGATTGATTTGTGGATTCATGGAAGCATCTCCGGGCGCCGATCTGACAAATCGTAGGTGTTTCCCGGCCAAGGGCAAATATGGATTTCCAACCGTTCCATCCATCCCCGGCTATTGGCGGCCACGGACCAGAACACCGCGTTCCCGGGGTGGCCTCGGGTTGGCTATCAAATTCGTTAAAAATCGTTAGAATTCAGGAAGGTCGGCTGGAATCATTCCGCGGATGTTCCGGAGAGAAACCGGAAAAAATCCTGTGAGAAACCGGCAAGAAAAATGATTGCCAGGTGATTCTGCCGGCAACAGGTCTGTGGGCCATTCCACAGGGGAATCTTGCTGGCACGCATCCCGGATCACCCCAAACCATGATTTGCAGCGTGCGTTCAAACTTTGATCCACAGTGGCCAGGCGAATTCTGACTCACCCAATGCGAGTTTAGTTGAAAAAAAATTCCAGAAAAAATTATCAGGACAGGTTTCCAGAGCTGATTTTCTGGAACGCGACTCCCGGACAGCTTTCCTGCAAATCACGGGATCCGATAATACCACCACAGATTTTCACCTATATTGATTTTTCCAAACGGACCCAACCCTTCCAACAGGATTTGTAGTCTCAACACCCGCAGCAAACCGAATTGTCGAAAACACGGAGTGATCCAATCCGGTTGTATGGAAACGAATTCAGCCAACACCAATACCGTCAACCCAAACACAGTCAACACGAATACTGGCGATCCGCCGGGAATCTTCGCCCTTCCACCTATCATCCAACAAGCCGATGACCATCGACCAATATCAACTCTGCCCCTGCGGCAGTAACAAAAAAGTCAAATTTTGCTGTGCCCAGGATGTCCTTCCGGAAATCAACAAGGTGCTGACCGCCCTCCAGGGAAACCAGCGAGTTGCTGCCCTGGATCACGTGAATCATGCCATTGAAAAAAAAGGGGACAAAGACTGCCTGCTGAACATAAAGACCAATATTCTTCTGCAGCTTGGTGAGGAAGAAAAAGCGCGTGAAACGGCGAAACAGGTGCTGAAAAAGAACCCGGACAATCCCATTGCCCTTGCCAACCATGGGCTGCTCGACGCGTCCAGCGGTGCCCTGGATGACGCAGTCGACAAACTGCAACAATGCATGGACCTGATCGGTGAGACCATACCGTTTTCGGTCGTTGAAGCGGTCAAGCTGGTGGGTGTCTCCCTTCTTCAGTCCAGTCGAATCACTGCCGGTCGCAGTCACCTGATGCTTTACCAGGCCCTGCACCCGGAAGCGGACGAAAAAATCACCCGCCTGATTCAACAAACCTTCATGAACCCCAAGATTCCCGTGTTGTTGAAAGCGGAGAACCTGCCTGCTCCCGCCCCCGAAGAAGCACCCTGGAAATCTGCTGCGGAGGAGGCTAACGCACTCGGTTCGCGAGGACGCTGGTTGACCGCGATTGAAAAGCTCCAGGAGCTGGATGAGAAACACCCCGACCAGCCCGTGATCCGGAAAAACCTGGCAATCTACCAGAATTGCCTTGGAACCCCTGAAGACATGGCCGAGGCGTGGAGTGATTATGCGCACACACCCGGAGTCGATTTTGTAGATGCAGTGGAAGCCGAAGCCTTCGCCCAGCTGATCGATCCGGACCTGGAAGCCGAGCTGCTGGATGTCGTTTCTGTTGAATTCGCTCTTTCGGACGTCGAAAAACTGACCGAAAAACTGGCGGACGAAAAACGTTGCGATGCCGTTCCGATCGCAGAGGATCGCTTCGATCCCGACCAGCCCAAACCACGAGCCTCCTACCTGATCTTTGACAGGGAACGGCCCGAAACCAGTGAAGGGCTGACCCGGGAGACCATCCCCAACGTTTGCTGCCAGGTCTACGTCTTTGGCAAGCAGACTGACCGGGAAGCGAGAATTCAACTGGTAACCACCAAGAACGATCAATACGAGGAGCGGGTGGCCAAAACCAGGGAAGTCCTGGGGGATTTGATGGGCGACGAAGGAGAAACCCAGGTGGTTTCACAGGTCACCAAACTTTCCGATACCCTTACCTGGGATTGGCAGTTTCCGGTGGACACGCCCCGCGAGCTGCAAACCCGGATGCTGAATGAACAACGACGTGAAATCATGCTGGAAAAATGGCCCAAACTGGCCCAACCCTCCCTCGGGGGCAAATCACCCGAAGAGGTAATCGGACAGGACAAATACCGAATCGCACTGGCCGCGGCGGTACTTCTTCTGGAGGTAACTACCGACCACCAGATCTCTCTGCAGGTCGACCTGGATGACTTGCGGGACCAGCTAGAGGTCCCCAGGCGAAAGCTGTTTGAAGCATCCGAGTTTTCGGACATCCTTGAAATTTCCCCCGTTCGCCTGGGACAGATTGACTATTCGGGAATGCCCGACGACGACCTGATCCAGGTGTTTCA
Organism: Planctomycetota bacterium; assembly: GCA_036336715.1. Taxonomy (GTDB): domain Bacteria; phylum Planctomycetota; class Planctomycetia; order Pirellulales; family Pirellulaceae; genus JABAAE01. The sequence continues at coordinate 17,022 of JAYZFP010000093.1, forward strand.
GCGGGCCGGAATCACGGCCTCGTATCGGGCATTGACCCTGATTTGCAACGAAATCCTGAGCCGGGATTCGCTGGAAGAAAAAATTGACAAAACCAGTGTTTACATGATGTTGGCCCGCATGGAACCCGAGTTGGACCAGGCGGTCCAGCTGATCCAGAAAGCGCGAAACCTCTGCATCAGCAAGAAGGTCTCTCCCGCCATGACCCTGATTGCCGAACTGGAAGCAAGGCTGGAGCGTGGGGATGTTGAAAAAGCTCCCGACCTGATCCGGGATATTGAAGCCAAGTACATCCGGGAGCCGGGCGTCGGGAATGAGCTGATGCGTGTCCTGGTACGCTTTGGCATTGTCGATCCCCGTGGGAACCCCCAACCGGATAAGCCGAAAGAGCCGACGGCGGAAGCTACCGTACCGGACTCCAAATACGTCTGGACGCCTGGGGGCGATTCCTCACCGGAACCGGAAAAACCGGCAGAAGAAAAAAAACTCTGGATACCCGGGATGGACTAGTGCCCCGGCAATAACAGGTTCCTGACCCGGTCTGTGTCGTGATTCCTGTCAAAGCCGCGGAAAACGACAGATAGATTCCCGGTCAATCCGTTCCATCTTTTTTGTCAATCGGCCCCGAATCTTCTTCCCGGCATGACAACACCAGGGTGAATGCGCCAGAGTCACAGCGTCAGGATGACAGAAACAGCAACTTGCGTCCGTTTGCTTGCGCACACAGAGTCGCGTCCTTGCTGGTGATGCCCACTTCCGGCACGGCCTTCCTTGCCAACAGCTGAAGGTTCCCTGCCTGCCAGAAGACCGGATCGCTGCCACCCGGAGAGGCAAAATCTGATAAACTGATTCCGACATTTACAGGCTTTCAAACGGCATCCCCATGAAAACACAACGAATCTGGAAACTGTTCTTTCTGTCGGCCCTGCTCTCAGCTGGATGGCTCGCTCTTGTTGAATCCGCTGCTGCCCAGGAAAAGAACGAATCAGCGAAAAAAAAATCGGCCAACCAGGAGGATACAAAAAACCTTTCGGTCGATGATGACCCGAACGCTCCCTTCGAACGACGGTTTGATGTGGATGACTTTCCCCGGGGAATCAAGTGGCTGAACACCCGGGAACCGCTCAGCAAACGGGACCTGAGGGGAAAATTTGTCTTGCTTGATTTCTGGACCTATTGCTGCATCAACTGCATTCACATCTTGCCGGAACTCAAGAAGCTGGAAAAAAAATACCCTGACAAACTGGTTGTGATCGGCGTTCACTCGGCCAAGTTCGAGACGGAAAAAGACACCCAGAACATCCGGGAAGCGATCATGCGTTATGAAATCGAACACCCGGTCATCAATGACTTTGATCACAAGGTGTGGGACCTTTACGGTGCACGAAGCTGGCCGTCGATTCGCCTGTTGGATCCGGAAGGGAAGCTTGTCGCAGGGCATTCGGGGGAAATCCGCTTTGAAGACCTGGATGCTTTTCTAAAACCGGCATTCGAATATTACGAGAAAAAAGGGCTGATCGACAACACGCCCATCCGGTTTGAGCTGGAAGCCGCTAACCAGAAACCAACTCCCCTTCGATTTCCGGGAAAGATCCTGGCGGATGAAAAGGGGGAGCGTCTGTTTATCACCGACAGCAATCATAACCGGATCGTGGTAACGGATCTCGAAGGAAATCTCAGCATGACCATCGGGTCGGGCAGGATCGGGAATCGGGACGGAAATTTCGAAACCGCGGAATTTGATCATCCGCAGGGAACAGTGCTTCACAAGAACATGCTGTACGTGACTGACACCGAAAACCACAACCTGCGAAAGATCGATCTTGAGAAGAAAACGGTCACCACCATTGCCGGGATCGGCAAACAGGCCAGCAGGGCATTTCAAAATTTCAATCCCGACGCCGAGGGATTTGAACAATGGACGGGTGACCCCAAAAAGACGGCCCTGAATTCTCCCTGGGCATTGTGGGTCCACGGCGATGACCTCTACATTGCCATGGCTGGCCCCCATCAAATCTGGAAAATGCCTCTAGATGAATCCAAAATCGGGCCTTACGCCGGGAATGGCCGTGAGGACATCGTCGACGGTCCCCTGCTCCCATCCCAGCCCTATGCGCTGGGGGCTTCTTCTTTTGCCCAACCAAGCGGTCTGACTTCCGACGGTACATGGCTCTATGTCGCAGACACCGAGGGCAGTTCCATTCGAGCCGTGCCCTTTGACATCAAAAAAACCGTTAAAACGGTCGTCGGCACGGCTGATCAAAGGGGCGGTCGCCTCTTTATTTTTGGCGACAAGGATGGCGACAGGGACGACGTCCTGCTCCAGCATGCGATCGGGATTACCTACCACGACAAACGGTTGTTCATCACCGATACCTATAACAACAAAATCAAGGTAATCGACGCGCAAACGGGCAAAACCAGTACGCTTGCCGGGACCGGCGAACCGGGTGCCAATGATGCGACCGGCACTTTTGACGAACCGGCGGGCATTGCGTTTGCCAAAGGGATACTTTATGTCGCCGATACCAACAATCACCTGATTCGCAAAGTCGACCCCGGCAGTGGAAAAGTTTCCACCCTGACCATCGAGGGGCTCAAACCACCGATTGTCACCCGTCCCAAACCAGTCGCCAGAATCCGTTTTCCCAAGGCTCCGGTCATCAAGTCAACTGCAGCGGTCAAGCCGGTGAACGGACAGGTGACGGTAGATGTCCAGTTGAAATGGCCAGAAGGCTGGAAGACCAACGAACTTGCCAAGATGGGTTATTTCGTTTTCTTTCCGGAAAAAGCGGGGGCCATCGATCGGGCAAAGGTCTCGATTGAAAAAATCAAACTCGATAAACCAAGCCAGACCTTCAGCCTCAAGCTGCCGGTCGCCCAAAACGGTAAGGACACGGTCCTGATCGAAGTCCCCTATTTTTATTGCCAAAACGGTGATTCGGGAGTTTGCAAATACGGACAGGTCGCTTTTGAGCTGAAACTCGACATCGGTCCTGATTCAAAAGCAGAAACAGCGTTGGTGACTTACGACGTTCCGGAATAGGGCGTGCAACCGTTCCGGATGTGTTAACAACGCTATTTTGGGTCCAGGGTCTAATGGTTCCCGGGTTCTATTGAGTCCAGGGTCATTGCATTCCGGCAGGGTGAAAACCGGAAAAAGGGAACCTGGAAAGCCAATTGGAAAATCCCTCCGGGAAACCCGATGTACGAAGGGGCCCGATGTACGAAGGGGCCCGATGTACGAAGGGGGCCCGATATCCCTTGGGACTTGTGAGGCAACCGGAAGCAGCCCGATCACAGTCACTCCCATGCAGCGGATGTCCACACTGGACGGCTTATCCTGAAGTACGGTTTCTCAGTTCCGTCAGGATGCCATCGACGCTGGATTTCGCATCTCCAAAGAGCATCTGCGAGTTTTCTTTGTAAAACAGGGGATTATCGATGCCCGAATACCCCGTCGCCATGCTCCGTTTGAGAATCACAACTTCCCCGGCTTCCCAGGCGTGGAGAACAGGCATCCTGTAGATGGGACTGGCCGGATCATCGAGTGCCCCGGGGTTCACGATGTCGTTGGCACCAATCACAAGGACGACATCCGTATCCGGAAAATCCTCGTTGATTTCATCCATTTCCAGCACCACGTCGTAAGGCACATGGGCCTCAGCCAGCAGGACATTCATGTGCCCTGGCAACCGTCCAGCTACAGGGTGAATGGCAAAACGGACCCGCGTCCCTTTCTTTTTCAGGATGTCGGTAATTTCCCGCACCGGGTGTTGGGCCTGGGCCACGGCCATACCGTACCCGGGCACGATAATGACCTCACGGGCCTGGAACAGGCTCTCGGCAGTTTCTGCGATGGAAGTTTCATTGTAGGAAAGTGACTCGCTGGATCCTGCGGCCATGGTGCCGGACTCCACCCCAAACCCACCGAGAATCACACTGAGAAAGGACCGGTTCATGGCTCGACACATGATATAGCTGAGAATGGCGCCGCTGCTGCCTACCAATGCTCCGGTCACAATCAGCAAGTCATTACTCAACATGAAACCTGTCGCTGCGGCGGCCCAGCCGGAATAGCTGTTGAGCATGGAAACCACCACCGGCATATCAGCTCCCCCGATGGCCATCACCAGGTGCGCCCCAATGGCAAAGGCAATCAGCGTGCAGAGAATCAGGAGCACATGAGTCCAGGCCGATTCGCCAAGGGCAACAAAACCAAATCCCAACAAAAGGCAAAGTAACAGCGCGGCGACGTTCATCAGGTGCCGACCTGGAAGCAAAAGTGGTTGACTGCCGATCACTCCCTGCAATTTGCCCCAGGCAATAATCGAGCCGGTAAAAGTCAGGGCTCCGATGAATACTCCCACAAAGACCTCGACCTGGTGGATGCAGGCCTCGGCATTGAACTGCAACTGCTCGGCCACCGGACCCGCGCCGGACTCTTCAAGCAGCCGCCTGCTGGCGGCCAGGCTGTCCAACAGCTCGAAATGACTGTTGAAACCAACCAGGACCGCGGCCAGACCGACAAAGCTGTGCAGGATGGCCACCAGTTGGGGCATGTCAGTCATCTCTACCCGCATGGCCAGAAAGACCCCGACCCCGGCACCTACGACCAGTGAACCCAACAGGGCACCACCGGCAATCAACTGCCGAGAACCTTCGGAGTCCGTCTGCTGTTCAGCCAACTCCAGCCCGACCTTCAACAGGGTCGCGAAGATGGCAAGAGACATCCCGATGATCCCCATCAGGTTTCCACGTCGGGCGGTTTCGTGTTGACTCAAACCGCCCAGGCTGAAAATGAAACAGACTGCCGCAATGACGAAAGCCATCTCCGGAAGTTGCCCAAGATCCATATCTGTTCCTCTCCAACGCGCGAACTGAAACCTAGTCCTGTTTCCTGAACATATCCAGCATCCGGTTGGTCACCCAAAACCCACCGACAATATTGATCGTGGCAATCAGAACACCGAAAGTCGCCAACAGCATAATCAACCAGCTTGCTTTCACAATCTGGAAAATGGCCCCGATCACGATGATCCCGCTGATCGCATTGGTCACGCTCATCAGCGGAGTGTGAAGGGCGGGATTGACATTCCAGACGACCTGCCAGCCTACGAAACAGGACAATACGAAAACGGTGAGGTGCGACACAAAATCACCGGGAACGACCAATCCGGCCAGCAACAGCATGGCGGCAGCCAGAACAGCGACCGTGGCGGTCACCAGTGAGCGAACGAACGGTCGGGGTCGTGGAACTTCGGCTGGAGTTTCCGCGGCCGTGTCCCCCTTTTCGACAGGGGCCTGCTGGGGCGGCGTCTCCTTTTTCGGGGGGGGCCAGGTGACTGCATTTTCGTGAGTCACGAGACAGCCAACGATCACCTCGTCGTCCAGGTCGAACCCGATTTCACCGTTTTTCTCAGGTGTCATATCGGTAATCAGGTTGACAAGGTTGTTGGAATAGAGTGCGGAAGACTGGGTCGGCAGCCGGCTGGGAAAATCTGTATATCCGATGATCGTCACCCCCTGGCGGACCACCTTTTCATTCGGCTCGGTCCATTCGCAGTTTCCTCCCTGCTCGGCAGCCAGGTCGACGATCACGCTTCCCGGCTTCATCGACTGGACCATTTCTGCGGTGATCAATTTGGGCGCGGGTTTCCCGGGTATCAGGGCGGTGGTCACGATGATGTCGACCTCGCGGGCCTGGGCTGCGAACAAGGCCATCTCGGCCTCAATAAACTCCTTGCTCATCACCTTGGCATAGCCACCGATTCCCTCACCGTCTTCCTCGAAATCCAGTTCAAGGAATTCCGCACCCATGCTCTTGACCTGATCCTTCACCGCGGGGCGTGTATCAAATGCCCGCACGATGGCGCCGAGCCCCCTCGCAGCGCCGATGGCAGCCAGGCCGGCAACACCAGCACCGATCACCAGAACCTTGGCGGGGGGAACTTTGCCCGCAGCGGTGATCTGTCCCGTGAAAAAACTGCCAAACGAATTGGCTGCTTCAATGACTGCCCGGTAGCCGGCGATGTTGGCCATCGAACTCAGCGCATCCAGTTTTTGAGCCCGCGAAATCCGTGGAACGGAGTCCATCGCCAGAGTCGAGACACCGGCCTCGGAAAGCGAAGTCAAAAGTTCCCCGTTCTGTGCTGGCCAGATAAAAGAAAAAAGTGTCGGCCGGCGATCGTTGGCTTTCAGCTTTGCGACCTCGGCCTCGCTGGGGGCGCGAACCTTGAAGACAACTTCGCTTTGCTGCCAGATTTTATCCGTTTCGGCCAACGTTGCACCGGCATCGGTATACGCCGAGTCAGGGAAGCTCGCGGCTTCACCACAACCGTTTTCCACCCTGACTTCGTATCCCAGCTTGATCAGCTTCCTGACAGAATCGGGAGTCGCAGCGACTCGGGCCTCGCCGACGTAGGATTCGGTTGGAATTCCAATGATCATTCGAACGGATGCCAGATGGGTTGGAGCGGAACCAGGTATTTTTCGACGCAAATCAGATCCTAAAAGATAGCCGATCTGAACCGGTTTTGCACCCTTTGCCGGTTATGATCCCCTTCAGACAGTCGGCCAGGCACTGGGGTTTCGCAGCAGCCCTTGGCGGGAAAGGGCGCTCCCCAAGGACGATGGGACCTGCCAGGTCGGCGGCCCGATTCCAGGGTTGACCCTGTTCGGGGAGGGAAACGCAGCTCGACCGCGAAGATTCGCTCTATTTTCAGGCCTCCGGGGTGGCGTGGCTCAATTGCCAAATAATTTCGATTATGCTGGAAAGTCCCACTCAGACTCGTGACTGGTGACCCACCCTGACTACGCACCTTTGAATCCATGGCCGAACAAGAAAAACTCTCCACCGATCGTGAAATCCTGAAGGCAGCTCACCAGAAAGGTTCGCTTGCAACCTGTTTCGCTTTTTTCAGACTGTCGGGACCCGGGTGGTTGCAGGCAGCCATCACCCTCGGCGGCGGTTCACTCGGTAGCGCCCTTTATCTGGGTGTGCTGGGAGGAACTTCGATGTTGTGGCTTCAACTGGTGGCCATCGTTGCCGGGGTCATCATGCTGTCCGCCATCAGTTACGTGACACTTTCCACCGGCAAACGTCCCTTCAAGGCCATCAACGAATACATCAACCCGGTCCTGGGAGTCGGTTGGCTGATCGCCACCATCCTGGCCAACATGATCTGGATCATGCCCCAATTCAGTCTCTGTTTTGATGCGATCGAGAAAAACCTGGCTGGCGAGGCTGTTCAGGATAACGTGGTTTCCAAATGGACCGTCTCTGCCGTGTTGTTCATGCTGGCAGGCATGATGGTTTACCTCAGTTCAGAAAAGGGATTCCTGACACGGATTTTCGACCTCTTTCTCAAGCTCGTGATTGCCGTGATCATCGTCTGCTTTGTCGGTGTGGTGGTCATCCTGTTCCGTGAAGATGCAATTTCGTGGGAGCAGATCCTGGCTGGTTTCGTTCCAGACCTTTCGCAATGGAACCAACCCTCGTCCGAAATCAGGGCCCTGCTCGATTCCCTGTCGGAAACAAAACAGGCCATGTGGAAGGAAGCTATCATCAGCCGGCAACGGGAAGTCATGATTTCGACGGCGGCAACAGCCGTCGGCCTGAACATGACATTCCTTCTTCCCTACTCACTGCTTGCCCGGGGCTGGGATCGTCCCTTCCGTGGCTTGGCCCGATTTGACCTGGTCACCGGCATGGCGATTCCATTCATCCTGGTCACCTCGTGCATCGTGATTGCCTCCGCCAATCAGTTTCACGGAAAAGCGGACAAGAGCCTGCTGAGCGATGACTCCTCACAGATCACCCAAAGCTCCTTTTTCAAATCGGCTGCACCCATTCTGCTGCAGAAAGTCATCAAGCAACAGGAAGGCCACGCGGAGGACCTGAAACCGATTGTCGAAATTGAGGCGGAAATCAAATCCCTCAAGGGAACGTTGGCCCAAAAATGGTTTGACCAGGAAACCCAGGAAAACCTGAAGTCACGGCAAAAGGCACTCAAGGAAGAAACTGAAAAACTCGTTGCCAGGGTAGGACCCACGATTCCCGCGGAAGAACGCATCCTGGCAACCGTGCTGGTCAAACCGAATGCCAACCAACTGGCCCAGTCACTGACTCCGCTGTTGGGTCGGGATATCGCCAATCTCGTATTTGGTGCCGGTGCGTTGGCGATGGGTTTTTCGACCATCATCATCCTGATGATGATCAACGGTTATGCATTTCGCGAACTGCTCGGGAAACCGGACAGCCAGACCGTCAACCTGGTAGGTGCCGTGGCGGCAGGAATTGTCGGAGTCTGCTATCCCATTTTCTGGGGAGGAGTCTCCAAGACATGGCTGGTCATCATGGCGTCCATCTTTGGAGCGATGCTGCTGCCAATCGCCTACGTGGCATTTTTCTTCATGATGAACAATCGCCGACTGATGGGTGAACACAAGCCGACCGGAGGCCGCATGCTGCTCTGGAACGTCCTGATGACCTTTGGCGTGGTCACAGCCTTTGCCCAGGCGATTTCGGCGATTTCGACGAAACTGGGTGGTGACCAGGGCATGTTTGTCCTTGGTGCGGCCGTGACGTTTGTGATCATGGCAGTCATCGGGTTTTCTGCCCGCCGATACGGCAGCCGCCCGGAAGAGGGTTCAGAGGAGTGAAACAGCTGGAAAACGATTGAATGGAATTGCCAACCGGCAACCATTCAATTTCGCGGGATCCCTGGAAAACTTTCGGCGGCGAATCATCGCAATCAGCGAAGAACGGCCATGTAAAAGCTGAAGATCCTCCGTTCGTCCGTTTCCGCACTGGCAACCGGGAATCCAAAGTCGAAGGCCAGGGGCGCTCCACCTGCACCACCTACCGGCAAGTTGATCCGGAATCCGAAACCTGGCACCACCCTGAAATTATCCTCGTCGATCGTGACGGATTGCTCGACCGTGCCGTAGTCGCAGAACAGGACACCTTTGAACATATCGTCAGCAGTGATCGGGAAGGTGTATTCCAGGGTGTTGAGGAACTGGAATTCCCCCCCCACGATCACCCCGTTATCGACTGGAGACGCGCCGCGGAAATCGAATCCACGCATTGTGGAAAAACCACCCGCAAAATAGTTTTCAAAAACTGGTGTCTGCGAACCGGTCACACCAAGCTTGGTGGAGTGCGAAATCGTCTGTTTGCCGGAGCCATCCGGTCGCTGGGTGAGCAGCCAGTACTTTCGGTATTCCATATCGCCCCGGCTGTAATCAAAGTTGCCAAATGCCTGGGTGAAATTGAAGGAAAGAAAGTGCCCCTGGCTGGAGAGAAAAGGGTGGTCCCGGGTGTCATGTGTCAGGCCAACCGAAAGTGAATAGAGTTCGTTGTCGCCAACCACGGCATTGAGTTCGGGAGAGGTGTTCAGCCGCGGATTGAAAATCGTGACATCTTCGGCCTTGGCGGAGACACTGAGCGAGACATCCTGCGTCAGGCGGTAACCCAGTGACACCGTACCACCCAACCGCTGTTCGTCCCAGTCAAAGTAGCCGCGTGTGAAATAGTAGCCACTGGTATTGAATGAAAATGGTTGCCCAAACATGTAGAAGTAGGGTTCGCCAAAGCTGACCAGGTAGCGTTGAACCTGTGTTCCAGGCAAGGCTTCCAGGCGGAAACTCTGCCCTCTTCCCCGAAAGGCCTCACCATTGGTAATGTCTGAAAAACTTCGTGGGAGCCTGAAAAGGTCAAAATTCCTTTCACTGATGGTCAGTTGCCCGGTCAAGCCGGCATCCGAGTTGATTCCGGCACCGATCATGAACTGCCCGGTCTGACCTTCACGTACAAAAATATCGAGATCAGCAACATTCCCGTTCTGAATGCCAGGAGGGGTAATAAAGGGTTGCCCCAGACCGAATTGTCCCTGCCCTGGTAGACCTGAGGGTCCATAA
>JAYZFP010000094.1:0-43398 GCA_036336715.1 Planctomycetota bacterium
CGAAGCCTTCCGGGGAAAAACGGATCAGAATGCCAGGTAGCGACCACCCAGAATCGAAATTCCCGGAACTGGTAACCTACCTTGACGGGGAACTTGCGTCTGAAGAGAAAAAGAAAGTCGAGCAACGCCTTGCACGGGACGACGAATACCGCAGGGAACTGGCGGAACTCCAAAAGACCTGGGACATGCTCGACCTGTTGCCCGCTGTCGAAGCGACCGAATCATTCACACAAAGCACGGTAGAAATGGCAGCCTTGAATGCCTCCACGCTGATCCGGGGGGAGGGGAGCCATTATTACTTCAAACGCCTGCTCATCATCCTGCTGTCGGTAATGATTCCTGTCGCGGGCTTTTGTTACGGCTACTGGAGGATGAACCACCAACTGGAAACGGGCAACCGTGAAATCACGAGTGATCTCCGGGTCCTGCAAAGATTCCCGATCTACAGAAGCGTCACCGCAGAGCTCTCTCCCGAAAAAAGCATTGAATTCCTGGAGCTGCTTTCCAGGGAAGAGGACGTTTTTGTCAGCTTTGACATCCGTGTAGGGGATCGAATTCTCAAGGACTACTTTGAATTTGAAATCACACCTGAGGACCTGAAAAACCGCAACGTCGATCCGGTCAGGTTGAAAGAATTCACGGCAAACAAAAAGAGCTTTGACAACCTCGGATCGCAAAAGGAGAACCTGCGCAAATTCCACAGCCTGCTTTCGAACCACCCCGAGCGGGACCGTCTTGAAACGGCACTGGGTCAATACTACGCCTGGTTCCGCAATCGCGTTTTCCTTTCTGCACAGGATGAAGTCGACCAGCTCAAGGATGCCAATCCGACGGAGAGAATGCAGAAAATCCAACAACTTGAAACGGAGTATGTGCAAAAGACCTTTCAGAATCTCCGCAGTGAAGGACGAATGCCATCCATCCGCGACATCGGAAAGATCAAGGCGTTTGGACAACGCCAGCTGGATCGCATGCGCGAACAATTGATTGAGTACCTGACATCCGTGGATGCTACGGAAAACCGGGAACTGGCCTCGATCCTGCAACAACTGCAGGATGCACCAACAGAGCACCACTTTTTTTCATTGATGATCAGGAAACGCTGGATGTTTACCAACGCCAACCTGTCCAACCCTTTCAATGAAACCGATGTGAGGGATTTCATTGGCACGCTCTCCAGCGAGTCCCGGGAACAACTGGAAGGATTGCCGGAACAGCGTCAACTGTTCTGGGTCATTCTCTGGACCATTGGCGTGGCCCGAACCATTGACGATACCGACCTGGCCACCTTCGAGGACAGGTTTCTCAACGGTCAGCAAAGAGACTCACTGAAAAATCTCAGCTACAAGGCCAAGCGGGACCTGCTGATGAAAGCGTTTTCCAAGTCACTCGAGCCTTTTGACGAAAGCGGCGACCGATTACAACTTCCCGACGATCTCAAGGAACTCGAAGGCTGGAAAAAGAAAACTCCCGACACCTCCTCTCCGGAAAAGGCCTCTCCCGAAAAGGCCTCAGCCGAATAAACGGGCGACGGCTTTCAAATTTTTCCGTCGCTCATTTCAGGACAACCGGCATTTGGCAGGCAGCGCGTTTCAGAGCTCCGGTCCGACGGTCCAGGGAAGAAACTCTTCATCCCCGTAGCCACAAAGCTCGCTCTTGGTTCGCTTTCCACTGGCCACGTCGACAATTTCGGAAAAGATCCGCTGACCAACCGATTCGACAGGTTCCCCCTCGAGAATTGTCCCCGCATTGATATCCATATCCTCTTCCATCCGGTGATACATGGGCGAGTTGGAAGCAATTTTGATCGTGGGCACCGGTTTACAGCCAAAACAGCTTCCGCGGCCGGTAGTAAAACAGACCACGTTGGCGCCGCCAGCCACCATACCGGTGACACTCGGCGGGTCATAACCGGGTGAATCCATGATCACCAGTCCACGCCTGTCGATCGGCTGAGCATACTCGTATACCCTTTCCAATCTTGACGATCCAGCCTTGGCGATCGCACCGAGTGACTTTTCGGTTATCGTCGTCAATCCGCCAGCCTTGTTTCCGACCGAAGGATTGTTATCCAGCTCTTCACCAAAAATACCAACGTACCATTTCCACCATTCAATCAGTTCCAGCAACTTGTCGGCCACCTCAACATTCCGGGCCCGGCGGGTCAACAGATGTTCCGCCCCGAATATCTCCGAGGTTTCGGCCAGGATACTTGTGCCCCCCTGCCCGACAATGACGTCCGAGGCAATTCCCAACGCCGGGTTGGCAGTCACGCCTGAATTCCCATCGGATCCGCCGCATTCCGTTCCCAGCACCAGTTCGCTGACAGGAACGCTCTCGCGGCTGACTTCGTTCAACAGAGGCAACATCGACTCGACCTTTTCAATGGCCGCATGGACGGTTTTCCTTGTTCCTCCCTGGTCCTGCATTGAAAAGATGGGTGGAAGCGGGTCTTTGTCACCGCCTGAAGCGATTTGCACCAGTTTCTGATCGGAAACCAGCAAGCCGGGAGGCGCTTGTTCGCAACCGAGGCCAATCAGAAGGTAGCCCCCCACATTGGGATGACGGGCAAATCCCCCCAGCACCCGGTTGAGCATTTTGTGCTTGGATCCCTGGTGAGCCATGCCACAACCACTGGTGTGCGTCAGGGCAATCACTCCGTCGACGTTTCCATAGGCCTCCAGCCGATCTGGAGTAAAATGCCGGGCCACCATTTTGCTGACGGTAGCTGAACAGTTGACTGTTGAAATCACCGCCAGGTAATTCCGGGTCCCAATTTTCCCATTCGCCCGGCTGATTCCCTGGAACGTCCTTTTTGGGTCTGCGGTCCGTGGAGCCGGTGAGATGGTCGCTTTTTCATGGTTCAGGACGATCTCACCATTGGACAGGTTATGGGAATGCACCCATTCCCCCGGCTCAATGGGTTGCGTCGCAAAACCGATCACCTGCCCGTACTTTTTGACAGGTGATTTTGCCCCGATCGGCTGGCTGGCAATCTTGTGCCCAATCGGAATGTCCGCCTGAATACGGATACCCCGCCCCTCAAGTGCAAGTTCTTCACCCGACCGGATATCCCGGGCGGCGATATGGATGTTGTCATCCTGGTGGAGGTGGATCAGTCCGGTCATTGATGATTTCGGCGGTTCCTGGTGCCTATTGTTTCAAACAGAAAATTGTAATTCAAATCGAATCCATTGATTACCCTGCGCCCCGGATCAGCCTTCGGCCCGACCGAGACGGCATGAAACGCATCCTGCCCCGATAACAGACGCAAATCAAACCGAACTCTGTTGGATGAATTCTTTCCATCCATCCATCTGCTCCCGGCTGAGAGAATTCTCCCGGGTCAGCTCGTGCTTCAGCAGGGAATCAGCTCCCTTTACCTGCACCATGACTGTCAAACGTCCGTTTTCCTCATACTTGAAGCGGACTTCGATGGGCGTCTTGGCCGGGAGGTTCAGCGGGAGTTCCCTTACGGTGCATTTTCCGATCTGGGAGCAATCACCCGGGTTATTGCTTTCCCCTTCCACTATTTTCACCAGGATGGATTGCTGATTTTCCTTGGTGGTCAGGAAAACCCTCCGTGCCACGACCGGCAGCGGCGTGTTGCGGGGAATCACGATACCATTTCTCGGTCGCTTGGTATCTGCATCGATTCCGACCACACCCAGCGAGTGAGAATTGACATTCTTGATCCGGATTCCCGTTCGCTGTCCCTGTTTTTTTGAAAGAACCAGTCCCGCCCGGATCGCCGCGCCAAAAGCCACTGCTTCATCGGGAGAAATTGACTGCTGGGGTTCCTTGCCGCTGACCCGTTTCAGCTCTTCGGCGATGCAAGGCATTCTCGTCGACCCTCCAACCAGCAGGGTCATGTCAATGTCGTCCCAATCCAGCTTTGCCTGTTGCAGTGTCTGGCGGGTGGTGAAAATTGTCCGGTCCAGCAGGTCGCGGGACATGTTTTCAAAATCCTCCCGGGTAATCTCCACTTTGACCGATTGCCCCTGCAATTCGAGGGAAATCTTTGCCTTGTCCCGGACGGTCAGGGTTCGCTTGGCGTCTTCACATTCTCTCCACAGCTTGCCCTCACGATTGGGATCTTCCCGGGGATCGACGCCGGTCGTCCGGATCAGTTCTTCGGCCACGTAATCAACCAGCCGCTGATCCCAATCCCGACCGCCCAACCGCATATCACCATCGGTAGCAATGGCCTGGTAGTTGTCCCCGTCAATCTCCATCACGGTAACATCAAATGTCCCCCCACCCAGGTCATACACGAGGATCCGTTTTCGGCTGCCCGTCACACCCTTTTCGTTGAGGAAACCCTGCTGAACCCCAAAGGCGATGGCTGCCGCGGTGGGCTCATTGATGATGTCGATGACTTCCAGGCCGGCCATGTAACCCGCATCCATGGTCGCCTTGCGACGGACCTCATCGAAATAGGCTGGCACCGTGATCACAGCCTTCTGAAAGGACCCGATCTGTCGCTCGGCATCGCTCTTCAGCTTGTGCAGAATCCAGGCCTGCAACGCTTCGGGCGGATACTGCCGATCTCCGAGAATCCTGTGATAGGCTCTTTCACCCAGATCCCGTTTTGGACAGTCGGCGACACTCTCAAAATCAGTCCCCATCGCCTTGACCGCCTCCTTTCCAACGACCACCGAACCGCCATCGAACAGCATCACGCTGGGCGTCAGTTTGTCCCCTTCGGCGTTGATCAGTGTCTGGGGACGTCCATGCTTATCCAGAAAAGCGACCGCGGAAAATGTCGTCCCAAGGTCAATCCCGACTGCCAGCTCCGATTCACTCATTTCCCCTGTCCTGCTTCTCTGTTGCGTTATCTTGTTCCAGTTCTCTGGGCTCATCCACTTTCCGGCTTCGTAACGCAAATCCACATCAGGATTCCGAAGCACGATGATGCTGCATGAATCCGATGTTGAGTTGTTTGCCGTGGAACTGTTCCTCTTCCACGGGTGCTTTGAAATACCGGCAGACTTGCGGGTTGGCGATCATCGATCGGGTGATCGCTGCCGTACCGCCCATCATGCCGAATATAACATGAAAACGAGCAGGCGGAATCAACAGGCATTCCCCTCGAGCCATCTCCTGGAGCCCCTCTCTCCATTCTGACTGTTACGATCGAAAAAGAAAACCATTTTTGAACAACCGGGAATGTCCACCAGGAAAAACCGGGGCACCTGTAAAAGCCTGCGGCTTTTGCGGACTGATGTTTCGCCAGTTCACCGCTCCACGCTTTCTCACGCCCTCGTTGCTGCCCTGATCGCTACGCTTTGCCTGGCCCCGTTTTCCTTCCTGCCCGAAACGTCCTGAATTCAAAGGGAATCTGTGTTGACCCGGGGACGGCCATCGGAAATGCTTAGGCATCTTTGAATCCGGTACGTAAACCGGAAAGGAAAAGGAACGACAAGGAAGCCCTCCCCCACCCCCACGGAAGAGAGTATCAACAAGGACTCTCCATCTATGACCATCGATTTCCTTCAAACCGTTGTTGGCGTTGTTTTCCTGGCCGTTTGGGCCGTTGTTGGACAGGTAACCTTTCTGAAGAGATGAGCATGGGAGGAAATCGCTGCCTCCGCTGCTTGGCACTGCCTGTCCCTTGATACCCCAATGGTGGTGCCCCCTTCGAGAACAACTGAACCCGAGAATCACTGAATCCTGCAACTCGCACTGGCACCGCTGATCCTGGAAGATCATTCAGTTGTCCGGGTACCCCCACCTGGAAAAGCAGGTCTCCAGGTGAACTACGGGCGTGCCTGGCCTCGTTTAAGAGAGAGTTCCGGCCAACGGATCCCATCCAATGGCATCGTGTTCAATTGACTCCGCGGACCACGCCAACGGTAAGCATCAGGTTGGCAAAAATCTTCTGCTCTCCGGTGGCAATCACCAGCGAGAGATCCGGGGAAGCGCAAGCATCGTAAAAATTAAAGCGTCCCACGCTGCCAAGAGGTGACGGGTTGCCCGATTCTCGCAGAACCTGTTCGAATTCCTCCCAGATGGCCGGCTTTTCAATCGCATATTCTCCCTGGGCAGGCGGGGCCATCACCAAAGCACTTTCGACCACAATTGCCGAGCAGAGAGCCTTCAGTACCTCGACGCACCCCAGTGTCCCGGGCGTCAGGTTCAAAAAGACACGACGCGCGGACGGATGGGATTTCGTCTGGAAAGGGAAATTGCCATCGGCAATCAGGATTTTTGAACCATGGCCTGAGCGGGCCAGTTGTTCGAGAATTTCCGGGTGGAGCAGTTGCGTCTTGAGCATCGCGGGGCCGGGAAACAATGGGGAGAGGTGCACCAAGTTCCAATTTTAATCGGAATCCGGTTGGACCAAAATCACCCGTCGCGATGGATCGGATGTTTTCGCGATCACCCGTTTGTGGATTCCCTGCAGGCCTCGAATGCGAGGCAATTCAAAACTGGGAATTCAACGAGGCGGTTCAAAATCAACCGGGACATCCCGGAATCCCGTACGATTCGCAGATTGCAGGATTCGAGCTAATCAGAAAGGAAGGGCGAAAAGCTTAACGATCAACGTCCGCGTCCCCCACTTCCACGACCACCACTGCTCGGACGGCCTCCCGAGGAAGGTGCCCCACCTCGGGGCGAAGACATTCCACGACCTTGCTGCATTCGCTCCATGATGGCTCGACGAAAAGCATCCGCTGCAGGATTTGATCCTGGTTGAGACGAACCACCAAAGGGACTGGATGTGCGGGAATTGTTGCTGGACGAACTTCTTGACGAGGATCCCGCACCACTGTCACTCTGCATGTTGTTGAGAGCCTCTTTGAGGGCATCCGGGGTCATGTTTTTCAGCCCCATCACAACAACGGTTCCATCCTTGACTGCATCGGGTGTGTCCAGTGCCATCACCAGCTCACTGACCGTCTTGTAAAGATATTCGGGTCCGGTGATCAACAGGCTGTTCATTTGGGCATCCACCCCTACGGTCATCTTGGGCTCTGACTGTTCGACCGTCTTTTTGCCGCCTCCTCCACCACGGCCCCGACCACCGAGGAGCTGCTGCATCATTTTCATCTGCTCCGCCTGTGGATTGGAAGCCTGCTGTCGCGTCTGGGCCGTCTTGATGCGATCGACGTACTGGGTCTTGATCACCTCGGCCAGTTCCGCCGCATCACGGTACTGGACCTTGATGGTGTAGGTTTTCCCGTCCAGGGAAGGGTCCTGGTTTGGACTGTCCGTATCAAAATAGTCGATGTAATTCATGATCGTATCCATGTCGACACCGTTTGCCTGGACCAGCAGGACATTCTTGAGAGCGTCTGCGTCGATTTTCACATCACCGGTCAACAACTCGGAAGTGGTGATCGAGGAATCGCCACCTCCCATGCCTCCACCCAGCAAACCACCTACCATTTGACCTGCGACACCGCCAAGAGCATTCTGGGCCATTCCACCGACCAGGCTTCCCAGTCCGCCGCCACCGCCGCCACCGCCGCCACCATCGCTGCTGAGTCCGAGAAACATCTCAAGCAGATCTTTCATCTCGATCGCTTTACGGTGTTTCAACTCGATGATGGTGGGCAAGGAAGGGCGATTAATGACCGCCTCATTATCGTCAAGAATTCTTTTGATTTCGGCCAACGCCTTCAGATCGTCCGAGACAATCATCAGACCTGCAGCAGTTTCACGAATCAGGATCGGAGCCCCGGGGACGGACTTCAATTCGCCCTGCTGCATCTTTACAACAGATTTCTTTTCCTGGTCTTCATCCTGAACCAGGGTACTCACCCTGAAAAACCGATCCCCGTTGTCAGGATGAACCGCGGTCACCTCCCGGTCATTTTTTTTTGACCCACTCTCGCTCGACGAGGGGTTCGATGCACCCTTTTCTTTGTCGGGAGAGGATTGGGACCCGTTTTTTTGAGGCTGGTTATCGCCCGCAGGATTAGCGTCTGAAGGATTAGCGGTCGACGGTTTGTTACGCAGCCCGCTCCCAAGACTGGGCAAGCCGCTCTTGGGAATTGGTTGCAACTCGTCAACCCGGTTGAAGCCCTGTGGCTCGTTGTCCCGTTCCATTTTCTGCAACGAATCCTGTGCTGCCTTGGAGCGGATCACGTTGAATTTGTTTGGACGGTCAAGAGCCCCAAACATGTCCTGCAGCAGCTCGATGGCACCATCAGCCTGTTTCCCCCGGTAAGGAAACTCAATGTAGTTCTTTTCATAAGCCCCACCCTCACCAATGGGCGGGTCAATTGACGCGATCAGTTGCTTGATGGCATCCAACTGCGAAGGCTTTGCCTTGACAATGAGTCGATCGACGTAAATGGTATCCGCGATGAAGACCGGCTGGTTGGCATTCGGCTCGGTTTCCTCCGTAATTCCGTACGCACTGTTCAGCATCTGAATCATGGAATCCGCATCGTATTCATTCAGCTGAACCACATGAAAGTCATTGGAATCGGATTCCAGTGAGCCGAGGATTTCACTGATGATGGTGTGCACCTCCGGCGTTGCATAAGCGATAATCTCACCCGCCTCTTCGGCTAATGCCAGCCGCAACCCATCGGTCCCGGCCAACATGGTTCTCAGGACCTGCAGGATCAATTCCCTGTCTGCAATCACGGGGTACTTTTTGGTCACCGGCTGGGCCAGCCCCTCCTGCACATCGGTCTGCTCAACTTCTTTATCCAGCAATTCGACCAGGTCCAGAAAACGCTTCATCGTCTTGGATGTCCCTTGCAGGATGAACTTGTTCCCGAAAGACTGGACGACGACCTTTAATTTCTCTCCCGTGTCATCATCCTGGTAGCTGTTTTCGTCATCCAGTGGAATCAGCTCGCTGGCCACCGTCATGACTTCCTCAGGGGTAATGAATTTTAGATCCTGGACCTGAACCACGGCATCTTTTCCGCCTGCGATGGACTGTGCCATGTCCAGGTATTTCCGAATCAATCTCAAACGACCTCCCGTTTCGCGGACGAAAAGAACTTCGCTCGATTCAATCAACAACTGTTTGCCACCCTGGTCTTCGCGAATCAACCGCTCGATGTCTCCCGAAAACTTACCGCCGTCAAAACCTGCGACGTCGAATTCAGTCTGGGTCAACTCATATTCTCCCCGATTATCGAGCTCGGTAATCGGAATGGTCTCGATCATGGTTGGCGGGATCTCATTATTCAAATCATGCACGATGATCAGGTTCGCATGTCGCAACAGGATATAACCCTGCTCGCGGATCAGGAAACTGTTGATCACGTCCATCGCCTGCAGCAGGGTAAATTCCCCGTTGCTGCTGTAATTGAAAGATCCTTCCGGAGTGACGGCCATATTCAGGTCCAGCTTCGCCTCATCGGCAAACCAGCGGATGACTTTTCCCCATTCGGTATTTTTGAATTCAAAAGTCAACTTGCCCGAATTGAAGTCGGGACGCTTGCCTTCGTCCTTTCCGCTGGAAGCGGGTGCGGGTGCCGATTTTACGGAATCCGCGGATGGCGCCTTTGATGGGGATTCTGACTTGGAATCCGCCTCCGATTCGACCCCTGATGCCGGAGTCTCTCCCGGCGTTTCATTCCCTTTTTCCTGGGCCCACCCAAGCGCATTGGCGAATAATCCGCTCATTAAAATCAAAATCGCGGTTTTTTTAGTCAAAAGCATCTAAGAAAGCCTTCAAAAACGTCTGAAAAATGCCGTTAAACAGGAAACCCGTGACGGGAAAACAACGGGGAAACACACAAAAGTGTCCAGTCGACCCCGAATGGCGGTCTTACAACAACCTGCCCGTGCTGAATCAAGAGGTCTTTTACCCCGCAACAGCAATCTACCATTCAATTACGACCTTGGCCGTACCTTTCATGGTAATTGCCTTACCGTTACAAACCAAACGGAATTCAGCGGAATTCGGGGGTTCAGAAAACTAAACCATAGCCAATCCGGTTCGTTTCGAAAAAAAATAATATTGTTTAAAATACGCAGGATCGATTCAGTCGTTTCCACAAACGGGTCGCAGCCAAGCATGATCTCTTTGCCAGCCAAAACAACGGTGGTCGCCACCCGCGTCCTTTCGGCGGAGGGTTTCAAGGCGGATTCACGCTACTTCGCCACTACCTGGCTGTGGGGAATCCTGTTCCTCCCCAGTTTTGTTTCCGTTTGTGTCTCTCAGAATGCGCCTGTCGGAGACCCGGCCGTATTCGGCATTCCGCTGCCCAAAGGCGAAGTCAAATGGGCCGATCGCAAGGTAAATGCCTACATCAAGACGCCGACGGGACACACCATCGGAAGAGTGCATGTCAAAGTAGGTGACCACTTCATCGTCATCATGCCGGACGGTTCGCTGGTCGGAAAAAAAGCTTCGGAAGTCAAATTCACCGACAAGCCGGTGGAATGGGCCACACCCGATGAGTTGGCCAACCAGGCCACCACGGGCATGCTGGAGAACTTCAATGTCATCAAGAGAAAAAAACACGTTTTTGTCTACAACACCTCTCCCAAGATGGCAGAGGTGACTGCACGGGTCATGGAAAGCATGACCCGTGGTCTGATCAAGTACATGAAAACACTGGGCCTCAAACCGCACGAACCGGAGGTTCCGCTGGTGGTGATCATGTTCAAGACCCAGGAACAGTTCCAGGCATTCAAGAGAATGCCGCCCGGGGTCGTCGCTTATTACAACATCATCACCAACCGGGTTTACCTCTACGAGGAATCGCCGTGGACCAAGATAGATCGTGAATTGGCAATCGCGGAAAAACTTTCAACCATCGCCCACGAGGGAGCGCACCAGGTGCTGGCCAATATCGGCATCCAGCAAAGACTTTCACTCTGGCCAATGTGGTTTTCCGAAGGGATGGCGGAGTTCCTCGCCCCTACCGAGACCGGTCGGGGGATGCAGTGGAAAGGTCCGGGCAAGGTCAACGACTTCCGCATGCTGGAATTGGAAACCTACCTGCGATCCAAGGCGATCGAGGGCATTGATGGCCATGTCACCAGGAATACTGCTGCTGCTGCGCGATTGACCTCGACCGGTTATGCATCGGCCTGGTCATTGACCAACTACCTGGCAAAGCGGAAGAGAGACCAATTCAAGGACTACCTGTCGAAAGTCGCGGGCCTTCGTCCATTTGAGGGATCTTTCCCGACAGAAGCCGTCCAGGGAAAAATCGCCAAAAACGTGAAGGAGTTCGAAGAGTTCTTCGGTCCGGACTGGAAAGAACTCGAAACAGACATGATCCGTTTTCTGACAAGGCAGAAATTCGAGTCGCCATTCGCCGAGTTCATTCATTACGCCGTCCTGATTGAAGTGCCCACCCTTAAAAAAACGGTCAAGGCGGAAAAACACAGCGCCGTTTTCCACACCCAGGGACTGGCCGAGCGGTGGGCGAACGAGTTCTACAAGAAAAATGATGGAGCGGCCAAACCGATCATCCGCATCATGCAATGCAAAAACCGTGCAGAAGCGATCAGGCAAACCAATCTTTTTTACAACAGTCGGCAATCTCCCTGATTGCCACGGACTGGATTGCCACCGACTGGTTTGACGGGGACAAAACGACGGAAGCGGACAAGGAAGACCGGTTCGGTAAAAAGGGCCCTTTTAGCCGAATTGTAGGAATCGGGTTGCGTCGATACGATAAAGGCAGTTAACACGTTTTGTTGAACTGTTTCGTGCTTTGATTTTTCGGAGAAAAGTGTGATTGGACTGAATCGCCCCAACCAGTATCTCGCGGCCCTCGCAGGTGAGATTACTCCAGAGATGGAATTCGTTGCCCGGAAAGAACTGCTGGACGCAGAGCTGATTCGTTCCGAGGTTGCAGCCGGCCGAATGGTGATTCCGGCCAACAAGGTTCACCTGTGCAAGAAACTGGAACCCATGTGCATTGGTGTGGCAGCCAAATGCAAGATCAACGCCAACATCGGTAACTCGGCGGTCACCAGTGACAGCGAAGGGGAGCTGGAAAAGCTCCATCACGCGGTTCACTATGGTTCGGATACCGTAATGGACCTTTCCACCGGCAAGGACATCGACGCCACGCGTCAGGCAATCATCGACGCCTCACCGGTCCCTATCGGCACGGTACCAATCTACCAGATGCTTGAAGAGCTGGGTGGAAACATCGAGGACATGACCGCCCAGCACTTTATTGACATGGTCGAGCACCAGGCCAAGCAGGGTGTTGACTACATGACGGTTCACTGCGGCGTTCTGCTGGAGCATTTGCACCTGACTACGGAAAGAGTCACCGGAATCGTCAGTCGGGGTGGCTCGCTAATCGCCAAGTGGATGATGACCCATCGGAAGCAGAACCCCCTGTACGAATGCTTCGGTGAACTTTGTGAAATCATGAGGGAATACGATGTCACCTGGAGCCTGGGAGATGGGCTCCGTCCGGGCAGCATTGCCGACGCCAGCGATGCGGCACAGTTCGCCGAACTGGAAACCCTCGGTGAGCTTGTCCGCAAAGGGAGAGAAATGGGAACCCAGGTCATGGTTGAAGGGCCCGGGCATATTCCGATGCATGAAATCGAGATGAATGTCAAAAAACAGATCGAGGTCTGTGACGGAGCACCGTTTTACGTCCTGGGCCCGTTGGTTACGGACATCGCTCCAGGTTACGATCACATCACCAGCTGTATCGGCGCGGCGATGGCCGGCCAGGCTGGAGCTGCAATGCTGTGCTATGTGACGCCCAAGGAACACCTTGGCCTGCCCAACAAGGAAGACGTCAAACAGGGGGCGATCGCTTACAAGATTGCCGCCCATGCGGCAGATGTTGCACGCGGACGTCCTGGATCCCAGGACCGGGATAACGCGCTTTCCAAGGCACGATTCGAGTTTGACTGGAAGGAACAGTTCCGCCTGTCACTCGACCCGGAAACCGCCCAGCGTTACCACGACGAAACACTTCCGCAAGAAACCTTTAAATCGGCCCATTTCTGCAGCATGTGCGGTCCCAAGTATTGCTCGATGAAAATCACCGAGGACATCCGCAAGATGGCGGAGGAGAACCCGCTGGTTCAAATTGACTCAGGATCCGAAATCGGCAGCTGAACTTCTGGAGAACCAACTGCTGCTGCAGAATCGGTGACCGGGGGGCAAAATCCCTCCCACATTTTGCCGTTACCGTTTTTCAATACGCTGTGAAAAGGCGAAACGTACCTCCGTGGCGAATTCAGCTATCGGTCCATTCGAACGGTGCATTTGACCGTGGTGTTCGAAGGTTCCATTCGAAGATCATGTGAGAACGTTATGTTCGAAAGTTGCGTCTGCACGCCTCACGAGAGAACCAACTCAGCCAATTCGCTCATGCTGGTGACTTCAAAATCAGGCTCAGCCTCTGCTGGCGGAGTCGCTCCCAGTCCCTCAAGTCGACTGGCCCGATTGACCCACACTGTCTTCAGCCCTGATCTCCTTGCCGGAACGTGATCATGAAACAGACTTTGTGCCGCATGCAGAATGGTTGACCGATCCCCTCCCAGTTCCTCGATCAGAAAGCGGAAGTTTTCCGGGCAAGGTTTGTAGCTGCCGATCCGCTCAGCAGTGCAAACGCGAAAAAAGGGAACCCCCAGGCTCTTTTCCGTCCGGGCGAACATCTGCTCATCGACATTGGAGAGAATCACCAGCTTGAACCGTTCTGAGAGCTTGGCAAGCGCAGGTTTCGTATCGGGAAACGGTACCCAACAGGCAACCGAATCTGCCAGTCTTCGCTGGTTGGAGTCATCGATACCGAACTGCCGGCAAATCCTGCTGTAGACTTGTGTCAACACTTCACGATAGGTAAGGAATTCACCCGCCTCGACCTCGGCTTCGTGGTGGGCAAACGCCTGCAGCACCTCCACCGGGTCAACCTTCCGGTAATCCGAAAAGGGACCGGACAACGCATCGAGGATCCCGTTCTCCCAGTCAACCAGGGTCCCGTAGCAGTCAAAGGAAAGATATTTGAAACCGGAAAAGTCCATCGCAAAATCCCCAAGGCAGGCATTTCCCCAACCCGGCGTTCCCTTTACCGTTAATCGGCAAAGGTAAATTCATTGGTCAACAGGAGAATCTGGGCCAGGCTTCCGAGAACCTTCGGGTCCCCTTCGGCCGCTTCAAAAAACCCTTCGGCTACCCTGATTTCGCCGTCAGTTGGATCGCGTGAGAGGACCTTCTGATAGAGTGTGGCTATCTTTTGTCGAGCAGCCAAGTTCCCGGGGATCGAACGGGCGACCTCAAGGGCTCTCCCGGTCACAAAGGACGAATTCATCATGAACAGCAACTGCTGGGGAACGGTCGTTTTGGCCCGCCTCGCAATGCTTTGATCCGGGCTGGCGAAGTCAAACGCCCGGAGCAGGTTGGGCAAATCCTGCCGGTCGATGAAACCGTAGACAGCCCGTCGTCGACTGGGCGACTTACCGGTCATGCGAACTGCCGGTCCGCCCATTCGAAGATCCAGCTCTCCGGAGACGGCCAACATGGAATCCCGCAGCGTTTCAAACTCTATCCGTTGCCGATTCGCCCGCCAGTAAAGGCCGTTGGTGGCATCCTTTGCAGCAGCCTCTTCCCGGTAATGACTCGACTGCCTGAACACCGATGAACAGACGATCATCCGCTGCAGCTCCTTGATCGACCAGTCACTGTCAACCAACCGGGTTGCCAACAGGTCCAGGACGTCCCCCTGAACTGGCTTGCTGCAACGCGTCCCAAAATCGCTCGGTGTCGGGACGATCGACTCACCCATCAGGTGCATCCAGACCCGGTTGGCCATCACCCGTGCTGTGAGTGGGTTCGAACGCCGTGTCATCGCCTGGGCGATCTCAAGCCGCCCCGCTCCCTTGACGAAAGCTTTCCGAGGTTCCGGGGAGAGAACTTCCAGGAACTGGCGGGGAACGTCCTTGCCCCTTCTCCCGATCTGCCCCCGAATAAAAACGAAAGGCTCCACCGGTTTTGCAATATCGGAGACGACCATCGCCCGATCCAACTCAGGAGGCAGGCTCTTTTTCATCTGCTCGACCCCGGTTTTCAACTGCTGAAAAGCGTCCAAAGATTCTCCAGTCAGGTAACCCCGAACCGCATCTTCCCGGATGTCAGTCGGCGTCCGGTCGGTAAAAAGCGCGATGCCAACCTGCTGCTGATCCTGCGACAGCCGGTCGAGTCCCTGGTCGTTGGAACCGGCTTTTTTCCAAGCCTGGTAAACATCCGAAAACACCTTTCCGTAAACACGGGCTATTTCCACCCTTTTTCGAGGTGGATTCCCTGTCAATTCGGCAAGCACCAAGGGGTTCAACAGGTTTTCGGATTTCAATTTTTCAATTTCGGCGGCGGACAACCTTTCAAATTCCGCGTCATCCTCGAGCGCCGACAATCGACTCCAGGCGGCCCAGACCGGATGATTCTGCCGGGCCTGCTTCAGGATGTAGCGGGCCCATGCCGACTCGATCCGTGCGACCAGATTGGAGGGGTCCAGCGTGACAAAATCGCCCCCTTCCCACTCCCTGGATCGGCCTGCATTCAATACGCGAACCAGGTAAGCTGCCGTGTGGGATCGGGCATGCTCACTGATTTCATTCCGTTTTTTCCGGACATAATCACGGAATTTCTTTTCCTCGGCATCGAATCGACTCTTCTGCTGCTGGAACGCCTCCACTTCCTTTCGCTGGCCGATGTAAGGTAAAGAGCCTTCTTGACCGCTGACAAAAACCCCATAAAGGGAATAATAATCGGCCGTTGGAATCGCATCATACTTGTGATCATGGCAGCGGGCACAGGCAACCGTCAGCCCCTGCAATCCCCGGAAAACAACGTCGATTTTATCGTCGACATCATCGTGAACGTTGTTGAACTTGCGCCCCACTGTCAGGAACCCGAGTGCCGCCAGCGGGCGAAGGTCTTCTCCCAACTCCAACTGATCCGCAGCCAACTGCTCAGTCAGAAAACGGCGGTACGGTTTGTCTTCGTTGAAAGACCGGATCACGTAGTCACGGTAGGTATAGGCGTGGGGATAATTCCGGTCCCTCTGGAACGAGTATCCCCGGGTGTCAGCGTACCTCGCCACGTCAAGCCAATGGCGGGCCCAACGTTCTCCATACCGGGGCGAGGACTGCAGACGATCCACCAGACGAGTGTACCAGGCGGGACTCGGGTCATTGAGTACTTCCGAAACCTCCTCGTAACTGGGAGGGATTCCAACCAGGGCGAGGTAAAGCCGACGGGTAAGCGTCGCCCGATCCGCCTCTTCCGACGGAGCGATCCCCGCCCGATCGAGCTTTTCCAGAATCAACCGGTCAAGAGAATTGCGAATCCAGGGGCGGAGCGGGGCAGAGGAAAAATCGGGACGCGTTATTTCAAGAAACGCCCAATGGCTCGCTCGATGGAGCCCCACACGCTCCTGCATGTTACGGGGCAGATCATCCGGATCATCCCCCTTCTTCCCGGGCCAGGGCAATCCCATTGAGATCCAGGACTGGATGTCCTCGATCACCTCGTCATCCAGTTTCTGGTTGGGGGGCATTTCCACGTCGCCGCCATATCGCAGCACCTCAAGGATCAGGCTGGATTCAGGGTCCTCCAGATCAACGGCGGCCCCACTGGCGCCCCCGCTGAGGATGGAATCGCGGGAGTCCAGTCGCAGATCACTTTCCTGCTTTTCCGCCGAGTGACACTCAAAACAGTGATCATTCAGAATGGGACGTATTTTTTTTTCAAAAAACTGCACCTGTTCCGGGGTGGGCTCATCGCAATGGGCAGGCCTGGCAACATGAGCCACGACTGACCAAAAAGCCAGCTCGAACCAGAAGAAAAAAAACAGTCGCCCGGGCACGCATTTACCTCTTGAAATACCAAAACCTCATTTTCATTGATTCATCGCCAAACGACAAGCAAGATCTCCGGACGCGCTGAACCCAATTTCATCTTTCACCGGATGTCCGTTGCCCGAAGAGCCTGACCGGATTTGCCGGGGAATTTGATCTCGACGCAATCCCTCACCGTGTACCGGGACCGGAAAGCTGCAGGCAAAACCGGGGCTGCCCGCGAAAAAATGCAGAGAAGATGAGAACTTGCCATCCCATCCCTCCTGCACCGCCACTACGAACCGGATTTCAATGGCTAAAAAAACGGGTAAAGGGCGAGTGCTCCGAACGGCACCCCTGAAAAACCCGGGTGACCCGGCGGACAAAATAAGAGTATTTGTGAAACCTTGTCCAGGAATCGCTCGAAAATCATGTCAACGGAGTAAAACACGTCAGGTTTTTTTCGGTCAACCATTCGACCTCCCGGACAGTCCAGCGTTAGCGTTGCGGAGGGGCAAGCAAAAAAGCGTTCACGGCCCGTCATCCGGGAGAAAAAAGAGTTGGGCTTTTTTGGAAAATCGGGTCCAAATTTCAAAAATTCCATTCGACTGACCATTCGTGTCACGCGTCATGCGAATAAAGGTAATGGTATTTTTGGAATCCTTGTCCGAGCCAAAGACAGCACGAAACCAATCGGCGAAAACACAATCTGCAAAGGAGATGCAAAATGTTGGTCCTCTCACGAAGAAAAAACCAGACAATCGTCATCGAGGGTGGTATCGAAATCCAGGTCCTCCAGGTCAAAGGGGGGACAGTGAAAATCGGCGTTCGAGCCCCGGATGCCACCCGAATCATGCGTGGAGAGCTGGATATCTATTCCGACATGATTCCGGTTGCAGAAACAACCGAATCCCAGCAGCCCTTTTGCCCCCCCAATCACAAGGCGCGGGAGAGCGTGCATTTCGACCGTGCTTCCTCGGGCCATGTCACCGAAGACCGCCTTCCATTCGTAACCGAAAACGGGCCATTCACCAGCCAGGAGAGGCAACCTTCCCCGGAAAGACTGGGGACCCTTCAGAGACTGGTTGTCCAGCGGCAAAGATCTGCCCCCTGAAAAAAATCGGGCTGCTGGTTCGTTTTGAGAATTCCGCGTCCAGCCGGTTGCTCGATATTTCCAGCTCGATATTTCCAGCTCGATATTTCCAGCTCGATGTTTCCAAATCACCCCGAACGGGTGGTTGGGGAGACAGAGCGTCGGCAGCTTGCATCCGGCGTTCGACCTGAACCCTTTTCCATTCCGGTTTGGTTTCCCGCCGCCGGGGTCATTCCCGGGATTCCCGTCACGTGGTTTCCGTCACGTGATTTCCGTGGTCGGATTTCCGAACGGCCGCTTCCCCGGGAAGTCCTTATGTCCTGGGGCGTTCTCTGCAAGTCGCCCGGCGATCAACCGTCACCAATGGATCATTCCGTCACCCGGGTGATGCACAAAACAGGCCCCGTTTCTTTTCGCCAATCATCAAAATCGCCCCCCTTTGATTCCCAAAAACGGCCACCCATGGTGTTCTCCAAAAATTAACCCAATGGCAGGATTGGGTGGGTTACAATCGACGCAGTCGTTATCCAACCTCTGCCCCGACAATGGAGTCTCGATTCGACTCTGGCTCTATGCGATGTCCTGGCAAACTCGGGTTTCGGGCAGCAACTTCTGTTATTGGCAACGGGTCTCGTATGAGTCCCCCCAAACCACCAAGGGAACGCTGGAGCACAACATGAAACTTTTTCTATCGGTCGAAGAAGGCCCTGCCCGGGGAGCGGCTTTTGAAATCCAGCCAGAAATCCCCCTCCGCATCGGACGCAGCGCCGAAACCGATACCCGGATCGAAGATCCTCGTATGTCGCGGGAACATTGTTCACTGGCAATCAATCCGAACGGATCCCTGACTTTGCGAGATCTCGGCAGTTCCGCCGGAACCCAATTTGAAGGGGAAAACATCTCGGAAACCACCGTCTGGACGGGTTCGACATTCTCTGCTGGTGACTCCTCTTTCCTGATCCTGACGGACGAGGAATTGGAAGCCCGAAAAGCGGGCACCCAACTCAAGGGAGAAAACGACCTCGGACAACTGGTGGGGGGGGAAATCGCTGGCTACCGTTTGGATTCCGTTTTGGGCACCGGTTCGACCGGGATGGTCTTCAAGGCCACACGAATCCAGACCGACAAGACGGTAGCCATCAAGGTCCTGTTTCCACGGTTCATCTCCGGTGATCAGACCCAGGACCGATTTGTGCGTGCCATGAAGACCATGTTGCCAGTAAAATCGCCCAGCATCATTGAGGTCTACAACGCGGGCAAACGAGGTCCCTTCTGCTGGTACGCAATGAAATTCATCGAGGGTGAAGACCTCTCCAGGACCATCGAACGAATCGGCATCACCGGCATGCTCAAATGGGAGGATGTCTGGCGAGTCGCAATTGACATTGCCCGGGCACTCAAAGCCGGTTTCAAGCACCAGATCATCCATCGCAACCTGACCCCCAACAACATCATTCGAAGGACTTCTGACCAGACCTGCTTTCTGGGTGACTTTATCTACGCCAAGGCGCTCAACGGAACGGTCGGCCAACAGATCACCCAACCGGGTGAACTGATTGGTGAACTGGCATACATGTCACCCGAACGGACTATCGAAAACGGAGTCGTCGACACACGGGCAGACCTCTACGGCCTGGGGGCAACCTGCTACGCTCTTTTGACCGGTCAGCCACCCGCGACCGGCGGCACCCTTCCCGAAATAGTCAAGTGTATCCGGGAGACCGCCCCCCAACCGCCCAAGTCGTTCCAACTCTCGATCAACGAGATGTTCCAGAGTGTGATCATGAAACTGCTGGCCAAGGATCCCGAAGACCGCTTTTCCAATCCCGAGCTTTTACTCAAGGAACTGGAACGGGTGGGCAGCTATAACAGCCTGTAACGGGGCCCCCTACTCTCCCCAACGGAGGTGCCTTTTCGTGGGCAACGAAGACAAGACCATTCCGCCAAAACAGATTCCCCAGGCCACTCCCCTGAGCGGAAGCAACCCGATTTCCCTTGGCGGCAGGACCCTCTTTCCCAAACTGACCCCGGACAGTCCCCATTTTGGAGACTACCTTTTGCTGGAGGAGATCGCACGTGGCGGGATGGGGATCGTTTTCAAGGCCAAACAGAAAAAACTGGATCGCACCTGTGCCCTGAAAATGATTCTTTCCGGTCAGCTTGCCGGAGAAGGGGAAATCGAAAGGTTCTACGGCGAGGCCAGGGCCGCAGCCAACCTGAAACACCCGGGAATTGTGCCCGTCTACGAAGTGGGCGAAGTCGATGATCAGCACTTTTACTCAATGGATTTTATCGAGGGACACAGCCTGCAACTGGAAATCAACCAGGGGCCGCTGGATGTGGATCGGGCCGCCAAGCTGGCCAGGCAGATTGCCCTGGCAATTTCCTATGCCCATGAAAATTCGATCATCCACCGCGACCTGAAACCCGCCAACGTCATGATCGACCTGCAGGGAGATGCACACGTAACCGATTTCGGTCTGGCCAAAATGAAGTCCCTGCCGGGAAAATCGGATGAAGCCGGCCTGGCCCTGGGCACTCCCAGCTACATGGCCCCCGAGCAGGCAAGCGGCAATTTTGACCATGTCGATGAAATCTCGGATGTCTACTCCATTGGAGCCATCCTTTATTGCATGTTGACCGGAAGCCCCCCGTTCAAATCGGCGTCCGCCATCGACACCATGATCCAGGTCAGTGAAAAAGAAGTGATCCCGCCTTCACACGTCAATCCGGGCATCCCCAAGGATCTCGAATCAATCACCCTCAAATGCCTGGAGAAAAACTCCACCCGGCGTTACGAATCAGCCAGGCATCTCGCCGATGACCTGACTCGTTTCCTGGAGGGCAAACCCATTGTGGCCCGCAAACTGAGCGAACATGACCGGTGGGTAAAATGGTGTATCCGGGAACCCTTCCTGGCTTCCGTCGTGGTCAGCATGATGATTTTTGGCTCCTGCGTCATCGCAACGGCAGCCATCAATCCACGACTGATCCGCGAAGCCTATGACTCCTGGGCCAGTTCTCTGGTTGCCCAGTGTGTCCTGCTGGGCATGTGCATATCGATTCTCGGCTTTGCCATTTTCCAGACCGTCAAGACAATCAGGGACCAATCGGGGATTCACTTTGGAATGGTCCGTGTTCTGACCGTCCTGCCGGTTGGCTTCATTGGTCTTTCTGTCGTCGTCGCCATCCTGAGATTGATCCTGATGATGTTCGTTACGGACTTTGACCTTTTCTACAGCAATCCGGAGGAACAGAATCTCGGCGAAGCGCTCAAGGATGGCATCCGGAAACTGAAAAAATGAAGCCGTCAAAAAAAGGGAGTGGAAACGGTGATTTATCCGAACGGACCTCAAGGGGCCAACAGGAACAATCCCCGGGGGAACAATCCCCGGGGGGACAATCACTTGGGGAACTATCCCCAGAGGAACAATCCCCGGGGACACCATCGACGGGCGCACACGAAAACGGGTGCCCGTCGACACTGCTTCGATTTCTCTCACGGGATCTCGATGTGCAGACACGGGTTGTCATCAACGAGGGTGATCTGTTCCTTCAGCTGATCAAGGAAGGAGAGCTGGTCGGAAGCAGGCGACTGGGTAAAAAGACCTGCTGCCGTTCCCAATCCCCCTGCATCGGCCCAATTCCCGTCAGCGAGAAGCACCAGGCGCAATACGGGCTTCCGGCCTTTATTCACACCTCACTCTGCCACGACGAAATCACCAGCTTTTTGCAGCACCCGGCTCAAACGAACCCAAGCACCCTCTGAACCTCGTCCTCGTTAACCGGGTGAATCACTCCCCGCTCGGTAATGATGGCCTCGATCAATTCGGCGGGAGTCACATCAAAAGCGGGATTGTAGACCTGCACCCCGGCCGGTGCCGTCTGTTTACCGTGTCCATGGGTAATTTCCTCGGCAGCCCGCTCTTCAATTGGAATCAGGTCACCGCTTTCGATGCTCAGGTCAAAGGTCGTGGTGGGAGCCGCAATGTAAAAAGGCACATCATGGGCTCGGGCAAGACAGGCCACGCCATAGGTTCCGATCTTGTTGGCGGAATCACCGTTCCGGGCAATCCGGTCGGCCCCGGTGACGACCGCCTGCACCCTGCCTTCCCGCATGACCTGGGCCGCCATGTTGTCACAGATCAGAGTTGCCGGGAGGTTTCGCTGCTGAAGTTCCCAGGCAGTAAGACGGGATCCTTGTAACAGCGGCCGGGTTTCATCCACGTAAACATGCAGGTTTTTCCCCTGGTCCTGTGCTGTAAAAAAAACGGACAACGCCGTGCCGTATTCGGCTGTCGCCAGTCCACCGGCGTTGCAATGGGTGAGCACCCCGTCCCCGTCCCGCAGCAGCTCCGCTCCATGTCGTCCAATGGCATGACACATCGCACGGTCCTCTTCGTGGATTGCCCGGGCATCTTCCAGAAGAATCTCTTTCAGCTCCGCAACCGTCTTGTCAACATTGGCCTCAGCAGTCGCCTTCATGCGATCGAGTGCCCAGAACAGGTTGACGGCGGTCGGACGACTGGTGGCCAGGTAGTCAGTCGCCTTGTTCAACTCCCGGATCAGGCCATCCGCCGGTTGATCATCCGGCACACCCTGGACACCAATCACCACCCCGTAGGCAGCGGCAATACCAATCGCGGGGGCCCCTCGAACCTTGAGCTGCTTGATGGCATCCCAGACGGTTTGCAGGTCCCGACACTCCAGCAGGGTGAATTCTACGGGCAGCAGTGTTTGGTCAATCATTTCCAGGTAACCCGAAATGTCACCAACCCATTTCAACGTCTCAGTTTTGTTCATTGGATTACTACAGGGGCAAGGTAGTCAGGAATTCATGCGAAACAGATTTTGAGCGATCAGGCAGTTTAACGCCTAGGGATCTTCTCCGGAACCGAGACGCTTGACAATCAACAGGGTTACAAACAGGCAGAGGCCCCCCAGGGCCAATCCGGCCGTTGCCGGTCCGTACTCTCCAAAGATGAATTTCCCGATGGCATAAAGCAGACAGTAGACAATCCCCGATGCAATCAGGGATCCCATGATGGACAATCCAAAATCCTCATCCGGTACCACCTCGGGACATTTTTTTGCAACCGGTTGCCAGCCCGGCCCTCCCGGCCGCGTTTGCCGGTAAAACTTTTCCAGGAGCGCCTCAGGCTCCGGCGGAGTGACCAGCGTTACGACAAACCAGGTGATCATCGTTGGAATAGCCACAGCGAGAAGTTTAATCTGCGGATTCAGAAATTCATCGTCAATCGAACCGAACAGGGCGAAAAAAAACAGCGAAGCCAGCATGGCGGAAATCTCACTCCAGGCATTGATCCGCCACCAGAACCAGCGAAGCATGTAAACCAGTCCGCCACCCGCTCCCAGCGCCGCCAGGAATTTCCAGGCGGCATCGACCGACACGTCCCAAACGGTCATGGCAAACGCCGCCAGGATGCCGCATACCAGAATCAGCAAAGAGGCCAACCGCGACGCATGGGTCAACTGCCGCTCCGTTGCAGCAGGGTGCATGAAACGCTGATAAATGTCCCTTACCAGGAGCGAAGCGCC
This sequence comes from Planctomycetota bacterium, assembly GCA_036336715.1. GTDB lineage: Bacteria > Planctomycetota > Planctomycetia > Pirellulales > Pirellulaceae > JABAAE01. Next base: position 23,396 of record JAYZFP010000094.1, read on the forward strand.
CCAGTTCATCTGCGTGCTGATCGTCGACATGAAAGCCGCAAAAAAAGTAACCATCAACAGCCCCCGCAGGCCTGCCGGCGCAACATCGCGGATCACCATGGGAAAACCGACCCCTTTGTTGTCCAGTTCGGTCAGTCCCGGGTACATCGCCAGAGCGACAAAGGCCACCATGATCCAGGGCCAGGGCCGGATACAATAGTGGGCAACCTGGTACCAGAGAGTCGCCTTGAGCGCATGCGATTCGTCTTTGCAGGAGGCCATTCGCTGCACCACGTAACCTCCCCCGCCCGGCTCCGCGCCCGGGTACCAGGTTGCCCACCATTGCATGCCGACCATGATCAGGAAACTCGAAAGCGGCAACATCGGGTCCGTGGCAAAGAAATCAGGCAAAAATTCAAATACCTGGTCAGCTTTCGATTCGGGCAGGTTTTCAGCGACACCCGCCTGGAGCGCTTCCACACCGCCTACATGCTGGACGGCCACGAAAGCCAGCCAGAGGCAACCGGCCATCGCCAGCACAAACTGGATGACGTCCGTGACCGCCACACCCCACATTCCGGAAATCGAGCAGTAAATCCCCACGACGGCAAACAGGGCCAGCATCACCATCCAGTCCTGCGTCACGCTGGTCACCACCTGCCCGGTCTGCGGATCAAAGAACACGGTGAAATGCAAAAAATCGATCATCGCCTTGGTCACCCAGCCGATAATGATCGGGTTAACGATCAGCGCAAAATACCCGGCTCTCAGCCCGCGCAGGGACGCCGCCGGCTTCCCCGAGTATCGCAGTTCAATCAGTTCCACATCGGTCAGGACACGGGCCCGCCGCCAAAGGCGGGCAAAGACAAATACAGTCAACATGCCTCCCAGGGCAAACGACCACCAGAACCAGTTGCCTGCCAGACCGTTCTCCGCCACCAGCCCGGTTACGGCGAGCGGCGTGTCGGCTGCAAAAGTCGTGGCCACCATCGAGGTACCGGCAATCCACCAGGGAAGGGATCTCCCGGAAACGAAAAAATCGCTCAAGCTCCGGCCGGCTCTCCCGGCGAACGCCATACCCACGCCAAGTGTCAGGAGAAAATAGGCGACAATGATCAGCCAGTCGACGAGAGTCAGTTCCATAGGTATGCCTTGGTTTCTGTTGGCCTTACTTTTTGCCTTGAGCCCGCTTGGCCTGGAAAAATTCAGTCAGTATCCGACCACACTGTTCCGCCTCGACTCCCGAATGCACGTCCGCCTGGTGATTGAATCGGCTGTCACCGAGCAAACGGTACAGGGAATCCGCGGAGCCCGCCTTGGGATCTGCTGCCCCGTAAACCACTCTCGGGATCCGGGCCTGAAGAATGGCACCGGCGCACATGGGACAGGGTTCGAGAGTCACATAGAGGGTGCATTCAGATAGCCGCCAGCCCTGCAGAGCCTCGGCCGCCTGGGTAATCGCAATCATCTCTGCATGCGCTGTTGGGTCCCGCAAAGCCTCACGCTGATTGTGAGCAGCAGCAATGACTTTTTCCTGGCAGACGATCACCGCACCCACTGGAACTTCGTCCGAGCGAAAAGCTGCCTGGGCCTGCTCCAGGGCTATCTTCATGTAAACTGAGTGGATGTCAAAATCGATCATGGGCCTCACTTGATGTGTAGCCCGAATTTTAGCGCACTGAACGCGGCAAAAAAACGGGGGTGTCCAAAATGGGAGCCAGTATGACCAACCTGCAATACCCGGGCTGGCTGCCAAAAGCGGCCCTGCTCGTGACCACCTGGATTGCATCTTCCTCCCCGGCACAATTGCCGGCTCAGAAAATACGGGTCGCGACCTTCAACGTGAGTCTTTTCCGATCCAACGCGGAGCAGCTGGTCCGGGAACTGGACAAGCGGGATTCCCAACAACCGCAGCAAATTGCCGAAATCCTGCAAATCGTGCGTCCCGATATCGTCCTGCTCAACGAAGTCGACTTTGACAGGGAAGGGAAAGCCGTGCGGCGATTTCAGCAGAACTACCTCGAGGTTCCTCAAAACGGAAGAAAAGCCATCCACTACGAACACACCTTTATTCCCCAGGTCAACACCGGCATCCCCAGCAGCCTGGATCTGGACAATGACGGAAAAACGAACGGTCCCGGGGATGCCTTTGGATATGGAAAATTCCCTGGCCAGTATGGCCTGGTCGTTCTTTCGAAATACAGAATTGATTCCCGGCGGACACGTACTTTTCAAAAATTCCTTTGGAAAGACATGCCAGGCGCCCTGCTCCCCCGACAGGCCGATAACCAGCCTTATTACTCGCCTGAAGAAACCAGCCGTTTCCGGCTGTCGTCCAAAAACCACTGTGATGTGGTGATCCGCCTGACCCCGACAACGGATTTCCATTTCCTGGTCAGCCATCCCACACCACCCGTTTTTGACCGGGAAGAAGACCGCAATGGACGGCGCAATCATGATGAAATCCGTTTCTGGAACGATTACATTTCTCCGTCCCGATCAAAATATGTTTACGACGATCAAGGTGTCCGGGGAGGACTTGCGGGAGATTCTCTTTTCGTGATCGCGGGAGACCTGAATGCCGACCCTCATGATGGGGACAGTACCAATCAGCCGATCAGAAAGTTCCAGGAAAATCGTCGGGTCAATTTCGAGGTAAAACCGAAAAGCAGTGGAGCACTTGAAGCCTCTCGCAGGGGAAAGGCCAACCACGATCAGCGAGGGGACCCGGCCCTCGACACGGCTGACTTCAATGACAACACCGTCGGAAACCTGCGGATCGATTATGTTTTGCCATCACAAGGGTGGCACGTTCATTCGAGTGGGGTTTTCTGGCCGGAATCGGGAAATCCCGATTCCAGGCTGCTGAAAGCCTCGGACCATCGCCTGGTCTGGGTCGACCTGGAATCCGAAAAGGACGACCGCTGATCCGGTTCCGGATCCCATCCTGGAGACTCATGATTCCTCGCGTGGGGATCCACCTGGCGAGCACGCCGAACAGGACACTCTGTTTTCGAAACAGACCTGTGGCAAGTTTTGCCGATCGGGCAACAAATAGTGGGCTGGAATGGCGGGGAGGCCCTGCGGACTGGGTAGATTTCCCGCTATGGACAGGTTTTCCACATGGTTTTCCGGAATCTGTACGTGAATATCTTTTTTTCAGCGTCGCCTGAGACCAAACGTGTCCAAAATGTAAATTAAAGTTCTTCTGGTTGCACGGCTGCAACACTGGCCCATGCCGGACGGATTGTGAACTTCCGGGTAGGCAATCCAGCACGACGCACCCCGTAAAAAAAACACTTTTTTACGGCTTCACGAATTGCCAATGTCCTGTCATCTGCACCTTTTTCCGGCCCATGCGCAGCCTTCACTCCCCAGTTGATCTTCAAACCGAGGCTCCTGCTGCGCGCGATCCTGACCTGCAAACCATCCAGCAGTTGCGTGGACAGATACGGCAGGTCGAAACAGGACGACGAAATGATGATGGGTCGATCGTTTCATCAGGATGCCAGGCGGTGGATGAACTCCTCCCTGCCAACGGTTACAACCGGGGGACCATCGTGGAATGGATCTCGGGGAGAGGGAGTGGCAGTGACTTTCTTTCACTGTTGGCAGCCAAAAATGCGGCAGCCGAAGGAGGAGGGGTCGTGATCGTGGATCCCCGGGGAGAATTCTACCCGCCCGCTGCTCGGGCCATCGGCTTGAAGCTGAGCAATCTGATCATTCTCCGCTCCAGCGAACAGGGCCCGGTTCAACGTCTTTCTCCTCATCAATCCCAACCATTGGAGGCCGAAGATCTTTGCTGGGCAATGGATCAATCCTTGCGATCGCCCGCGATCGCTGCAGTCTGGGGCACCCTTCCCGAGCTGGATTCAGCACACGAAGAACGGACCTGGCTGCGTCGCTTTCAACTGTCGGCTGAGAGCAGCGGTTGCCTCGGCCTGTTCAACCGCTCCCCCCGTCAATCCGGTTCGAGCTGGTCAGAAGTCCAGTGGCAGGTAACTCCCCAGCCCAGCACTAACAATCAACGCAGAATTCACATGAAATTGGCGCGTTGCCAGGGAGGCATCGCCGGTCAGTCCATTGACCTGGAAGTCAATATGTCAACAGGGAATGTTCAACCCCATGAGCCAAACCGTAGCAAACCAGCGCATTCTCTGCCTCTGGCTGCCCAACTGGCCAATCCAGCGCCTCGTCGTCGCTCAGCCCGAGCTTAGGAAGCAACGGATTGTACTTTTTTCCCAGGACGCTCACCGAAAACAGATGGTGGTGGCAACCTCCCCGCTTGCGCAGCTGGAGGGAGTCCAGGTCGACACCCCACTGACCGAAGCCAAGGCACTCCTGTCCCGCGCTGCCTGCCAGGCACGGACACGGCAAAAGGCTCCCGGCAAAAGCAGTTCCCCTGCCGTTCCTCCAGGAGCAACTCCCCACACTGTCAACCCTGCGGGCGATCCGTTTTTTCGAATCTTCCAGCATGTCCCCCAGGAAGATCGCGAAGCCCTGCAAGCCCTGGCTTGCGAAATGGACAGCTACAGCCCGATTGTCGGCTTGCAAACCGGCACGGCTCAACCCGATTGCATCTTCCTGGACATCACCGGACTGGACGCCCTGTTCGGCGGAGAAAACAGCCTGGCAAACCAGGTCGTTCAGTTCTGTCGTTCCCTGGGGTACCTGGTCCGCATCGGGGTCGCCCACACCATCGGATTCGCCCAGGCCCTCGCGCAGCACGCCACCAACCAGAACTCCAGCCAGGTCATCCTCCCCCGGCAAGACTGCCAATCACCTGAAATCTCCCGTGACAATCCAGCCTTCCGGGAACTGCCGGTGGAATGTCTCCGCCTCAGTCACCACACCACCGAAACACTTTTTCAACTGGGAATTTTCCGGATTGGGCAATTGCTGGCCATCCCCCGCAGGGAACTGTTTTCACGGTTTGGAAACGAAGTCCACCACCGCCTCGACCAGATGTCGGGGGAAATCGAAGAACCAATCCAGGCCTGCCCCCGGCCCCGGGAATTCCATGCTGAACAACTCCTGGACCATCCAACCAATCACCGCGAGACCATCGAAGTCATCCTGGAGAGGTTGATCACGAAAATCTGCCAACAGCTCAAGTCTTCGCAACAGGGAGGCTTGCAGTGGACCCTCCGGCTGTACGGCCAACATCGGCTGCCGGTCAAATTACAGGTCCGGCTTTTTGCCCCTACCGCCCTCCCGGACCAGGTCACCCAACTCGCCCGGATGCAACTGGAACAGCTCCTGCAACCGGAACGGAACGGAAAAACCAGGAAACGCTCTTCCAGTTCCGATCCCACCTGCAAGATGAACGGAAACCGGCGTTGGATCCGGCTGGATGGCAAACCATTGGACATTCACGAAATCACGGTCACGGTCACTTCAAGCGTTCTGCTGGAAAACCGCCAGCGACAGCTTTTCGACGAAAATCCGCGGGCGGACAAACAGGCCCTGGCCCACCTGATCAACCGGCTTTCCGGCCGCCTGGGACACCGGAATGTTGTGGTGCCGAGCATGGTGTCCGGTAACCAGCCCGAACAGGCCTACCAGCTCAAACCGCTCGTTCACTCTGGCAGACGCCAACACAGCAAGACCTTTCTGCCTGCCCACTCATCCCACGCTCTCTCCCGTCCGGTTCGAATGTACCATCCCCCGCGTCCGGTTGAGGTCGTAACGCTTTCACCGGGAAACCCGACAACGGAAAATGACCACCGGATTCCCTCGGCACGCTCCCATTCCCCGGTCCTGCTGACCGTAGAAAACCGGCGACTCAAAGTGGTCCGACACTGGGGACCGGAACGCATTGAAACCGGCTGGTGGCGGGGCTCCCTGGTGCGCAGGGATTACTGGAAGGTCGAAACCGGATCGAACCAGCAGTTCTGGGTTTACTTTGACCTCAGGAAAAGATGCTGGTTTCTGCACGGAGAATTTTAATCTCACCGCCAACCGAAACCGTTTGAAACGCCCCTCGAATCCATGAACTACTGCGAACTCCACTGTAAGTCCAACTATTCGTTTCTGACCGGTGGCTCCCATGCGGATGAACTGGCGGAACGGGCGATGGAACTTGGCTACACTGCGCTCGCCATCACCGACGAAAACAGTCTGGCAGGTGTCGTGCGGGCGTTCGCCGCAACCCGCCACAGCGAAATGAAGCTGATCATTGGCGCAGAAATCATCCCCAACGATGCGCCCCCGGTGGTGCTGTGGGCTCCGGACCGGGCAGCTTACGCTCAACTTTCCCGGCTGATCACGATCGGACGACGGCGGGCACCCAAAGGGGAATGCTGGCTGTCGCTGGATGATATCGCTGCACAGTCATCCGGCTTGTTGGCGGGTGTGATTCCCTGTCTCCGGGGGGATCGTTCCCGCACCGCACATTTTTCTCCGGACCACCCCAGCTTTGACTGGCATGCCGAAGAGGGTCAACTGGTGTCCCCCGAGTCGCTGGCACGCCGTACCGGCCGCTACCGGGAAATCTTCGGGCAGAGGGCTTTTCTGCTGGCCGAGCTGTTCCGGGGTGTGGATGACGGCTGGAGAATTGACCAGCTTCGCCAGGTTTCACGCCAAAACCGACTGCCCCTGGTGGCTGCGGGAGACGTCCTCTATCACCGGGCCGAACGGCAAATGCTGCACGATGTGCTGACCGCCACAAAACACCACACCACCGTGCCCCTGGCCGGAAACCTGCTGGATGCCAACGCAGAACGGCACTTGCAGGCAATCGAGGAACGGTACGCCCAGTTTGCCGATATCCCGGCGGCCATTGATCGCGGCCTTCAAATTGCCCACCAGTGCAGTTTTCGTCTCGACGAACTGAGGTACGAATACCCGGAAGAGCTCGCGCCCCAGGGCAGGTCTCCCATGGAATACTTGCGGGAATTGACCTACGAAGGAGCTGACCGCCATTATGTCGCCGGGATCCCGGACAAAGTCCGCAACCAGATTGAACACGAACTGGCCCTGATTGAGGAACTCCGTTACGAGGCCTATTTCCTGACCGTCTGGGACCTGGTCCGCTTTGCCAGGAGTCGTAACATCCTCTGCCAGGGCAGGGGTTCGGCAGCCAATTCCGCCGTCTGCTTCTGTCTTGGAGTCACCGCCGTGGACCCTGACACCACCGACCTGCTGTTTGAGAGGTTCATCAGCCGGGAACGGGATGAGGCACCAGACATCGACGTCGACTTCGAACACGAACGCCGGGAAGAGGTCCTTCAGTACCTCTACCAGAAATACGGCCGGGACCGTGCCGGGCTGGCAGCAACCGTGATCACCTACCGAAGCCGCAGCGCGATCCGGGATGTTGGAAAGGCACTCGGGTTTTCGCTTGACCGGGTGGATGCCCTGGCCAAGCAGGTCGACGGCTATCGAAACGTGGACGATCTGGCGGATCGTTGCCAAACGATCGGTATCGATCCGCAGTCCAAAACCGGCAAACAGCTCTGCCACCTGGCCACGGAAATCCTCGGATTTCCCCGCCACCTTTCCCAACACGTCGGAGGAATGGTGGTCACCAGGGGCAAGTTGGACGAATACGTTCCCATCGAAAACGCGTCCATGGAAGACCGGACGGTCATCCAGTGGGACAAGGAAGACCTGGAGGAACTGGGGCTTTTGAAGGTGGATTGCCTTTGCCTGGGAATGCTCTCCGCCATCCGCCGCTGCTTTCAACTGGTCGAATCGACGGAGGGAAAAAAGTTCACTCTGGAAAACGTACCCCGCGAAGACCCCAAGGTTTACGACATGATCTGTGAGGCGGACACTGTCGGTGTGTTCCAGATCGAAAGCCGGGGACAGATGAGCATGCTTCCCCGGCTCAAACCCCGCTGCTGGTATGACCTGGTGATCGAAGTGGCCATTGTGCGGCCCGGGCCAATCCAGGGCAACATGGTGCACCCCTTCCTCAGGCGGCGAAATGGCGAAGAAGAGGTCCGCTACCCCAACGAGGAAATCCGGTCAGTGCTCCATCGAACCCTCGGGGTGCCCATCTTCCAGGAGCAGGCGATGAAACTGGCGGTGGTGGCAGCCGGATTTACCCCGGGCGAAGCCGACCAGTTGCGACGGGCGATGGGAGCCTGGCGAAAAACGGGGGTCATCGAAAAGTTCCAGGAAAAACTGCTGCAGGGAATGAGGGAAAAGGGCCTGAGTGATGAATTTGCCGACCAGGTGTTTCGGCAGATCCGAGGGTTTGGCGAGTACGGTTTTCCCGAATCACACGCTGCCAGCTTCGCGGTGCTGGTCTACATATCTGCCTGGCTGAAAAGGTATTTTCCGGCTGCTTTCTGCGCTTCTGTGATCAACAGTCACCCGATGGGATTCTACGCCCCGGCCCAACTGGTTGCCGACGCCAGAAGCCATGGCGTGAACGTTCGCCCGGTAGACATCAATCACAGCAATTGGGACTGCACCCTGGAAGGGAATCCCGGGGGCCGAAACCGGGAAGCAAGGGCCGGGAGCGAAAAGGCCAATGGTCAACCGCTCTCCTGGCCGGACCTCCGCCTCGGCTTCCGAATGATCTCGGGTTTGCGGCAGGATGCAGGCCTGGCGATCGAGCGGGCACGGGAGAAAGGCCCGTTCGTGAGCATGGTTGATTTTGCGAACCGAACCGGATTGGGGCAGGCAACCCTCTCACGTCTCAGCCAGGCAGACGCCTTTGGATCGCTGCAACAGGACCGGAGGGCGTCCCTGTGGCAAGCCCTGGCCCAGTCCCCTACCCCGCAGGACCAACCGCTGTTTGACACACTGGATCCGGAAGACAGCGAACCGGTCCACTTGCCCGAACTCTCGGCGGAACAACAGGTGGCCGACGATTACCAGTCAATCGGGCTCTCCCTGCGTGCCCACCCGATCTCCTTTTACCGGGAACAACTGAATGAACTGAAGGTCACTCCGACAGCGGAGCTCAAAAGCATGGAAAACAACCGGCACCTGCGGGTAGCGGGCCTGGTGATCCTCCGTCAACGGCCCTCCACCGCCAATGGAATCACTTTTGTCACCATGGAAGACGAAACCGGTACTGCCAACCTGGTCGTGAAACAGCAGGTCTGGGAACGGTACTACCAGGTCGCCCGGCAATCGCAGGCCTGGATCGCCCATGGAAAACTGGAAAAAAAGAACGGTGTCATTCACCTGGTGGTCAATCGCCTGGAAGACCTGTCGTCCCGGTTGGGCGAACTGAAAATCCAGTCGCGGGATTTCCGTTGAAGCGGGGCACCTGGTCCAGGTCAGACTTCCACCGGCCCTGGGCATCCTTGAAAAAGAAAACCGGGAAACCAAGGCACACCGGTTGCCTCGCACGCTTCCCTGTCAGCTAGCTCCTCTGCTGAAAGAAGGTGCCGAGTGTTCCTGTGCTGGCCACGCTGGTATCATGGGCTTTTGATTCGCACGAAGCGTCCCACCCTTTATCCATTGAAAATCAGATGACCATTGCAACGTTTATTTTCTTTACGGCGCTGGTGGCTGTACTGACCTGGTGGTTTACCCGGGGAACGGATATCAGCACCAACGAAGGATACTTTCTGGCCGGCCGCAGTCTGACCGGGGTCTTTATTGCCGGCTCCCTCCTGTTGACCAACCTTTCGACCGAACAGCTGGTTGGCTTGAACGCCGGAGCGTTCAGCGACGGGCTCTCGCTGATGTGCTGGGAAGTCATCGCGGGTGTGTCACTGGTGATCATGGGGCTGTTTTTCCTGCCCCGTTACCTGAAATCGGGTATCACCACCATTCCCCAGTTTCTCGAAGAGCGGTTCGGGCCGAGTGTTCGCTCATTGACTGCCGGAATTTTCATTGTGGCTTACATGCTGATCCTGCTCCCTTTCGTACTCTACCTCGGTGCCAAGGGACTTAATGAAATGCTGGGACTGGAGGAGATGCTCAACCTCGGTGAGATTCAGACCCTGTGCGCCGTCATTATCCTGATCGCCGTTCTGGGTGGTGCCTACGCAATTTTTGGCGGCCTGAAGGCAATCGCCGTATCCGACACGTTCAACGGTGCGGGATTGCTGATCGGCGGCCTGTTGATAACGTTTTTTTCATTGAACCTGATCGCAGGCCAGGAAGGTGGCCTGATGACGGCCTACCAGAAAATCAGGGAGACCAATCCGGATGCCTTCCAGTCACTGGGCAAGGAGGGTGAGGACACCCATTGGCCAACTCTCTTCACTGGGGTCCTTCTGCTGAATTTTTTCTACTGGAGCTCTAACCAGCAGATCATCCAGAGGACCTTTGGCGCAAAAAACCTCGCTGAGGGTCAAAAGGGTGTGATGTTTGCAGCGTTTTTCAAAATCCTGGCACCACTGATCCTGATCCTTCCGGGGATCTGCGCTGCCTACCTCGTGAACGGTGCCGAAGACGCCCAGATGATCGAGGGCATTGGCAAGACAGATGACGGCGAGTGGGATGCCAACAATGCCTACGGTGCGCTTGTCGCCAGAGTTCTCCCCCCCTGGCTTCTTGGCTTTTTCGCTGCGGTCATTGTCGGATCCATCCTTTCCACCTTCAATTCCGTTCTGAATTCAGCGGCAACCCTTTTTTCGCTGGATGTCTACAAGCAATACATCAGGCCCCAGGCAACGACTGAAGAAATTGTCCGCTCTGGCCAGGTTTGCAGTCTGACCGTCGGGTTGCTTGCGGTCGTAGCCGCCCCTCTCATTTTCCATGAGCGAGATGGCGTGTTTGGTTTCTTCCAGAAACTGAATGGGGTCTACTTTATACCCTTGCTTGCTGTCATGCTGGTTGGCCTGTTCAACAGGACTGTCAACGGAAAAGCGGCATTGTTTTCAATTGTCACAGGACTGGTGCTGATGATCCTTGGCACCTTTTTGCCTGGTGATCCCGAAAGCGGCTGGCTCGCCACCTGCTTCGGATCCGGTTATCACTTTATGGGAGCCGTGTTTGCCTTTTTGATTGTGTTGCAACTTCTGCTGGCAGCGACTGGAATGAAACGTGCCGAACCGTACATCCAGCAGGAATCCCATGCTGTCGACATCACCCCTTGGAAACATGCCCGCCTGGTAGGTGGAATTCTTGTCCTGTTTGCCCTCTCGCTCTACATCTTCTTTGCCTTTTGAGAAATTCCAATGGAATTGAGTATTGGGAACCTGAAGCCTTCGGTATGTGTCGACGCGGTTTTCGAAGGCGTGGACATGAACGAGGCGGTCAGCACGGTGGCCAATCTCGGTTACCGGGCTTTTGAATTCTGGTGCTGGTGGGAAAAAGACCTGGACCAGCTAAGGGAATTGTCAGACCGCCACGAAATGGAGATCGCCTCCTGTTGCACGCGATTCATCTCGTTGACCCGTCCCGAGAAAAGGAAGGAATACCTGGCTGGCCTGGAGGAATCGATCGTGGCCGCCAAGGACCTTGGCTGCAAAACCCTGATTTCCCAGGTAGGTGACCAGGTTCCAGGTGTTGACCGGGTCGACCAGCACCGCAGCCTGGTGGAGGGCCTGAAGGAAGCCGCCGGCCTCCTGTCGGGGACAGGCGTGACTCTCGTGATCGAACCGCTGAATGAAAAGGTTGACCACCCCGGTTACTACCTGGTTCAAAGCAAAGAGGCATTCGAAATCATTGACGAAGTCGATTCTCCGGAGATCCAGGTCGTATTCGACATCTACCACCAGCAGATCAGCGAAGGGGATCTGCTGACCGGCATCCTGCCCAATATCGAACGCATCGGTCATTTTCACGCGGCAGGAAATCCGGGACGAAACGAACTGACGTCCGGTGAGATCAATTACCCGGAAATCCTTCAAGCGATTGGAAAGTCTGGCTACGATGGTTTTATTGGACTGGAATACTGGCCCAAACAGGCTCCACAAGTCGGGCTCGAACAGGTTGCAGGCTGGTTCCGTTAAACGCGTCCTCCTTCCAACTGGGATCAACGCAGGAAACAGGTTCATGAAACGGACAAAGTTATTCGGGCCGGCCCCCAGTCGGGTTAGCCTCCTATTTCTATTTACCTCGACGGTTTGGTTGCCTTTCTGCTTCGCTCGATCGACCGCCTGCGCCCAGGAAATCATCCCCCTTTATTCCAGCCAGACCAACCTGGAACCCGCTACCCGGTTTGAAACCGACGAAGCGCTGGTTACCCGAATCGGTGACCGTGTCCGGGATCGCCACGCCCGGGAACCGGGCGGCTACGATCACTACCTCAGCTGGTACTGGGAAGAACGGACCGTGGCTATCGAATTGGTGGACCAGGTAGCCAAGGGAGGAAAGGGGATCCTCGTCAACATCCGCTCGCTGGCCCCTCTCAACCAACCCGATTTTCGCTGTTTTTTCCGCGGGCTGAATACGGTAGCGGAATACCATCACAACGCGCAAACCCGTGAGACCGGCACCAACACCTATTCCACCCGGATTGAATACAATCCCAAAGAAGGGCGGCCCATTCAAATTGGCGACCGAATGGAGTTTGAATTCAGCCCGTTTCTGCTGGCACCCTCCCATGGCCGCAGCAACTATTACGGCACAACGCTGCTTTACGTGGTTGGAAAGGGAATCGTTCCCTGGTTTGGCAAAGGGGACCGGCTTGACTCCCACCCTATCCCGCCCGCTGCCCGGCCGGGCGGCCAGACCACCCTGCCGGTGCAATATTCCTCGGAACCCAGGCACCACTTCAAGCAGCTTGCAGGCAACATTTCCCCGGCCAGCGTCCAGGAATTCATGCTGGGGCGCAGATTGCACCACACCGATTTCCATTCAGGCAGGCATTCAGAACAACCCAATCCGAACTTTGAAAGACAGAAAAAAAAGCTGGGTCCCCGCTACTTTGAAAAAAGCTGCGTGGCCTGTCATGAAAGCAACGGGCGTTCCCATCCTCCCGAAACAGCAGGACCGATCCGGCGAGCGGTCATCAAGATTGCGGAAGATGCCTCTGGACACCCCCATCCTCTTCACGGAACGGCCATGCAGACCCATTCGATCAACGAGGAACCGGGGCCGACCGGACCTCAACTGCTCCGCTACGAGACCATCGATGGCAACTATGGGGATGGCACCCCTTACCAGCTCCGCCGCCCCGTTTATGAATTCCCCTCTGCCTTTCCCCGCTTTTATTCCATTCGAACCAGCCCGCAACTGGTCGGCCTGGGTCTACTGGAAGCGATCCCGGAAACCGACATCCAGCAACGGGCAGACCCTTTGGACAAGGATCGTGACGGCATCTCCGGAAAAACACAGATCGTCCGGGACCCGGAAACCGGCCAACCTCGCCTGGGTCGATTTGGATACAAGGCGATCCAGCCGACGATTCGGCACCAGGTTGCCGGTGCACTGAACAAGGACATGGGCATCACAAGCAGCCTGTTTCCAACCCTGGACGATTCTGCCGTCGACTCCCAACCCGAGCTTTCCGAAAAGGACCTCGGTCACCTGACCCGGTACATTTCAGTCCTCGGTGTCCCTGCGAGTCGGGGATTTGCCTCCACCGATTTCAAGCAGGGACGAAGACTGTTTAGCGAGGCTCGTTGCAATGCCTGCCATGTCAAATCGTGGACCACCTCCAGGTTTCACCCTCTGGCGGAACTTCGCAACCAGCGAATCCAGCCCTACACCGATCTCCTGTTGCATGACCTGGGCCCGGATCTCGCCGACAACCTTGGTGAAGGCAACGCCTCAGGCTCAGAGTGGCGAACCGCACCGCTATGGAGCATCGGACTCACGAATGACGTTACGGGCCGAGAGTCCTACCTGCACGACGGTCGTGCCCGCAACCTTGCTGAGGCAATCCTCTGGCATGGTGGTGAAGCCAAAGCGGCTCGCGAAGTTTTTCGCAGGATGTCCCGAGAAAACCGGAAAGCCCTCCTGGTTTTCCTGAAATCCATCTGATGCAAATCGTCCCGGGTCGTGACATTTCACCCGTTCGATCACTTCCCGGTTGCGACACCCTTCCGGGTACCCGCGGCATCCAGTTTTAATTCGAGGCGGGTCCCTTTTCCCTGCTGGTCAACCTTGAAAACCACTTTGCCAGCAGACTTGGCAAACAGGAACTCGGTCTCGCTGACAGGAACCATCTCGAGTGCGGCCCCTGCGAAATGCAGGTAGAGACGTTTCCCTTGGGAGCTGACCCGCAGGTCACCATAGGTTCCGACAAGTCGCGTCGCCGATTCGGCGGAAATCTCAACCGGTTCTGGCATTTCTCCCGCCGGCAAGGGTCGGCTTTTTGCCAGGGAACGAACCCAGACATTACGGTAACGCACCGGGTTTCCATGATCCTGCAGGGAAATTGGCCCTTTCGTCTTACCCTTGGAATACGGACGATGCTGAATCCATGAAGTGGGTCCGTAAACCTCACTCGCATCCTGGATCAGGACTCCGTTGTGGAGGACCGTCAAACGGGCCGGCTCCGTCAGTTTGCCCTGTCCGTCAAACCGGGGCGATCGAAAAACAATGTCATAGGTCTGCCACTCCCCCGGCTGTCGGCTGGCGTTGACCAGTGGAGGGTACTGGCCATAGATGGCTCCGGCACTTCCATCCGCATAGGTCAGGTTTTCGTAGCTGTCGAGAACCTGAACCTCGATTTCCCCCATCAGGAAAACACCGCTGTTTCCCCTGCCCTGCCCCTGCCCCTTGACCTTGGCGGGTGTAGCGAATTCGAGGTGCAACTGGCAATCCGAAAATTCCTGTTTCGAGACAACCGGGCCACTGCCTGCCACGGACTCCATGGCCCCGTTTACGACCTTCCACCTCGCTGGTTTCCCATTACCGGAACGCCACTGCGAGAGATCGGTTCCGTCAAAAAGGATGATTGCATCACTGGGGGCAACCGCAGGCTTGGCGACTGGTGCCGGGGTAACGACTTTCGGGGCCGGACGGGAGAGATCGTGTGCCTTCCAGCCGGAGGGAAGCTGCGCAGATGCGGCAGCCGCGGTCAGGCAGGCGACGGCCACGAAAGTGAGGGTCTTGTGCATGATTGGATCAGACGTCTTGGGTGGTTGGGAACGTGTCAAATGGACAACGGAGTTTTCAAACGGATTATTGTACAACGCTTTCAGGGCAGCAGGTGCCCAAAACCGGGGAGTCCTGTATCGCAGCCTCAACCTGCTCCGGGTTAGACAATTCCCCCCGATCGCCTAAAATCATTTTCAGGCCAATCAACCAGCGGAGATCTCCCGATGCCCAACCCCCTGACCACGGAACAGGTGCTCGATTACCACGAAAACGGCTATGTGCTGGCCAAAGGATTTTTTGATTCCAGGGAAATCGGGCTGCTTCACCGGGCCGCCCGGGAAGACAGGGCACTGGACGAGAATTCTTTCGGCAAGGACGACGGAGAAGGGGGGCGTGTTCGGCTCTCTCTCTGGAACCATCCGGGCGAAGGGATTTACGGCATGTTCGCCCGGTGCCAGCGAATGGTGGAAAGTGCTGAAAAGATCCTGGAAGACGAAGTTTACCACTACCATTCCAAGATGATCATGAAGGACCCCCGTGTCGGAGGCGCATGGACATGGCACCAGGACTACGGCTACTGGTACCAGAATGGAGTCCTGTACCCCAGGCTGGTCAGCGTATCCATTGCAGTGGACCGTGCGACCCGGGAAAACGGATGCCTGCAGGTTATTCGTGGATCCCATCGGCTGGGAAGGGTGGATCATGTTCAGACTGGAGACCAGGCAGGTGCTGACATGGAACGGGTCGAGGAAGCACTGAAACGATCGGAACTGGTTTACTGCGAGATGGACCCGGGTGATGCCCTGTTTTTCCATTGCAATCTACTGCACCGCTCTGACCAGAATCGTTCGGACCTTGCCCGCTGGTCGATGATTTGCTGTTACAACGCCAAAAGCAATGACCCGTACATTGACTCCCATCATCCCCGTTACACGCCGCTGCAAAAGGTTGCGGATGAACAGGTCAGGCAGGTCGGCAGCAAGCGTTTTGAAGATGACCCAACGGATGTAGCCTGGCTGGCCGATTCCAGCGATCGAAGTGCTCGCAGCCTGGAAAACTGAACGCTTCCCTGGACGTGACGTCCACATTCGCAAAAGACCTCCGAAATCTCTCGCGATTGATTCCTTTCGTCAATCCACGCGCCACCCTCGTAACATCCACGCGGCCGCCCGTTACCCCGGTTTCTTCCAGCCAACGAACGACTGTGGAAAACCATCAACCGCGGCAAAGCCGGCAATGCTCAAGCTGTTCCAGTGAAAACTCGTGAAAGGACATCCGCTTCAGGTCGAGCCGGATCATTCGCCGCTCCAGGCAACGGCCAATCCCGGTAAGGAGCTTGATCGTTTCGATAGCGCCCAGGCAGGCCACAGTGCCCGAGGTCGCACCAAACACCGGAAACTCCCGTTTCCAGAACTCGGGCTTTTCCGGTGTCACACACCGCAGGCACGGTCGACCTCCTGCCGGATAGGTCGTAATGGAAGCTTCCATATCGTACATGGCGCAATCGACCATTGGCTTGTTGAATTCGACGCAGGCATCGCTGATGGCAAAACGTTCTTCGAACAGGGGAGCCGCACCGACACAGACATCGACCTGGGGTACCCACTCGCGGGCCAGCGCTTTGTCCATGTTGGCATCCAGTTTTACAATCTCCACCCTTGGATTCAGATCCTTCAGTCGTTGCTCGGCCGAATCGACACGTGATGTTCCCAGCCCGTCATGAGTCATCAGAAGCTGCCGGTTCAGGTCGGATGGTTTGATTCGTCCACCGTGCGCCAGGACCAGGCGTCCCACCCCGGCAGCCGCCAGTTCGTAGGCCACGACACTTCCAAGACCCCCGCAACGCGATACCAGCACAGTACTGTTTTTCAGCTTCAGCTGTCCCGCCTCCCCCATTCCCGGGGTCCACATTTGCCATTCATAGGTCGCTCGCTCCTCCTCGCTCAGCGACTCGTTTGGCACTCTGGGCAATTCGGTATTCATGACTCCTGCTCCATTTTCTCAATCCGTCCCTCCTGCAACCGGAACCGGACCGTTCCCAGGTCGATCGCCTCGTTGAGGTTATGGGTGACATGAAGAATCGTAACCGATTCCCGTTCATGGATCGAACGCAGATAACCGGTCAACTGCCTGTGGGTCTTTTGGTCCAACGCGCTCAAGGGTTCGTCCAGGCAAAGGATACCTGGCTCAAACGCCAGGGCCCTGGCCAGGGCAACGCGCTGCCTCTCTCCTCCGGAAAGCCGGTTCGGGTAGCGGCTGAGAATTTTTTCCAACGAGAGGGTCTCCACCAGCTCTTCCAGGCGCTGCCTGCATTTCCGCTGTTCCACATTGCGAACCTGCAACCCAAACAGGATTTGCTGATCGACTCTCATTGTCGGAAACAACGCTCCATCCTGTGGCACATAACCGATCTGCCTGCGGGCAACCGGCCAGTGGGTCACATCGGATTCACGCAGCAGGACCTGTCCCTGGTCAATCGGACGGATTCCACAAATGGCTTCCACCAGGGTCGTCTTTCCGCAACCGGTTTCACCCATCAATATCGCATACTCGCCCGCTTCCACTCTCAGGCTGACCTGTTGAAGAGAAAACGTGCCCTGTCCCATCGACAGGTTCCTGAGCTCAATCACAACGACGCCCTCCTACCACGGTTTCCCCCCAGGGTAATCAGGCGTGTCAGCACCAGAACAACAATCGCCAGTGTGACCAGTATCAGAGAAGCAACCACGGCACCTCGCAAATTGCCAAACTGGAAATTCAGGTAGACAGTAGTCGACAGGACCTCGGTCTTCATTCTGGCTGTCCCCGCGAAAATCAGGATCGGGCCGAATTCTCCGAGGGACCTTGCCCAGGCCAACGTAAAAGCCGCCACCCCACCACGCCAGGCCTGCGGCAGAGCTACCCTTGAGAAAACCTGGAATTGGCTCGCTCCCAGGGTCAAGGCTACCTGTTCGGGTCGACGGTCGATCTGGTCGAAGGTATCCCGGGCCGTGCGGATGGCGAACGCTGCCCCAACGGTCACCTGGGCCAGAACAATGGCCGGAATTTCGTAGGTGATTCCCCGTATACCCGGAAAGCCGACCAGGGAAAAAAAACTCCCCGCAGCATCATCCAGGAACCGGCCCAGCGGCGTCTGAAAAAGTACCAGCAAGCTGATTCCAATCACCAGCGGAGGTAAGACAATGGGAATATCAAGCAATGTGTCGACCAGGTAGCGGACTGCTCCAAACAGCCTTCTTCCCGTGGCACCGCGTCCCCCCCTTCCCCCCAGGCCGGGCGAATCCAACCGCGAAAGCAGGTACCCGGTCGGAATTGCAATCCAGATGGACAGGATTGCCGAGATCGTACAGGTCAGCAGACTGAGCCCAATCGAAAACCTGACGCGCTCGTCCCGGAGTGCTTCCAGCAGGTCTGCCGGGTTGGCGAACTGAAAATCCGCCAGGATCATCGACACGATCAGAAGCAGGTACAACAGGCCAAAGGACGACATGCCGGACCAGAAAAACCAGTCCCTGCGACGGGCCGCGGCAGCAGATCGGTCGGATTGAATTTCAGTTTGTGGCTCGGTGACCATCAGCAGTCAGCGGAGAAAAAGGAAGGACCGCAGTCCATTGTAAAACGGATCTAGCCTCAGTTCCGATCCGGGGAAACCCATTTGAATCCAAATTCCTCAAATCGCTTTCGATTCTGATCCCGCTGAATCCACTCGAACATTCGATTCATCAATCGCGGATATCGGGTAGTTCGTGAAACCGCCCACGGTTGTCTGGCCACCGAATGGCGGGAGGAGCGATCCAATTCGAGAATCCTGATCTTGTCCCTTGTCGCCGGGTCCGCCTCAATGTTGGAACGGTAGACAATTGCGGCATCGAGTCCACCTGCCGCCAACTGGCTGACCAATGTCGGGCCAACATCCACCACCACCGCGGCCTGAGCCGCTATCTTTGAATACCAACCTTCATAGGGTTTCTCATTCAGCATCAGGCGAGTCAACGTTCCGAGGGCCGATTGCTCCGGATCACAGATGCCGATCCTGAGTTGGGAATCCAGCAGGTCCCGGGGCTCGCGGACCGCATCCAATTCCTTGCGGATGGCGATCACGATTTCGTTGTTGGAAACCAGAATCGGCTGTTGAAAATGCTCCTGAACCCGTTCCAGGAACATCTCATCGCAGGCAAAATAGGCATCCGGAAACCGGTTTTCTCCCGAGGCCGTTTTCATTCGGGTGACCAGCTTTCCACATCCCTCCCACTTGGGATAGAGGTTGATCGATTCGCGCCGGGCGAATTCACGCACCGACTCCTCGATAACCGGTGTGAACATGGACCCGCAGTAAAGATGGATTTCAGGTTTCTCTGCCCAATGGTCTCCGCCCAGAAACGTGAAGCCGAATTTTTCAAAACTCGGCTTGGCTTTTCCGGGCGCTGTCAGGTACCTGGCCAGTCTCAAGCCCAGCACAGGATTCCGTGATTGGGTCAGCACTCCGATTCCAATGCTGCTTTTCACGCGATCCTGGGGATCGGCCCTGCAAAGTACCCGCAAGGGAGAAGCGGTTTCTGACTGCCGGTTGATCTGCTGAACGGTGGTGTCCCAGGTCAACGCTGCATCAATACTGCCAGTCACCAGTGCCTGGGCCAGGGTCATTACGTTTTCGAATTCGGTCACCTTCCGTGACTCCAACTCTTCCAGGAAACCGTCCCGTTTGGCAATTTGCCGGACCATTTTGCCGACCGCCGCCCGCTCCGAGGCAATGCCGAACCGGATGTCTGACTTTGCCAAGGCTTGAAAACTCGCGATCGATACCGATGCTTCAGACCGAACCGCCACAACAGGCCTCTGTTCGGCCAGCTCGAATCTTTCGGCAACGATCCCTTCGGCCCTCGCCTTGTCCAGCAGCAGCGGATCAGCCGTCACGTACAGGTCGGCTCCCTTTTCGACCCCTGTTTCGAACTCGGTCTTGATTTGGCCAGCCAGTTCACCTGAACCGCCCGTTCGTGCCAATTTGAACCGGGTTCCAAATTCCCGATTGTGCGCATCGAGCACCTCCTGCACCGGCTTGGCAATTCCAGCTGCGCAATAGATGTTCAGCTCCTGTTCCCCTGCAAACTCCCGTTTGG
>JAYZFP010000095.1:0-4427 GCA_036336715.1 Planctomycetota bacterium
GAGAAATACCTCAGAGACCATCCCGACCTGAATCCCTTCCAAATCGGAAACCTGCACTTCCATGCCGGCCAGATTCGGGACTTCGCCCGGCAGTACGATCTCGCCAGGAATCATTTCGAGTTCAGTCTTCACTAAGGAGACGAAACCAAGGCACCGGTCAAATTCAATGCCTACGTCCGCGCGACGATCGCACTCTTGGCGAAGACAGCGAGACTCTCGATGAATGCCTGGAAAAAATCGCGGCCGGCACACCAATCGATGGTGAAATCCCCAACCTTAAAATTGTCCGGGCTTTACGGAAGTCGATTGGCCAACCGTATTCGGAGGTCTACGGTCCTTTTGCCGGCATGCCCCTTTTCCGAGGCCGGCCAGGCGGGTGTTTAAAAAAAAAGAAAAAGGAAACTGAGACCCGGAGACTGCAAAACCAAACTTCAGGCCGACCAACAGCAGAATACGACTTTCTGCAGGAGGATCCCGTACCTTTCCAGGACCCAGCCAGCTTCCGCCCCCCCCGGGAATGCACGTTTACCGATGCATTCCCTTCGAAAAGAGCGGTCAACTATAATGACTTCCCAAGAAGACCGCCGATGCGGCGAATAGATCTCGCAGGCTCCGATTTCATGCCGTATTATGAAACAGTCATGATGGACGCCGGGCAGATGCACCCACATCTTTTTCCAGGCACTGACGGGTTGCCTGCAGCACTGGCCCGGTTCAACAACAGGTTTCAATCGGATTAATTCATGTGGCATGTCACCGTCAACGGTTTGCAAAAAGGCCCCATTTCAGAACAGGAAGTCCAGAAACTGATTCAGGAGGGGACGTTGCTACCCACCGACCTGGTCTGGAAAGAGGGCATGAAGGAATGGCAGGTTGCGTCCATCATTTTTCGGCAGTTCTTCCCGGTGAATCCAACCGACCAACCCGGTTACGCTGCCCCACCCCAGGGCGCCTATCCCCAGTCAGGCTATCCCCAGTCAGGCTATCCCCAAGCCGGCTATCCCCAAGCCGGCTATCCCCAGGGATACGCACCGGCTTCCCCGACGGACAGCAAACGGATTGCCGCCGGCCTGCTGGCAATTTTGCTGGGCTCCTTTGGCATTCACAAATTCTACCTGGGCTACACCTCCGCAGGAGTCATCATGCTGCTCATCACCCTGATCACCTGCGGGATCGGTGCAGTGGTTTCCAACATCATCGGCCTGGTGGAGGGGGTCATCTACCTCACCAAAACAGATGCTGATTTCTACAACGAGTACATCGTCCACGAAAAACCCTGGTTCTGATCCCCTGCCCGCTTCCCAAGCGCAATCCCTGCTGAAAACGCCTGCCGCTGTTCTTCAAACTGCTTTTCTTCAAACTGCTCTCCCGGACATCCCCAGGCAGCGTTTTTTTCTGCCAGTAGAACCCGGTTCAAACGCAAACAACCCCTGCTGGCAGCACTGCGACAGCTGTTACAGCAAAAATCACCCCCGGAGGTTGCCCAAATCGGTACCAGTACCGACTGACAACCGATCAAGCGAATCCACCGACAGGCACCGTTCTTTTTTGAATCCACTCATCCGATCCATGCGAACTGCCGTTGAGCTGTCCGCTTCTGTTTGAAACAGTAGCGGACGAAACAGGTCGGGCCGGCAACAGAAGCCGGTTTTTGTGCCTGGCTGTTCCCTGCTCCAGGCCGGAAAAGGGAAGCAGCGTTGACCAGCAACGAGAGACTTCGGGTTCAGACAATTCAGTGGTAAAAATCACATCGCCACTCCTGGCCAGCGTCCTGCCAGTACTGCTTTCGGCAGTCCTGTTGCCCGGTCAGGATTTTAAGAACCCGGGAAACGGTTTTGGGGACAAGTGGGGCCTGGCTCCCCGGCTGATCTCGAATCCCGCTTTCGATACCAGCGAGCCGATCGCCCCCCGGTACTTCGGTGCCCATCCCTTGTTATTCAGGCGACTCCCCTCCCCTGCTCCGTCAGTCGGCGCTCTTCCGGGCGCCGGGCTCCTTGATCCCTCCCCCGGACTGCATCCGCTTTCCCTTTTCGCAGGCTCCTTGTATGAGGGTTCCTTGTCCGCAGAAGCGAGATCTCCCATTCCGATTTCTTTAGGCTCAACGGAGGGGGCTGACGAAAAAACGGACTCCGATCCCCGTTCCGGCCAGCTTGAGGACTTCCTGCTCGCACGACCGGGGTGGGATTCGGTTTCCAATCTGCCCATCAGCATCGGGACGCTCTGGATCAGCGATGCGCAGGACGGCCTGACCCGACAGGATGTCCAGGTCAAGTTTCCCATCCTGTTCCTGTTTCGGTCGCCACCCCCAATTGTCAAAATCGGATTCGCTTTTACAGAACTTCATGCCGGTCCGGCAAACGGATTGCCGCGTCAACTGTTTGAATACACGGCCGGAATGTCGCACGTCTACCGGATCAGCGAACGCTGGACTGTCCGTTCCCTGCTGGGAGTGGCATGGGCGACCGATCACCGGAATCACTCCAGCGACGCCTGGCAATTCCGGGGAGGGGTTTTCGGCATGTACCGTGCAACCGAAAGCTGGCAATGGACCGTGGGGGCGATCGCCCTCGGACGGGACGACCTGCCGGTCGTCCCCGCGCTGGGTGCGGTCTGGCAGCCGCGCCCGTCCCTGCGGATGGACCTGATTCCACCCCGCCCCCGCATCAACTTCCTGATCTCCGAAGGGACAAACCGTCAAAACTGGTTCTACCTGGGAAGCAGCTTTGAGGGGAGCACCTGGGGCTACCGGACTCGGGGGCAACAGGATGATCGGTTGACGTACGGGGACTGGCGGGTCACCGCTGGATGGCGGGTCACCCCCCGGGGAGAGCCGGGGGTTCCCTTTGTGCGGGGACGAAAACTCAACCTCGAACTAGGGTATGTCTTTTCCCGTGACCTCGAATTCAACCAGGAGCAGACGACGGTGCCATTAGCGGACGCCTGGATGATCCGCCTGGACACCAGGTATTAAAGGCAAAGGGAATGCGGTTCTCCGTCAGTTCCGAAAAATTGATTCGGCACAATTTCCTGCCAGGCGTCGCGGACGGGGACGGATACAGGAGGGCCCAGGTTCCCAGCGGACCTTGATCTTCCCACTCATTGGCCGCTCCCGGGCCCGAATCCATTTTCACGGGACACGGCTAGTCTTCTGCCACTTCCACCAGTTCGACCTGGTTGGGAATACGGTCCACACTGGCTGCCGCCTGGGCCACCACCTCGATCAGGCTGGTGACCGCCGAACGAAGGAACTCGGTTTGGGCACTGCTGGCCTGGCTGTCAATTTCTGCCAGCCGGCTTAAGGTCTGGGGATGATTTCCAGTTGACTGGCGATTTGGGGAATCAGCTCCGAACGTTCCTGGTCAAACGGTTTGTCAAACAGGACCTGGACCGCATGCAGCGTCTTGAGAAAGGACTGAAAAGCCTGGTGAAAAAGGGACTTCAGGCGGCGGGCCTGCCTGAAGCTGCCGAGGTAACCGGTCTGCAAACGGAACAGCAGGTTTTTCAGCTCCTGTTCGCACCTCAGGCGGAGGTAAGCAGATTCAATTTCAAGATCCTGCAACACATCCTCTCCCCAGAGCAGTTCGTGGTGGTACTTCATTTCGAGGAACGTGGTCGGAAAAACATCGGTGGAGACCTCGATTTCGGCCTGGGTGGTGACCATCGGTCCGAAGTGTTCACTGCCACGGATTCCCTGAAAGGCATCCGCCAGCTGGTCCAGCGTGCCACTGTCGATACAGCGGAGCACAATCAGCAGCTGCACCTTGTCCTCGGCGGTGGGAACGAGAGAGCGATCCACGTGATTGCCAAAATGGATCAGGGATTGCAGCTGATCGCCCAACTTGCCCGATAGAACCTCTTTAACGCTGGCAAGAATGTCGGCTGTGCCAGATGCCCGGTTGAATAGAGACATGACATTTTCCAAATTTCGTGTTTCGTATTCTTGTTGGCCGTTTTTGATTCGGTATACGGATTTCAGCCCGTATCCTAGCAGATCGCCGGAACGGATGCGTCCAGCTGGCATGCAGTGGGTTTCCGCAAGGGAAACAACAGTCCGGATGCCGTTCTTCCGATGAACGAAACCCAACGGACCCAACAGGCAACGTGGCAGGAAACCGCAAAGGCACATTCGGGTGGGTCGATCTCCTGGACCCCGGGCGTTCCTGATTCCGCCACCGGCACTACCGGCATCCACTCAGCGGAAAAGAACAATCACTTCGCCTGATCCGCCAGCAGTTGCCGGGCATCCCGCAGCATTTTCCCCGACCGGACCAGGCAGGCCTCGGCCTCATTCAGATAGCCGTCGGCCGCCGCACACCAGGCTCGATTGACCGCCCGCTCCCCGGCCGCAAAGCTCGACATCACATCGGCGAAGACAGGCAGACCAAACTCGGCGGTGATCGCGTCCCGCCCCTCGGCAAAGGTTCGCA
>JAYZFP010000096.1:0-48761 GCA_036336715.1 Planctomycetota bacterium
CTTGTGAAGGGGGAAACCGGAAACTGACGATCACGTCAGATGGCAGAACCCGCGTCGTAGCGGACCGATTTGAGGGCCAGAAGTTCAACAGTCCAAATGACGTTGCGCTGGATACCGTCGGAGGGATGTATTTTACCGATCCCCGCTATGGAAACCGTGATGACATGGAAATGGAAATTGAGGGGGTCTACCATGTCTCGCGTGGTGGCAAGATTACACGGGTTGTTGACAGCCTGAGTCGACCGAATGGTATTTTGTTTTCGCCAGATTTCAAAACGCTTTATGTGGCGGATACAGCGAAAAAAAAGGTCTTTGCCTGGGATGTGGTTGGAGACGGGAAAATCACCAACCAGCGTGAGTTTGCCGACGCCGGAAGCGACGGGATGTCGGTGGACCGGATGGGCAACCTCTACCTGACCTGGCAGGGCGCGATACTCGTTTACAACCGCTCGGGCGAGCGGATTGACCGGCTGGAAATGCCAGAAGCGCCGGCCAATTGCGTGCTGGTTGGCAAGACGCTCTACGTGACGGCCCGCACCGGGTTCTATTCCGTTCCGGTACAGGTGATGGGAGTCCAGTAGCATTTCCCGGGGTCCCAAAGCGGGCAATCATTCAAAACGGGTTTGAACCGTTTGAGAACGATTTCGTAATTCAACGGCTGGAATTCAATTTTCTGGCGGACCAAACGGTTGGAATCCGTACAATGAGCGGGAGCGGACCAACAGAATTCCCGGGGACAGAATTCCCGGGGACAGAATTCAACGGGAAAGGCATGTCACTCTCGCGTTGGTCTCTTTTTTCGGGTCTGGATAATGGAAACTGGACAATGAAAATTCTGGCAAAGAAAATCCGGTCAATGAAATGTAGTCTTTCACTGCTTGCACCTTTTGTCGACGTACACCCGGCTATCGAAGTACACCCGGTTATCGGCATACATCGGGGCCCGAAAAAAAAGCCCCGGTCCGGGCAAGAGGTTGGTTGCCGTCGTCTTTTCTGGAGCTGGCTGCTTGGGGCAGGAGGATTGCTGCTGGGACTGATTTTGCCACTGGAACCCGTAACGGCCCAGTTGCAGCGATACGAGGCTTACGTGGGGGAACCTTTTGGTGTTGCTCGGGTGACGCTCCCAATCCGGGAGCAGGACCGGGAGCTGCTGCGTACCAACGGCCTGATTGTCACCGAATCCGACAACCGGATTCACTACCCGGTTTTTTCGGCGGGAGCAGGCAAAAAAATTCTCGATGTATTGGCGGGTGAATCCGATACCACGCTTCCCAAAACCATGTCCGTTTACTTTCTGTTTACCGGTCGGGAACCGTTTACTGCCAAAGTTTACACCTCCAATGCCCTGACCGTTCGTATCGAGCCGACCCGGGGGCGACCACTGCAGAAGAACCTTCTGAATCGGGCCTGGTGGCGGGAATACAACGCCGTGGCCAGGATGCGGAAAAAACAGGGGGATTATCCGCCGGTTATCGAGACCTACCTGACGGCGATGTTGGGGCAGCGACTCGGGCTTCCCAAACCACTGATTGAAAGGACCGCCGAAAAGATTCTGGTCAAGGATGAAGTGCAGAACGTAATCGATTTTTTTCTCGGCGAAGAATTACGGCATCTCAAACTGATGCGGGAAACGATGACGGTGGAACGTGATCCCGATGGAGATCTCACGCGGCAGTTGCCCCCCGACCCTTTTCCGGTTGTCGAATCTTTTGAACCCGACGGAGAGCGGCCACCCATTGAAAACATGGCCGCACGGGTTCCCACGGGGTGTTTTTATGTTCGCTTTGGCCAGTGGCAAAACCAGGTGTGGCTGAAGAGGCTGACCCGGGAGTATGGGGGTGACATCGGACGAATGGCGATTCTGAGGGGAATCGAACCGAATTCGACAGACCGTTTTGAAAAACAGCTTTGCCTGGAGCAGGATCCGCTGGCAGAGACCTTTGGTCAGACGGTGATTTCTGATTTTGCCCTCATCGGACGGGATCTGCGCATCAGCGAGGGTGCTGCCCTGGGGGTGATTTTCGAAGAACGCAACAGCCTGCTATCGAGCCAAATCACCAGCGGGCGGTCACGAATCATGAAGCGGGAAGCACCTCGTGGCGCAACCCTGGAAACGGTGGAGGTATCCGGTAAAAAGGTCTCGTTCCTGTCCACTGCCGACAATCGCCTGAGGTCTTTTTATGCCAAGGATGGCAAGTACCACCTGATTACCAATTGCCGGGAACTGGTTCGCCAGTTTTTCGCAACCGCCGAAAGTGGCCGAAGCCTCGGGAATTCATCCGAATTTATCCGGACCCGTGCCGCGTTCCCACTGGACCGTGAAGATACAGTTTTTGTTTTCATGCCCTCCAATTTTTTTCGCGGAATGCTGTCCTCAAAGTACCAGGTCGAAAATGCAAGACGCCAACGGGCACTGGTTGACATGGAATTGTTGCAACTGGCGTCCACCGCGGCAAAGGGAGAGGGTTTGGGGGAATTGCTGCCGGACGATCTGGTCGCCGCGGGTTTCCTGCCAGCCGGATTTTCCAGTCGGATCGACGGGAGCGGTCCCATTGCGACCCCCGACGGAGTCATTGATTCGTTGCGTGGAACCCGCGGCTGTTTTGTCCCGGTTCCCGATGTTCGGGTGGACGGGATCACGGCGAGTGAAGAGGAAGCCCTGCAGAAACAGAATGAACTGGTGAGGCAGCAGTGGAAATCCATGGTACCCCTGGTGGCCACCGTCAAACGTGAGCGTTTGAATCGCAAGGGAAAGGAGAGGATACTCTTTTCGGCCAATATTTCTTCGTTGCTGGGAAAACAGTCCGAGTTCCTTACCGGTTTGCTGGGCAGTCCCACTGTCTACAAGCATGGGACTTCACCGGCGGATATCGTGAATGTCCAGGCCAGTATCAGCGGTGGTTTGATTTTCAACAGCATTCCCCAGCACCAGGTTTTCGCTTCGATTCAGAACGAGCCCACACCCCCGATTACCGTCCAGCCCTCCGGGTTCTTCAGCTGGCTGCAATTGCTGAAAGGGTTCCCCGGCTACCTGGGTGCCTGGCCCAAGCCCGGTTTTCTCGATACGGTGACTCTCCAGTTGGCTCGCCCGGATGAAGAGGGCTTTTCCTACTCCCGGTTGCTGGATCTTCACCGCATACAGGAAGGGGAGTATTCCGTTCTTTCATTTGACAAGTCGAGGCTGCAGGCCCTTCGTCCCCACCTTGGAGCTGTGAAGGCGAAATCACCCGGGCAGATCCATGTTTTCGTGGGTGACCTCTCCGCTTCGGAACTGGTGCCACTGGTCAACACGTTGTTTTATCAACGGGCCCTCCAGGCATCCCTGGGTAACATCAAGTTATTGAACGCCATGAGTCAACAGATGAAGGTGCAGCCCGATACGGCCCGAAGCGGGGTCGAAACGCTGATCGATGGCAAGCTGATCTGTTCTCTGGAAGGGGACTACCGCACGGTCGAACATGCCAATGGTCGAAGGTACTGGACCAGCGATCGACTGCCGCCGACAAATATTCGCCAGGTGCCTGAAGAATACAACGCCAACCTGCTGGGCTGGTTCCGCGGAGCGGAGTTGACCCTGCTGGCCGCCGAGGGGCAGTTCGTTGTCTCGGGGCATTTTGATATGCAGCGGCAAAAAAACGCGACTCCTGCAAAGTCAGCAGGGCTTCCGGGGCTGGGGCTTTTTGGTTCCGGAAAGAAAAAAGAAAAAGAAAAGAAGCCGACGCCCCGTCGCTGATCCAAATGAGGTTGTCTGTGCCGTTCCCGGTTCTGGCTGGCATGCGAACGATGTTGCCAGGACCGGACTGGACTGGGCTGGACTGGACTGGACTGGGCGGTTTTCCATTCGGCGAGATCCCATCTCCCACATCCCATCTCCCTGGTCACGGTTGATGGGATGGGGTCCATTCGCCGTTTTCCATTCGAGTCGGGGCGTTGCGGTTCGCCTGGAAATTGACCGGCCTCATCAACCAATTTTCGATTGGGGTTGTTTCTGAGTTTTATTCTTCGGTGCGGACCCGTTGGGGCTCGGCTCGCTGTTTTTCTGGCCCTCTTTTTTCTCGGGCTGCTTCAATTTTCCGGGGGCAGATTTGTTTTTATCGATCTGCGGCTGCAGGACCAGTCGAACGGGGGTCTTGATTTCAGGAATTTTTTCGGTGAAGGCTTCGAACAGCAGTCCTTCCTTGCTTTGGGTACTCTCCACAGGCAGGTCCATCATGGCAGTGGTGAAGTTGGAGACGCAGATCATTTCTCCTCCGTCAGCCATGTAATGCCTGACTTTTGTATTGGGATTGGTATAGAACTCGCTACCGGCGAATACCCATTGTTCGGTCATTGCCTTACCGGTTCGCACGTTGCGGATCATGTCCTGGGCTCGCATCTTGCGATGTTTCCCCTTCTCGTCCAGCCAGTGCACGGTTACCTCAACCCGGGTGCCGGAGGCTGGTTGGTACTTGGGCTCCCACTCGACCGGCTTACCCGATTCCGCGCCTACCATCAGCAGGGCCGTGTGCACGATAAAGGGCTTTGCCTGGGCCTGTACGATGGATTCGTGTTCCTTGGTGTTGGGGGGACAGGCAAACATTTCCAGCGGTCCCTTTCGCATGCAGATCTGACCATCGATCACAACCATCTTGTTTTTCAATTCAATCCATACATTTCCCTCGGGCAGTTTTCGCAGGTTGCCCAGTGAGCGGTTGATTTTCTCCAGTGGGTCTTTTTCCGCCGGTTTGTCAGAGGTCCTGGGGTCGTCGCCGGTCGATGGGTTGTCGGTTTGAGCGGCAGCAAATCCGGCGAGAAGCAAGCTCAAAACGAGAGCCGGGAAAGGTTTGATTGGCATCTTGGTCTGGTTCCTGATTAATAAAGAGGCGTGTGACTGCATTCTCCGTTGCACCTTTCCAGGTTTTCGGTGATCCCCAAGTTATCACGTTCGCGGGACGGAGCCAACAAACGGCCAAAAATTGAAAAGGGGTTTCAGGACACGTCCGGCCCGTGGAGACCTGACTGGCCAAGCAGGCTCCATCCGTTTGCAGATGGGGCAGGCAGTGGGGAAACCACCGACCGCTCTTTGCCTGCCCAATTGCCTAACATAGCCTGCCCAATTACCTCACAAAGAGTGCCGCTTTTTCTGTAACTTGCCTGCCTTCTGAAGGTCCGCCGCCTTGCCAAGGAGCCCGAAGTTAGACATTCTATGCTCTCGAACCGAATGCTGTAGACAAAGTGTATGACCAAGCTGAAGAAAAAAAAGAGCAAAAAGCGGAGCCAGGCATTGCTTTCCCTGCAGGATCTTGATTCCGCGGAGGGCTTTGCCCGTTTTCTTGCAGGTGTCAAGGAACATGGAAGCCAGTGGATTCCATCGACCGATTACCTGTGGGGTCTGGACGAGGTACTGGTAGGGACGGACCTGGAGGTTCTTGCCAAGACGGGCTCCAGGATGAACGCCAAATCGGTTGCCCGCGTACGGGAGTGGCTGTCCTGCGGGATTTCGTTGACCAGGTCACAGATTCCGAATGATTTTGCCTCCGCCTACCAGGTTCTGCTGGCGGTCAACGTCATGGCTTCGTTTCCGGATCGGTTTGCAGCCGTTGACTTTCAGGCAGTTTTCGGCGAATTGAAGGAATTGCTTTCCGCCGACGACACGGATCTGATGTTCGACGATCCGGCCACCCAGCAAATCCTGTATGCGGAATTGCCGCTGACGGTCGGTTTGCGATTTGCGATTCTTGAGGAAGCGGCGGAGTTCCTGAGTCAGGCCCGCGGCAAGTTGGGCACTGCCATCGAGGAACTCCTTGACGGGGATGGTTTGCCCAATGCCAGGTACGTCCCGGTTGCACCGGTTCTGCTGGCCGTTTGGACACGCTGCCAGAGGATTTCCGACCTGGCAAACACAGAGTGTTTTGACCTCGAGATCCAGACGCAATACGAGTTCTTTGTCAGGCAGATGATGCGGTTGATGCGCAAGGATGGCACAGGCACTTTCAGCGATGGGGAAGCAAACCTGAAACCGATCCTCCAGGCGGCGCTCGGCTGTTACCATGACGAGGAGGATGCAGCGATCGCTTCGATTGTTCTCTCAAAGTCCAAAAACGGCAAACCGAGCCTGCATTCCCTGCCCGAACCTTCGGTCAACTCGGAGTGGGGCGAACTGGCTGTTTTACAGACGGAATGGTTGCCAAAACTCCCCCGGTTGGCGGTCAGTTATCAGAATCGGCAAATCCAGGCCGAGCTTTCGAGTGGCCATTGCCTGTTTCGGGGAGGCATGCGAACCGATTGGAATCTGGATGGGGAGCAGGTCCAGCCGACGAGTGACTGGGAGGTGGTCTGCTGGCACAGCGACCAGGATGGTGATTTCCTTGAGCTTGAATGTGAGTTGCAAGAGGGAGTGAAATGGCAGAAGCACTTTTTGCTGGCCCGCAATGAGCTTTTTCTCCTGGCAAGTGATGTGCTGTTGGGTAACCGGCCGATGCATATTGATTTTACGACAAGCTGGATGCTGGACCCGGCAACCGGTTTTGGCGTGGCGGCAGACACGAATGAAATTTTCCTGACCCGCAAGTCCCGCACCCACGCCGCAGTGCTGCCGATCGGAATGCCGGAGTGGAAGGTCGCCCGTACGGGGCATTCCCTTGAGATGGATCCTGCAGGTCTGCGTGTCGGGACTGAGGCACACGGAGCAGCATGCTACGCACCATTATTCATCGACCTGGATCCCAAGAGGTGTCGCCAACCGCTGACCTGGAGGCAATTGACCGTGGCCGAAAAGCTTAAAATAGTTCCGGAGTCTGAGGCGGTTGCCTACCGGGTTCATGTGGGTGATCAGCAATGGTTGATTTACCGGTCACTGGTCGCTCCGGCAAGCCGAACCGTGTTCGGGCAAAACCTGGCGGTGGAATTCTACGTCGGAACTTTTGAAGAGGATGGGACCTGTTGCGAAATCATCAGCGTTGACTAGTTCCTGGCAGGTGGAGCCAACCTCTTTCCGGCACCACCTGTCGATTGCATCAGCCACACTTTGCCCGTCCGGGCTTTGGATCATGGAGGGGATCGGCGGGTCCTGTCGGTAACTCCCCAGGCCTGTTATCCTGACCAGGGTATGAGCCATTCGATTCAACAGCTTGCTGACAACTATCACCGGGTCCTGGAGCGAATCCAGAGAGCGGCGGAGCGGGCCAACCGGGATCCGGGGGATATCCAGCTGGTGGCTGTTACCAAGTATGTGGACTCCGGTCTGATTCGCGAACTCCATCAGCTGGGGTGCCGCGATTTTGGCGAGAGTCGTCCCCAGGTACTCTGGAAAAAAGCGGAAGAGCTTCGGGAGCTTGACCTGAATTGGCATCTGATCGGCCACCTGCAGACCAACAAGGTTCGCCGTTCATTACCGGTTGTTTCGCTGGTGCATTCCGGTGACAGTTTGAAACTGTTGCAGCTGCTCGACGAAGAGTCCGAGCGGATTGGCGAGGTCTCCGAGGTGTTGTGTGAAGTAAATATTTCGGGTGATCCTGCCAAGCATGGATTCGCACCGGACCGGATGGGTGAGACTCTCGAGGAAGTTTCCCGACTTGGCAACCTGCGAGTTAGGGGACTGATGGCCATGGCTTCCCAGGAAGGGGGGCTTGAGCGGGCACGCCAGGATTTTGAACGCATGCAGGCATTACGGTTGGAATGGAGTGACCCGTTACCCGCAAACGTTTCGCTTGCTGAATTGTCGATGGGGATGAGTGGAGACTTTGAAGAGGCGATCCTGCACGGCGCCACGCTGGTCCGGGTAGGCTCTGTGCTGTTCGAAGGGGTCTGAATACGATTCCGGCAGAGTCAGGCGGTTGCTCAGTCCTGCGTTCGGTCCGGTTGATCATCCTTCTGCCCGGTCATCTGATTTTCAGTGGCTTGCTGTTCCATGAGCAGGTCGGCATAGGCTCGTCCCTCAAAGCAGGAAGAATCCAGCTGGAACTGATCCAGCAGGCTGTCCATGATTTCCCTGCCGATTTCCTCCAGTTGCTCGTCCCGCAGAACGACCTCAATCTCAAGGAACTTTCCCAGTTCCTTGACCTCGTCCAGGTGAACCCGTGCCTGATCCACCCTGTAGAAACGGCGCTGTTTTTCAATCACACACTGAATTCCCAGGGACTGTTCCATCATGGACTTCAGCTGTTTTGGGTTTTCTACCTCGAAACGCTGATACCGGCAGAGTCTCGGTTCTGCGGAGTTGGTGCGAGTGTAGGAAATCAATTCCGCTGTTCCGTCTCCAAATTCCCGCAGTTTGAGTCTGCCATCGTGGGTCTGAAAAAATGTATCGATCTGTTCCAGCTGAGCAGGTCCCTCGCCCAGCCTGGCTGCGGTGGCTTCCATGCCTGCCCACTGGTCTTCCTGGAGGCGTGCCTTGATTTCGATGTTACGTGCCATAATCGATTCGCCTGGACTCGGTTATAATCAGACGATTGTAGGCTCTCAGAGCACGCTTGCACATCAACACCGGGTAGGTGTGCAAAAACGGGAGCCTGTACCCGAGAGTCAATTGAGCCGTGTCTGTTCAAACCGTCGAAATCAGCCAGTTCCTGGAATTGCGGAGGAGTCTTCCGGCCGTCGATGTCCGCGCGCCGCTTGAATTTGAAAAAGCGAGGATCGAGGGTGCTCACAGCGTTCCCCTGTTCGATGACCAGCAGCGTTCCCGGATTGGGACCGTTTACAAGCAAACCGGTCGTGAAGAGGCGATTCAGCTGGGATTGAAACTGGCTGGTCCCCGCCTGGATGGGATTGTCGAGGCGGTGAGGAATGTTTGTATTGAATTTGGACCGGATCGCAACGCGGCAGGGTCAGCTGCATCTGAAATTCTGCTTTATTGTGCGCGGGGAGGCATGCGGAGCGAATCGGTTGCCTGGCTTCTCAACCAGGCAGATTTCGATGTTCATCGACTGAGCGGGGGATACAAGTCCTATCGAAAACATGTGCACGAACTGTTCGAAAAAAGATTTCAGCTGTTGGCCCTGACCGGCATGACCGGCAGCGGAAAGACCCGGCTGCTGCTGGAACTGGAAAAAAAGGGAGAACAGGTCGTTGACCTGGAGGGACTGGCTCGACACCGGGGTTCCGCCTTTGGCGGGATCGGCCAGGGGGAGCAGCCACCAACGGAACACTTTGAAAACCTGCTATTTGAAAAATTGTCCAGCCTGGATCCGCGGCGGAGAATCTGGGTAGAGGATGAAAGCCGCTCCATCGGCCGGTGTGTCGTTCCCCAGCCCTTTTTTGACAAGTTGCACGGTGCTCCGGCCATCTCCGTCGAGATTGACCGCGAGGAGCGGGCAGATTTCCTGGTGACCGAGTATGGTGACCTGCCCACCGATGAAATGATTGCCGCCACCGGCCGGATTGCCAAACGCCTGGGGGGACAGAATGTCAATTCGGTAATCGAGGCGCTCGAACAGGGTGATCTGAAACGTTGTGCAGAGATTCTTCTGGTCTACTACGACAAGACCTATTCGATCTGCCGAGACAAGAACCCACGGTCCCGGGTACTCCCTGTTGAGTTGACCGGCCTGGACGCCGAGTCGAGGACGGAGGCACTCCTGGGGGCTGCAGACCGCTTGCAATCCGACCTGCAGTAGCAGCCTGGCTGACCGCTCTTGACGGGAGCCCAACAGGATTCCAGGCCAGCAGGATCCGGGGGCAAACTGTCCCGGCCCGCTGACTTCGCCGGCTGGGATTGCATGACGGGTTTGCCTCGAGAGTGCAAGGGATCCTGGTTGGCGACCGAATCACGGGCCGGCCGGACCGGAAAAAGAAAGGCGGACCTTTCTGCTCAGGCCTGGGGCACCGGGTGGTATTCCTTGAGGAAGCCCTTGAACAGGACGAGGTGTTCTTCTTCGTCGGTCAGGAGGCGAACGCAAAGATCCTGGGTGACATAGTCTTCACCATCAGTAGCCCGAATGATTTTCTTGTAATGGGCACAGGCTGCCTCCTCGGCTGCGATCACCGCCTCGATACAGCCCACCACATCGGTCGTGTCGCCGGAAGGATCGGGCTGGGAGCCTGTTTGCACGGAATTGGAGCCGGGCACCAATCCCCCCAGTTGCTTGATCCGTTTGGCCAGCTCCTGTGCATGAAGCAGTTCTTCACCAATGTCTGCAGACAGGGACTTTTTGATCTCCTCCGCACGCACCCCGTCCAGGTTGGTGCTGTAGGCGATGTAGTTCATGATGGTTTCGATTTCCATGCAGTAGGCTTTTTTCAGGAGGTCAATCGTTGGATGGTTCATAATGTGCTCTGGGGGCTGAAGTTGGCGTTGAATGCTATAATTTTAAAAGTGTCCTGCCGGGGAAACAGACGTTTTTGGCTAATCCATACAATAGTCTGCGTCTATGGTTTTTAATTGATCTATTGATTTCAGGGGTTTTCGGTGAAGTTGCCGTTGTGGAAAAAACTGGTTTACAGTGCGGCGGCCCTGCTGATTCCCCTGGCCCTGCTGGAGCTGATACTGCACTGTTGTTCCTGGGAGTCTGCGGGGGAACCGGAAGATCCGTTTCTTGGTCTGGTCGGTGATTCGAGGCTGTTTGAAAAGGATTCCGGAGAGGGGCTTTACCGGATTCGGGATTCCCGTCTCAGTTTCTTTCGTCCTGCTGAATTCCTGATCGAAAAACCGGCTGATGGATTTCGGGTCTTTGTCATAGGCGGATCGACCGTCCAGGGGCGGCCGTGGGAAACTGAAACGGCGTTTTCCCGTTGGCTGGAACTTGCCATCCAAAGTTGTGAACCGGAAAAAACTGTTGAAGTTATCAACTGCGGAGGGGTTTCGTACGCTTCCTATCGTCTGCGGCCAATCGTGAACGAGGTACTGGGTTACTCGCCTGACCTGATCGTGCTTTGCACCGGTCACAATGAGTACCTTGAGAATCGAACATACCATTTCGAAAAATCGCTTCCCGGACCCCTGGTTTCCGGGCACCGGCTGCTTTCCTCTCTGAAAAGCTACCAATGGATGCGGTCGCGGGTATTCCGCATGCGTCACGGCGAATCTGTCCGGGACGAACTGGGCGAAACGGTTCTGACCCGACTGGATTACCGAAATGGCCTGGACCGTTTCAGTGAGCAGACCCTGCAGCGTGAGGCAGTGCGGGAGCACTTTCGGTACAACATCCGTGGCATGGTCAGGGCGGTCCGAAAGTCCGATGTACCGATGGCAATCCTGGCTCCCCCCTCCTGCCAGCGGACTTTTCCATTTAAACCCACCGTGGACTGGAAACCGGAGTCGACTTCCGAATTCGGCAAGAGCTCCCTGAAAGAATTGAAAGAGGCAATAAAATCCGGGAAGGGGAGAGCGGATATGTATTATTTCACCGCCCTTTTCGAACAGGAACAGCAGCAGTACCTGCAGGCCCGAGCCAATTATGATGCTGCCATAGACACCGATCTCTGCCCCCTTCGCATGACTTCTACGCTCCGCCAGATCCTGGCGGAGGTGGCCAGTGAGGAGGGTGCCTCCCGGCGGGAGGGGGGCTTGCTGTACATCGACCTGCAGCAGAAATGCGCTGGCATTTCCGCCAACCGGATCATTGACCGAACGTTGCTGGTGGACCATGTGCATCCTTCGGTAGGAACACACAAACGGATTGCTGACTGGCTGCTGCAGCGTTTGCAGGAGGAGTCGATCGTGGCCAGACCGGAAGGCTGGCAGGCCCGTTTTCAGAAGGCGGCAGACGAGCATCAGGCAACGCTGGATTTCAGCTACTATCAACGGGGTAAGGACCGCCTGGAGAGTGTTCTCAAATGGTCCCGTGGGCAGGCCCTGCATCCACTTGAAGATTCGGACCCGCGTTGACCAAGCCTTCCGGTTACCAGTTCCAGCGGCACGGGGAGGGCTGCGACCCTGTTTTTTTGGCAGATCAACCCGGCCGTAAATCGCCCGGATCCTGGATTTGCCCTGGCAAGCTGATCTCCATCAGGGAGTCCGAACCCGGGAGTCAGAACTTGATGCGTGGCAAATGCCGAACTTCCCGTTCGCGGTTGAATTTATCGAAAGCGGGTGGATGGAGTTTGAGGAATTTCAGGATTTGGGAATTCGTGATTTGCAATTGACGAGCCAAGGGAGGAATTTCGTAATGAGCCTGGTGCAATCGATCCAGTATTTCCGCCAGCACGATCGGAAAGTCGTCATGCTTCGGATTGATTGACAGCTTTCCGCCTCGCAATCGTGCCTCCAGGCGTGTTCCCGTCGCCGGCCCCGGATCGGTCCGCACCTGTAATGCGAGTTCCCGTCGCAGCCGATCCAGAGCGACTCGCTTGTTTTCGGCCTGGCTCCGTTTTTCATTCGCTTCGGCCATGACCCCGGTAGGTTGGTGCAGCAGCACAACAGCCGTTTCGACCTTGTTCCGGTGCTGGCCACCGGGACCCTTGCGACGGGTGTGGGTGATCCGGCATTCCCCCAGCAGTGTTGCTGAATCCAGTTCGGCAGGATGCATCCGCTCAGATCCCTTCCCTCAGTCCAGTTCCCGTTCGTGATCACAGGCAATCTGATACACCCGCTCCGGCGATCCAGCATTTCGAATCTCGTCCAGAAACCCGGGAAGAGACTGGATGCGGCTGATCCTCGCCAGCATCTTGAGGTGCGTCGTTTCGTCGGTCGAACAGATCAGCCAGAAGACATCGGTTAAAGGTCCGTTTCCGCCAAAGGGGATCCCTCGGGTGGTGATTCCCAGCGACAACAGCGGTTGGGCCAGGATCGAAGGGAGGGGACGCCTGGGGTGCAACAGGGCGGCCCCACAGTCGAGCGCCGTGGTCAACATCTCCTCCCGCTCCCGGACCGCATCGGTCATCCGGTCGACATCCCACAGCAGTCCGGTCGTGGCCGCCAGTTCACACATGGAACGAATGACAGATGACCTGGTTTTGGCTGCCAACGGAATGGAAATGGTTTCCGGTGACAGCAGGCCCGAGAGGGTGGAGTCTTCAGGCAGGGCGCTGGATTGTCGGGCCATTGCCTGTTCGACACGGGCCAGTTCATCGGCATCCAGGACCCCGAGCCGTTTTTCGAGCCACTGGTGCACTTCCAATACAGGGAATCTCCATTGACCGTCGACCCGATGGGCGGGGATTTTTCCACGGCTGGCCAGCTTTTCAGCCTGTTTTTTTTCGATGTGCAGGTAGGCTGCCATGGAATCAAGATCGTATTCTTCGTTTTGCATGGAGTAAGATGTGAACCAGGGGGCGGCCAAAAGCTGAATGGTACATCCCCGGAGAGGGAAAACCAACCGTTTCAGCTCCACGGGGACGGTGTCCGGCGGAGAGCTCCCTGCAATGGAAAAATGTCTTTCTGCGCGTTGTCGCTGGAAATCACCGGGTGCGGATGGTCCAAAATCATCCAAAAATCTGGTGGCCGGCAAATGGTCAAGAACCTTTTTCGGAAAAGGGCCTCATTCGCTATAATAAAAAGATTGACCGCCCGAGTTGGAGTTGTTGTTGCACGATCGAGAAAGAAGTCAAAAGGCTGCCGGGGAAAGAGCGATCCTGGTCAGCGTGCTGTTGCCCGGACGGGAATTCGAAGACGATCCGCTGAATGAGCTTGAAGGTTTGGCGACCACTGCAGGCGCAACCGTTGTTGGTGGAATGACCCAGCGTCGGGAGGCGCCCAGTCCCAATGCCTACCTGGGTACGGGAAAAGTCGATGAGCTGAAAACACTGGTGGACCATTTCGAAGCGGACGTGGTGATCTTCGACAATGACCTGGCGCCCAGTCAAACGCGCAACCTGGAAAAAGCCCTTGGGGTCAAGGTGCTGGATCGAACGGAGTTGATCCTGGATATCTTTTCCACGCATGCGCAGACCTATGAATCCCGTCTGGCGGTTGAGTTGGCACAGCTGGAGTATTCATTGCCCAGGTTGAAGCGGATGTGGACGCACTTGTCACGCATGAAGATGGGTGTGGGTATGCGGGGGCCAGGTGAAAAGCAGCTGGAGACCGATCGGCGGCTGGTGGAAAAGCGGATTCATGAACTGAAAACCGAATTGTCGGAGGTTGAAAAAAGAAAAGAGCGACAGGTCGCTTCACGCAGCGACCGGATGACGGTTTCATTGGTCGGATACACCAATGCAGGGAAGAGCACCCTGATGAATAACCTGACTGAGGCCTCTGTACTGGCCGAGGACAAGCTGTTTGCCACGCTTGATACCCGGACCCGCCGTTGGCATCTGCCCAACTGGGGTCCCGTGTTGCTGAGCGATACCGTTGGATTCATCCGCGATCTGCCTCACCGCCTGATCGCCAGTTTCAAGGCGACGTTGGAAGAAGCGAACCAGGCGGATCTGTTGATCCACGTTTGCGACGGCAGCAATCCGGCTGTAAGGGACCAGATTACCTCCGTTTACGATGTACTCAAGGAGCTGGGGATCGAGGAAAAAGACACGCTGCTGGTCATCAACAAGACCGATGTGGCAGGCTCGGATGTTTACGTTCAGAGCGTGCTCAACCGTTACCCGAATGCAATTCCGATCAGTGCGATGACCAGCGAGGGGCTGGAAAAATTTGCCCATGCCGTTTCCGGAGCCCTGAGCAGGACTTTCAGGGAGGTCGACATTGAGGCCGGTGTGGAAAATGGAAAGATCATTGCCTACTGCTCGGCCTACGGAGACGTCCTCTCGACGTCCTATTCTGACGAGCGGGTTTCCATTCACTGTCGGATGCCACAGAGATTCCTTGGGCGGATCAGTGATCCGGATGTCTGCATTTCGGTCCGCGACAGCGAGGGAACGGGGAACGGGGGCGGGGAAAACGAAACCTCCGAAGCGGACCAGGCTGGTGCAGCAGCGGGTATCCAATCTGAGAAGGGACGCGGCCGGGAGCTGCCGGGTGCTTCCCTGGAAGGGATTGCCCAGCCCGATATTGGGGAGTCCGAGGCTCCCAAGCCGGATGCCACCGAATCCCAACCGCCTGCATCTCTGCCGATGAAAGACGTGGTCTGATGGGCAGGAGGAAACTCGACTCCTTGCGGGTGATCCTTACCGGTGCATCAAGCGGCATCGGCTTCGAGCTTGCGAAACAGCTGCTGAAAAAAAAGTGCCGCCTGGTGGTCACGGCGCGGCGCGAGGAACATCTGAACCGGTTGCGGCAGCATGTCCTGGACCAGGAACAACTGGAGGTGGTACCAGGGGACATTACCGATCCGTCCATCCGCAGGAGACTGGTCACTGTTTCGTTGGAGCGATTCGGCGGCCTGGACATGCTGATCAACAATGCGGGGGTGAGTGGCCTGGGCAAATTTGTCGATTCCAGTGAATCCTGCCTGAGGAAGATCATGGAAGTCAATTTTTTTGCACCGGTTGAGATGGTTCGCCTGGCCGTTCCCGAGTTGGAAAAAGGGACGAAACCGATCATCGTCAACATCAGCAGTGTTCTCGGGCACCGGGCGGTTCCCGAAAAGAGTGAATACTGTGCCTCCAAGTTCGCCCTGCACGGTTTTTCCGATTCTCTGCGCGCGGAACTGGCAGGTCGCATCGACGTGCTGCTCGTCAGTCCCTCGACCACTCAAAGCGAGTTTTTCGAAAATGTGGTTGAGAATCACAGTCAAAGAGACTGGACTCCCAAAAAAGCGATGTTGCCGGAAGTGGTGGCTCGAAAGACCCTCCAGGCCATCCGGGCAGGCAAGCACGAAGTGATCCTCACCATGGGCGCCAAGGGACTGGTCCTGCTGGATCGATTGGCGCCAACCATCGCCGACAAAATGGTGCAACGATTTGGTTGAAAATGGCGGAATGCCGACCCTGCCGCTTAGTTCATTTTCTGATTCTCTTCCCGGATCGCGCGAGCTGAGCAAAATGTTTGACGGGTTGGCAAGGAAAAAAGTAGAACGGTTGCAGCACGTTTTGTATCATCGGGACCTGGAACACCCCGTTGATGGATTCTCAGTCAATCAAAGAGAAGAGGTGAGAGATGGTGCCAATCAAAAAGCTGCCATACGGCAACCGCCGGTTGAGTTCCGGTTATCCATGGGCGAGCCAGGTTGCAAACAGAACCCAACTCCAGTTTTTCCGGGCGTGGTTGCCTCTGGCAATGCTGGCGTTGTTCGGATGGACCGGTTTCCTGGCGGCCAATGACCTTCCAAAGTAGACACAGAGTCGGCTGTCGCGAATTGTCAGTGACTACCGGGCCGGGAATTCGCTGGGGGTGATCGAGCAGGGGGGGAAACTCCTCCAGCAACTGGACGAAAATTCCCTCAAGAATGCCAATGATTTCCTGAGGAAACAGAACCGGGAAACTTTACAGTCCATGCTGATGGAGGCCCGAATGGACCTCGACCGTCCCGGAGTGACTGCAAGAATTCCGGCACCCACCAACAAGGAGGCGATCTACCTGGCACTTGAAATCAGGGATCGCGTGGATGAGATCGAAAAAGAATACCAGGCCCACCCGGTCGCCTCGGGAGAGGTTTCGGCCCCGGAGAAGTATACGGACTACGAAAAAAAATTCTGGGACCTGCATGTCTTCCGAAACCAGCTGACCAATGCTCTCCGCTGGATCCGTGAAACCGAAACCCTTTTGAGTGCCCGGGCCAGGAGGCTGGCCAGTCTCGAGATTGGGCCGGACAAGTCGGAAATACTCGGATACAACTTTGGGCAACGTGCGACTGAGTTGCAGTCCCTGCTGACAGACCTGGAGGAACGGGAAGCTTTTCTGCGTATTTTCCGTATACACGACACGATTGGCCTGGACCTGCCGGGAGCCGCGGAAAAGGACAAGTTTACCTTCGCCTATTTCCTCGAGACCGACATCCTGTTTCTGAAATCTTTTTTCAAGAGATTTGAGGGGGTGGAATTCCAACGGGAGGATCTGAACGATCAATCGATTCTGTCCGAGGTATCCAGCGATGCCCTGGCGATCCGGGAGAAATATTCGGACAAGATTGAAAAGGGTCAGTTGTTGTTCCTTGGCATGCACTGGTGGTTTCGGGGGCGGTATGGATCTGGCCCGATTGCACGGGGCCTCCTCAAGGCACCCGGGGCCCATCTTGATGAAAAGGCGCTTTTCCCGCTCGCCATGCCGCGTGTGCCGCCCCGTCCGCTCGATCCTTACAAAGGGGATTACCGGATTCCGCATTATGAGCGGCGGCATCACTACACCTGGCAGGTCCAGCAGGAGCAGGTTTACGATTATCAAAAAGCGCCCCTGACCCGTTTGAAACAGGAGGAGGTGGCAACCCCCAGGGAAAAACAATACAAGCGATTTTACTGAGGTCGCTGGTACTACAGGCATGCCGTGGGCACGCTCAAGACAACAAGCCAGACGACTTATTTTCGCCCGACCCAGAAACTGGGTAGCAAGGACAAGACTCTCGGTGACCGGATTGTAGGGTATTACGAATTCGGCAAATCCCTCGAGGCCTTGACCACGTTGATCCGGAATTCGACTTCCGAAGAGATCCAGGTCTTTAATGAAGTGATCGATGCCCGCCCCGAATTTCGGATCTACACCAACCTGGCTCGCGGTTTTGAAAACCCGGGTTCGACACTCCGGCTGGAGCCGCTCCATCCCGCGGACGATTTCAGCCGTTCCGGCCTGTTTTGGCTGACATCGCTGGCAAGGATCGAATTCGCAACGACCCGTTCCATTTTCCATGATGCGGAATCGCCTTTTCTGGAAGTGGCACCGGAGAACCCATCGGAACAGGTTATTTATTTCTGGATGTTGATGGACTCATTCAAATCGCATTACTACGACACGATGGATACCCAGCAGCTGAAATTCGTTATCGCCCAGAGTCGAAACGGCCCGGATCAGAAGGTGCTGGCCTACATTCGCCGTTTGGCGTTGATGGCCGACATGTACGCAGCCATGATACCGGCCGCCAGCGAAAACTTTACCGAAATTCAGTTGGCCCAGCTCAAATCGATGGGCCGGAAATTTCACAAGAAATTCAAAGAGCTGACCCACAATGTCGGAGTCAACCTCGCAGCGCGAAATGGTGCAGCGATCAACTCCGTTACCGACAGTCGTACGCAGACTTTTTACGAGTCGTGTACCCAAAAGTGCGCGAGACTCGCAAAGCAGGTGGGCGTTTTTTGATCCGGATTCACCGGTTTGAATTCAAGCGGCGGACGTTTTCCAGGATGGCTGGCAGGAAGGACTTGATTTTCCTTCCCCAGCCGATTTTCTTGAAGGAGCCGGGAGGGTGCCCCAGGTGCCGATTTGCCAGGTTCCGATTTACCGGTTACCGATTTACCGGTTACCGATTCAAGAAGGCAGATGGGCTTTACCGGATTTCCTGATGGCGTCCCTGGTCAGCTTGGAGTTGATCTTTTCACTCAGTGCATGGCTCATCACGATGAAGCACTCGATGGCCGGGTCATCGTGGAGCTCATGGGCCGTGAATTCGGTCATTGCGTGGCGACGGAGATCGGTGATTTCATCAAGGTATCTCTCGAGGCGGGCGATGTCCTCTTCGGAATAGTCGCTGTCCAATTCCATCTGTTCCTGTTCGATGCCCAGCAGTCGGTGGATGAATTCATCCAGCTTGTGAGCCTGGCTCCGTTCGGATTTCTTTCGCAGCCAACGTACCAGCAGGAACAACCCGATCAGGCCGGAAACGAAAAACGAGCGGATGCCCTCGGTGGCTTCGACAAAATCGGGATTGATCAGGGGGCGAAAGCTGGGGTCATAGTAACGGGCGGCTCCCTGGTGCAGGGGGAATTCCGGCTGACGAACCGCGTACCTGTTTCCGTCGATGAACAGGTCTCGCAGACGGTTTCCCTTCAGGAACTTGGCATGGTTCATGGTCTGAAGCACTTCCCGGACCGTTTTTGAGGGAACGTCCTCCCGGGTCAGCAGCTGTGCGTTGACGGCCACGGTTTTCAATTCCCGGGCCGGTATTCTGTTTTTCCCGGCGTAGTAGGTCCCCTCCGGGATGGTGTAGCTGGAATAAGCCACGTGCTTGGTCAGGAAGGCGTCGTGCATGGGGAGATCGACCAGTTGGCAATTCACATCTTCGATCAGGCTTTGAACGATGTCCGCCCCCAGCCCAACATTGATGATCGCCATCTCCACTTCGGAGTTCCGGAATGCCTCACCCATTTCTGTGTAGGTCATGGGGCGAATGGTGACGCCCGGTTTTGTCAGATTGTAGTGGGACAACAGGGCCATCCCCACCCGGTAGTCCCCGGAGGAGGGGACACCCACTGCGATTCTGGAAAAAGAAAGGTTCGCGATCTGTGGTTCTCCGATGTCGGAGCGGACCAGCATATGTGCGACTTCGGGAAATACGTTGGACACGAATACGATCTGCTTGTGCTCCTCCTTGAGGTCCTTTTTTTCATCCGCACCCGATTGAAACAGCGCAAAGTCCGCCTTGCGCTGTTTCAGTAACTCCAGGTTTTCATAGGAACCACCGGACAAAGTCGAACTGGCCCGGTTCAGCTGGCTCGATCGATTCAGTTCTTCGACCAGTGACTTGGCAAATTCGTCATAGCGCCCGCCCTCCAATCCGCCTGCAAAACGAACTTTGGGGTTGGGGGCAATCAGCAGACGGTAGATTCCCGATGCAAAAAAGGGCAATGTCATCAGGCCGATAACCAGGGCAACTTTGGCCAAATAGACAGGGTCAGGTTTTTTGGACATGAAACGTGGATTCAATCCGGTTAGAATCGGGGATCTCTATCAGAACAGTTTAACGGAAAACAAACATGAGTATTGCTGGCCCGCCGAACCTGTTTTTTGCCTGGACGGTTGTCGTCTGTTTTTCATACCCGGGGTGGACAGCGGGGCAACATCCGGCTGCATCGAACAAGGGAGTCGAATCAAAGCCGGCCCAGGTTGCTGAAAAGGAAAAGGTCGCTGAAAAGGAAACCTGGAAAGACCTTTTCGACGGCAAGACGCTAAAAAACTGGAAAGTGACCCGTTTTGGAGGCGAGGGTGAAATCGAAGTCAAGGATGGATCGATTGTCATGGATTATGGCAGCCCGATCACCGGCATCACTTACACCGGCAAGCCACCACGGATCAATTACGAAATAGAGGTCGAGGCCATGCCCATTGAGGGAATCGATTTTTTCGTCGGTCTGACGATGCCGGTTCGGGATTCCCACATCAGCCTGATCGTCGCCGGTTGGGCCGGGGCAGTGGTCGGTCTTTCCAACATCGATGACAAGGATGCATCGGAGAATGACACGACCAAATTCATGAAATTCGACAATGGCAAATGGTACCGCGTCAAGGCCCGAGTCGAGTCCGAAAAGATAACCTGCTGGATC
Organism: Planctomycetota bacterium; assembly: GCA_036336715.1. Taxonomy (GTDB): domain Bacteria; phylum Planctomycetota; class Planctomycetia; order Pirellulales; family Pirellulaceae; genus JABAAE01. The sequence continues at coordinate 20,218 of JAYZFP010000096.1, forward strand.
AATGGTAAAAAAGTGATTGAGCAGTCAATCAAGGGCAAGAAGATCGGCATCCGGCCCGAAGTGGAACTTTCCACACCGCTTGGCCTCTCGGCGTTTGAAACCCGAACGGCCTACCGGAAAATCCGGATTCGCAGCCTGGAAGATTCCAAGCCAGAGAAAACGGCTGCTCGAAAATAGGTGTCCGAGCAACCATCGAGCAAGCAACGCAGATGCTGAATCGGAACAGGGGCGGGGACAGGCTTGCCAGGCCGGATCGCGGCAATTGATTCTCCTTCCGGGCGACCTGCCTCGGATCCTGATCCCGTTGGCCAGGTTTCCGGTTTACCGACTTTTTTTGAATTTCCGAGAGGCCTGTCCTTACCTGGATCCTTGTTCACTCATCGGGCGATGAACTGCCCGGTCGATTCTTCAGGGCAGCTATCCAGCGGGAAAGCATGGGCCGCTGGACCGTCACGTCGGCTGCCAGATCGTTTCGGAGTTGTGCGATTTCTTCGGGCTGGCAGGTGGCAAAAAAATCGGATTCCCGCAGGAAAGGTGTGGAGCTGGTCTGAAGCAATTCGGTGATCCGGCAGAGCAAGTAGATTCGGTCTCCTGCATCAAATGAAGTGATCGTTTGCGCGATCAGTGCCGTGTGGCAATTCTCGAGAACCGGTAGCGGTGACGATTCGCCTGATGTCTCGGCGGTGACACCTGTGGGCAGGATGGCCGGACCGGGAACCGGGCGGGTCGCCAGGCCGCTGAATTTGTCAAAATGACGACTGCTGGGCCGGGCGAAATGCAAGGCGACTTTAGATTGGTGGGGATGGAGCAGGTGCAGGATCGCGGCCCCGGAACGGAGCAACAACTCGCACGTTCGATGATTGGGAGCCAGCCCCAGCAGAACGGTGGGATGAGCCCTGTCGATCGAGGCCTGGTGGACCCAGGTGGCTGTCAGCCCGGCCTTGGATTCCCCCTCGGCGGTGGTCACAATCCAGATGGCCTGGTTGATGCTTTTGAAAGTCCTGTCGACTTCCTCGATCGTTTTCTGGTTCATGCTTTCGGTCCTCCGGAAGGTACCTGCTGAAGGTGGGGTGCGAATGCTGCCGATGGAAAGGAGCGTGGGCGGGACCCTGGTTGGGTGGTCACGGCCACCCGACAGACAACCTATTCGTGGTAGCTTGATTCTGCAATGACTATCGTTCACGATGTGGTTTCACATCACCAGCGGGCGTCTTTTCCATGAAGCAGATTTTTCTATTTCTCCTGACCCTCGGATGCATGTTGATTGCGGGGGAGTCGAAATCAGATGACGGATTTTTCCAGTGGACCGAACTGCAGCCTCTGCCCGACGAACTCGGTTTCGCCGGACCCTTTGCCGGTGTGCATGACGGGACACTGCTGGTGGCCGGGGGGGCCAATTTTCCAAAGCCCATCTGGGATGCCCCAGATCAAAAAGTGGAAAAAGCATGGCATGACAGAATTTTCGCCCTCAAGGCGGATGGAAAATGGGTCCAGGCGGGCCGGCTGGATCAGCCGGTTGCCTATGGGGCCGCGGTGTCCACACCCTTTGGTGTGCTGTGCATGGGAGGAAACTGCACGACGCCCGGGAACGAGGCGGAACCCGCTGCCGTGCATACGGTATTTTCCTCGGTCTTTCTGTTGAGATGGGATGACTCTGAAAAAAGGGTGACCCGGTTACCGATGGCGGACCTGCCCAGAGCGTGCGCCTATGGATACGCGACCCTCGTTGGGAACAGTGTCTACCTCGTCGGAGGGACCTCCGGCAAGGATCTCCAAACGGCGATGAAGAATGTCTGGCGACTCGACCTGCCCGCGGACCGTCAGGCGACCGACAAGGAACTGGGCGAGTTGAAGTGGCAGGTCATGGAAGAATTTCCAGGGCCCGCCAGGGCGTTCAATATTACGGTTGCACAGCACAACGGATTCAATGATGCGATTTACGTGATCAGCGGTCGACGTCAAAACGGCGACCAGGTTGAATTCCTCAAGGACTGCTGGGCGCTGGATCTGAAAAACCGAAAGTGGCAACAGAAAGAGGATGTCCCCCGGTGCGTGATGGCCGGAACGGGGATTGCTGTTGGCCAGAGTCACATCCTGGTAGCGGGTGGCGCGGACGGTTCGCTGTGGGGAAAAGCCGAAGAGCTCAAGGATCGTCACCCGGGATTCCCTGCCGAATCGCTTCTTTATCACACGATCACAAATACCTGGACGCCCGCTGGCAAGATGCCCGCCAACCATGTAACCACCATTGCCGTCAGGTGGAGAGGGAAAATCATCATTCCGACCGGCGAAATTCGCCCCAGGGTGCGTTCTCCCAAGGTCTGGTCGATCGAGATTCAAAAAAAAAACAGGGGATTCGGGACGATTAACTACATTGTCCTGGTTGTTTACCTGGTGGCCATTGTCGGTGTGGGGGTCTGGTTTACCCGTCGTGCGGACAGCACCGATCAATTCTTCCGGGGCGGCAAATCGATCCCCTGGTGGGTGGCAGGCTGCAGCATTTTCGCGACCATGCTCAGTTCGTTGACCTATACGGGCGTACCGGCCAAATCGTATGCCCAGGATTGGGTTTACGCGATGGGGAATTTCATGATCCCGCTGGTGGCCATTGTCGCGGTTCTGGTGGCTCTTCCCTTTTTTCGCCGTATCGATGCGACCAGTGCTTACGAGTACCTGGAAAAGCGATTCAATTACCAGGTCCGGCTGCTCGGAAGCGCGTCCTTTACCTGTTATCACATTTTTCGCATGGCCGTGGTGATGTCGCTGACGGCCCTGGCACTGTCGGTTGCCACCCCCCTGACACCTTCCCAGTCGGTTCTGCTGATGGGGGCACTGAGCATCCTGTACTGTGCACTGGGGGGAATTGAGGCGGTGGTTTGGACGGATACGGTTCAGACCGTGGTTCTGCTGGGCGGAGCCCTGTTTGCCTTTTGTTTCCTGCTTGGAAAAATTGACACCGGCTGGTCGGGATTCGTGGCTTCGGCCAGCGATGCGGACAAGTTCAACATCGCCAACTTTCATGTCGACCCCACCAACGCGCAGATCGCTCTGTGGGTCATCATCCTCGGCGGAATCGGGCAGAATATCTCTTCCTATACCTCGGACCAGGCGGTCGTGCAGCGTTACATGACCACACCTGATGCCCGAAGGGCGGCACGCTCGATCTGGACCAACGCCCTGTTGACGATCCCGGCGACCTTGCTGTTTTTCGGCATGGGCACCGCCCTGTTTGTTTATTACCGGCAACATCCGGAACAGCTGGACCCCTCGGCCACTACCGATCAGATTTTCCCCATGTTCATCGCCAACAGTCTACCGGTCGGCGTGGCGGGCTTGCTGGTGGCCGGGATCTTTGCCGCAGCCCAGTCGACCGTTTCGACCAGCATGAATTCCACTGCGACATCGATTGTCACGGATTTCCTCAAACCGTTTCATGTTCTGAAGGATGACCGGCAGTACCTGATGGCTGCCCGGATGTTCACGGTGCTGCTTGGGATCGCAGGCACCGGGTTTGCCTTGTTGTTCATCAGCCCGGACATCAAGTCGCTGTTCGATGAATTCATCAAGGTGATCGGGTTGTTCATGGGAGTGTTGGGCGGGTTATTCGTGCTGGGCGTGATGACCAAACGAGCCAACGGTACCGGTGCCCTGGTGGGGGGCATCGTGGGCGCCGTTTCCATGTTTGCTCTCTGGAAGTTGACTCCGATCAACGGTTACCTCTACACCACCAGTGGAATCGTGATCTGCTTTGTGGTTGGCTACCTGGTCAGTCTGTTGTTGCCCGCCGGGATAAAGCCAATCGATGGCCTGACCATCTACGACCTTTATGGTGCCGATCACGGGGGCACAGGGGAACCGGATGCAATGTCGCAGGAAAAGGGTTGAATTTGGGGTGCGATGCGTTTCGCCGGATCGGTCTGGTTGGGGCTTGTCCCGTTTTCCCGTTGCAGATCCGGACAGGGAAACGGGAGCAGGGATCGGTTCCGTCAGGAACGCTGGACCTGGGGCATCTTTTTTTTCCAACGCTGGACAGGAACGGGTGTGATCCATTTTTCGAAAAAATCTCCGCAAAAAACGCACTCCTGAATGAGACGGGTGAGGCTGTCGGCGAAGTCAGAAGGTTGCGTTGTTCCTTCACGTCACAAGCTTGACAATCTGTTCTTTGCTGATGCATACTCCAGATACCGTCGCGAACCCAACGGCCGGTTCATTTTCAAGTCGCGACAGGGAGGGGGCGATATCCTTTCGAGAGGACTCCCATGTATCTGAAGTTTCCCATCGCTCTATGCATTCTGTTGGTCCCGGTCATTCCGCTGCAGGCCCAGGAAGAAAATCAGGACCAGGAACAGGTCAGGCCTGCAAAAAAAACTATCTCCGGGAAATCCAAAACAGGTGCTTCCGGAGTTGCCCAGCCGAATGCGGACCAGGAAGACCAGCCGGTCAGTCTGAAAATCGTGATTGCCGACGAGCCGAAAACCATCGACCCGGCCTCGAAGGTTCCCGCGCCGCTTGCCAGAAAAGTCTCTGTAGAAATGGATGAGATGTCCATTCGGGAGGTCGTGGACTGGTTGCGAAAGGAATCGGGCATGACCGTTCTGGTGGATGAGGCGGATCTGCTGGATGCCAATATCCTGCTCAGCGAGCCGGTGACCGACCGCCTGGACAACCAGCCCCTTTACCTGCTGTTGGACCGTTTGCAGTCGATCGCCCTCGGATGGTACGTGGAGGACGAGATTCTTCACATCACGACCCGGGAAAGGGCTTTGGAGCACCTGACGACCGTGCCCCACAATGTGGGGAGCTTCTTCGATCGGGGGTTTGATCCCGACAAGTTGACGAACGCCATCATCTACGGAACCGATTCCGAACGATGGGAGGAAATGGGCGGGCTGGGGACGCTGGTTCTGCTGGGGGATGTGCTTTTTATTCGCCAATCGGATGAAATGCATCGGCAGGTGACGGGGCTGTTGAAGGCGATGGACAAACAGGGCCGTCGCACGTTCATTGACGATCCTTCCGAGCACCAGGCACTGCGGACCCGTTTGGCAGAAAAGGTCTCGGTTGATTTCAGGGATACTCCCCTTTCCGAGGCGATCAGGGAGTTGGTCAAACAGACCAGGGCCGATATCCGAATCGATATCGCCTCGTTCCGGGAGTCCCGCATTCGGGAACGCGAACCGGTTTCGCTAAAACTTTCCAATCAGAAGCTTTCGTCAGTCCTGCAGGCTTTGGTCGCCAAGTTGCGTCTGACCTGGACGCTGCGAAATGGTTCCATCCTCGTCACTACCCGGGAAACCGCCGACAGTTTGCTCAAGACGGCTGTCTTTGACGTGAGGGACCTGTCCCGCAACGAGGATGAGTCAGCCTCGTTGCAGGATGCGATCAGAATGCAAACCGTTGGGCAATGGGAAATGGATGGTGGAATTGGTGCCATTTCCTTTGCCAAGCCGGGTGTGATGATCGTTCGCCAGACGGAAAAGACGCAGGGAGAGGTCCTGGCCGTGTTGGAGACCTATCGACAGGCCCTGAAGATTTCAAAAGCCAGGAACCGTAACCGGATTGATCCCCTGGAAAAAATCACCGAGTACTACCGCCTTCCAACAGTGATTGCCAATGACCTCGAGAAACTCCTGCCCAGTCTCGTCGATGCCCAGTCGTGGAAGTCGGAGTCCAATCCACTGGGTATCGGGACCATCGTCAAAGTCGCTTCCACACCCTCGCTGCTGAACGCCAACAGCAACGTGGTGCAGAAAAAGGTCAAGGAACAGTTGAAGGTTGAGGGTGGGCTGGTCGTTGAAAACTCGGTTCTCATCATTTACCAGACTCGGGAAACGCACGACAGGATTCGGGACCTGATTTTCAAGGTAGAAAATGGAAACATCGCTCAGGGGAAAGCGGGAATCGGATTCGGTGGTGGTGCTGGTGGAGGTGGCTTTGGAGGTGGGTTCTTTTCCGCCAGGCAGCCTGGGGGCGTCCGTACCGAAAAAAGTACCGCGCGGACCCGGAGCGGGAAATGACGCGAAGCCGGTTCTGCCAGGAATTCTGGCAGAATCGGCAGGTTGCAGTTGGTGAGCCGTTCGCCCGGGCATCGGGAAACGCAGTCTGCCGGGGCGATTCGACGATCGCCCCGATTGGCTGTCCGTTGGTTTAGCGGTTCAAGAATTCGAGCTGGCTGATCGAGCCGCCGATCTTGTAGTGGATTTCTTCGGTGGCACGAATCACCAGCGCATTCAGCGGAGAGTAGAAGACGATCGTTCCCACGCCTCCGTTGACATCCCAGAAACTGGGGTCGATGGTGCTTTGGATCAGCCGGATCAGGTCGTCAGCATTCCTTTCGATGATTCCTCCACCATTGGCACCGTGGGTCCGGGAAAAAAATGTCAGGGGACCGCCACTGGAGAAACCGGCCAGCTGCAGGTTCTGGGACAACAGCAGGTCGAGGTCCGGTTCGTCAGCTCCTTCGCCCAGCAGGATTTCGTTATCGGCCAACTTTTGTGTCCGGTATTTCCTCGCGGTTTTTCGGGCGATTTTTTCAAGCCGGGAGCGGATCCGATTCTTGAGAGTCTGCATCATCAGTGATGATTCAAAACGCTCGTGGTAGCGTACCTCGATGGCCAGGGTGCAGAGGTCGCGGATGGCCGCTGCCCGGGAGAAATCTGATTTTGCCAGGGCTTCGTTCCGCAGGAATGCAGAAATGTCCCGGTCGATCTGAGTGTAGGAGCGGGACGGCGGTTTGGGGTTTTCAAGTCTTCCGGCGAACTGGGAAGCTGCAAGCGGATCACCCAGGTTTCCCGGTAGCAAGACCAACAGAAAAAAGACGGAAGGTGTCATGGTAATCTCCCACGAATCGCCCCTGCTGATTCGCTGTGGCTCGTAGCCTAACAGTTTCAGGCGGCAAGGGCAATCAATTTTCCGCCGGTGAAAGGCGTCTAAACCTCCAGCTGGACGACCTTACCCGTTTTCACCGACTGGGACTGCTTTTCCGCCAGAAGGATGGCATCCCGGGCCAGTTCTCCCCCCAGGATTTCGGACTCACGACCCGACTGGATGCACTCCACGACCTCCGTGATCTCCCCCTCGAACCCGGTAATATCGTCCCCGCCCGCGAGATCCGGTTTTTCAATCGAACCGTCGGGTAGCAGGATCTTGAGCGATAGCGATTCCACGCCATCGCAGAATACGGCCAGCTCAAAAGTAAGTGTCGCCTGCTCGAGGTGGATCTCAAACCCGTGTGTGAAAGGTCGCCCCTGCTGGTTGATCACGCCACAGGATGAGGCGACTGCATAATTCCGGTCGCCGTAATCAAACACCGAGTGACAGAATTCGACTACGCCTCCCCGCATCCTGCCAGTCGAAGAAACGGATCGGGGCATGCCGAAAAGCATGCGGATCAGGTGGGCGTCATGGACGTGCAGATCGATCATGGGGCCACCCACCCGGTCAGCTTCAAAAAAATCATCCAGCCAGGTCGGGTCGGAGATGATGCGCTTGAAATGTCCACCGATCAGATTTCCGTAACGACCCGATGCGATGATCTCGCGGGCCTTGGCGTATTCGGGAAAATAGGGCAGGACCTGTCCCACGAACAGGAGCACCCCTTTTTTTCGTGCTGCCTGAACCAGGCGATCGCAATCGGCAGCATCGAGGGCCAGTGGCTTTTCACAGAATACGTGTTTCCCTGCCTCGATTGCCTTGAGGCAGGGTTCGACATGCAGGTGGGGAGGCAGGCAGATATCCACCACGTCGATGTCGGTTTCCAGCAGCTGGTCAATACTCGCCAGCACGTTGACCTGGCTCAGGTCAACCTGTTCGCCTTCTGGTCCGAAATTTCCCTTGATTCCAGTCCAGTCACCTCTCCTTTTTTTTTCGTCCCGGGAGCAGATCGCTGAAACACTGATGTTTTCCAGACGCTGATAAGCGAGCCAGTGAATCCAGCCCATGAATCCAATTCCAACCAAACCTGCTTTCACGGCAGTCTCCTCCGGAAAAAATGCAGCCTTTCAGCTGCTGACCGGGCAACCGCCGGAGCCCGTGCTCCGGCCTTCGGGTCATACCTGGCCAAGTGAATCGTTCAGCTGATAGATTAATCGAATTCAATTCGGCAGTGGAGCAGGGCGGAGGTTCCTCAACCTGAAATCTGGTGGATCCACGAATCGTCCGATTCATAACCTGAAGCTTTCAGAGCCTCGCCGGCGTCCCGCAGGAACCATTGGCAGGTTTGCGGGGTAAAATACTTTTTCCAGTCGCCGATGGAACCTTTCCGATAGTGGCTGAGAACATTTTCCTTTTTGAAGCCGGCGCTGGTTTTGCTGGTCAGGGGTGCTGCCTTGTCGGGATCCGCTCCCAGGAAGCGGTAAATTTCATTTCGCACCGTTTCGGTGTCCGCGTGCGTTTTTTCGTAGGTCGTCGAGTAGACAATGTCCTGGTGCCGGGCGATGAATTTCTGGTCAAGGGTGACACGGTGCCGCCAATTCTTGGCACGCGAACGGACCCAGGACTCGTCATCGAGGAGCTTTTCCGGGTTGTTGACGAAATACTCGGGGTCTTCCTGGAAGAGGGCCCGTTTTTCCTGCATCAAGGGGAATTCCTCAAAAGGATAGCGGGTACCGGTCAGGTTGAGAAAGTGAAAAGTCAGGCTGACCAGGCAGTCCCGACCGTCCCGAACGAGATGGATTCTCCGGGCATTGCGGATCACCTTGCGATTGAGCAGGCAGGGAGTCCGGGCACCCAGGATCGTAGCGCCCGACTTGTCCAGCTGGGTGGCCCCCAGTTCGATCATCCTTTTCGCAAAGCGTTCAAACTCCACGATGGCGGCCAAGCGGATGTCCTGAGACATGAAAATCGAACAGGGGTCCCGCTTGGGATTGGTGATCCGGTCCAATCCCTCGTACAGTCGATGCAAGTGGTATTCGCCGTTACAGCAGATATCCGGGTGCAGGTTCAGCAGGTTGCCAATCCAGTTGGTACCGGATCGCATAAAGCCACGTACGAAAAAATAGGTGATCTTGTCGCTCATCAATGCCTGTCTGAAATCTCGATGATCCAATCCGTCGAAATCAGGTCATGCTGAATTCCGGGTAGGAACCGAGAAACGTCATTTCCTCGGTCTTCTTTTCAAGGTTCGCCATGGCGTTCCTGACTTTTGCCTCGTCGCGATGCCCCTGGAATTCCGCGAAGAACGTGTATTCGCTGAAAGCACCCGGTTTGGGGAACGACTCGATCCATGTCAGGTTCAACCTCGATCTCTTGAAGATGTTGATTACATCTGCCAGCGAGCCCGGGCGATGCGGAATCGCGAACATGATGGAAGACTTATCATTTCCGCTCTTCCTTGGCAATTCGATTTCAGGGTTTTCCCGGCGAACGATGATTGCGAAACGTGTGATGTTTCCCTGCTGGTCTTCAATATCCGGTTCAATCACCTTCAGCCCGAGTCCTTCGGCGGCTTCACGGCTGGCGATGGCTGCGACTTTTTTGCCCAGTTTTTTGGCATCCTGCGCGGCATCGGAGGAACTGGTGGCCGGAATTCTCTGCACTTTTTCCGAAAAGGTGCGGTCGATCCAGGAGCGGCACTGGGAAAGTGCCTGTGACTTGCTGCGGATTTCCCTGATGTCGGCGAGGCGCCCCAGTCCGACCAGGCAATGGTGAATCGGCAGATGAACCTCCCGGTAGATCACGACCTGGTGTTGGGCGAACATGGTCAGCGTATCTGCGATCCGTCCGTCGGTTGAATTTTCGATCGGAACGACACCGAACTTGGATCGGCCACCGGAGACTTCTTCAAATACCGCAGCGATACTCTGGACCGGTTTGGGCGCGAAGAACCCGCCGAACTGTCGGACGGCTGCCAGGTGACTGTAACTGTAGTCCGGGCCAAGGAAACAGACCGGTTGGGACTGGGTGCGGCTCTGGCAGTAACCCTCAATGGGCCGCAGCAGGCGGAGCCCTTCTTCGGCCGGCAATCCTTTGACCGCGTTGGCGGCTTTGACGATTCCAGCTTCAGCGTCCGACCCGGATGAAGATCGCGAGGCCAATTCATCAGTCAATTGCGCGCGTTTCCGGACAGCTTCCAGGATCGACCTGTCGAGGGCCAGTATTTCCCGGCGGATCGTCGCCGGGGATTTGGGGGGGCGCTTTTTGGGTGCCATAACCACCAGAATTGCTGATTGCTGTCAAATTGTCATATTACAGACTAGGTTTCCCGTTGGAATGGACCAACAGAAATCTCTAAATCCATGAAAAACAAGGGTTTAAGAGCGCATTTTGGCCGGATTTCGCGTTGGCACGCTCTTTGCTTTTAAATGCTGTTCCATCCAAACCCTGAAAATAACCAATAGAAAATATCATCGAAAGGAGAATCCCATGGCTCAAGGTGAGAAAATCATAGGAATCGACCTTGGAACAACAAATTCGGTCGTTGCTGTCGTTGAAGCGGGGGAGGTCACAGTCATCCCCAACCCGGAGGGAAACCGTTTGACTCCCAGTGTGGTCGCATTTACTGAAAAAAATGAAACCCTTGTCGGAGACCCGGCTCGTAACCAGCGAGTCACCAACCCGACCCGGACGATTTATTCGGTAAAGAGGTTCATGGGGCGACGTCACGGCGAGGTTACCTCGGAAGAAAAGATGGTTCCCTACAACGTGACCGGGGGAGCTAACGAGTACGTCAAGATTGACCTGAACGGCGAGGAACACACGCCCCAGGAAATCTCTGCCATGACACTCAGGAAACTGAAAGAATCGGCCGAAGCCTACCTTGGGCACAAGGTCAACAAGGCGGTCATCACGGTGCCGGCCTACTTCAATGATGCCCAGCGTCAGGCGACCAAGGATTCAGGCCAGATTGCCGGTCTCGAGGTAGCCCGGATCATCAACGAGCCTACAGCCGCCGCCATGGCCTACGGGCTGGAAAAAGGAAAAAGCAATCAGAAGATTGTCGTGTTTGACCTCGGTGGTGGTACCTTCGACGTTTCGGTTTTGGAACTCAATGATGACGATGGCGTCAAGGTCTTTGAAGTCATCAGTACCAGTGGTGACACGCACCTCGGTGGTGATGACTTTGACGAGGCGTTGATCAATCACGTGGCCGACGAATTCCAGCGGGAAAACGGGGTGGATCTGCGGTTGGATACCATGGCCCTGCAACGCCTGCAGGAAGCCTGTGAAAAAACCAAGAAGGAGCTGAGTTCCCTGCCGGAATCGACCATCAACCTTCCCTTTATCACGATGGATTCTTCCGGCCAGCCCAAGCACCTGCAGATGACGATTACCCGTTCCCGGTTTGAGGAGTTAATCGACAACCTGATTGAACGTTGCCGGAAACCACTCAAGAACGCCCTCGATGATGCCAAGCTGAGCCCCAGTGCAATTGATGAGATTGTTTTGGTGGGAGGTTCAACTCGGGTTCCCAAGGTCCAGGAACTGGTCAAGGACTTTTTCGGTAAAGAGCCGCACCGCGGTGTCAATCCGGACGAAGTGGTCGCTGCTGGCGCTGCGATCCAGGGCAGCGTGCTGTCTGGCGATCGCAAGGATGTTCTGCTGCTGGATGTGACTCCTTTGACACTGGGAATCGAAACCGAGGGGGGGCTCCTGACACCCCTGATTGAACGGAATACGACGATCCCCGCTGAGAAGAAACAGACTTTCAGCACGGCCGCCGACAACCAGACTGCGGTTACGATCCAGGTTTTCCAGGGCGAACGGAAAATGGCTGTCGACAACCGCAAGTTGGGCGAATTCAACCTGGACGGTATCCCGGCAGCTCCCCGAGGCGTCCCCCAGATTGAAGTCAAGTTTGACATCGATGCCAACGGCATCCTGAATGTTTCGGCCAAGGACCTGGGAACGCAAAAGGAAGCTTCGGTCACGATCAACGATTCGTCCGGACTGGATGATACCGAGATTGAACAGATGCGTGCCGATGCGGAAACCAACGCCGAGGAAGACAAACGCAAGTACGAACTGGCTGTGGCCCGAAACGAAGCGGACCAGATGTGCCATCAGATGGAAAAGATGATGGAAGAACACAAGGACAAGCTTCAGGAATCCGATATTGAACCTCTCAAAGCGGCTGTGGAAAAGGTCAAACAGGCTTCCCAGGCCGAAGATGTCGCAGCGATCACCTCCGCCGTCAAGGAATTGGAAGCTGCTTCCCATGCCTTGAGCAAGGTGATGTACGAAAGCGCTGCCGGTGCCGAAGCGGGTCCCGGTGGGGAGACCGCGGAAAACGGTGCAGCGGCCGAGTCGGGCGAGGACGATGCCGTTGACGCCGAATTCGAAGTCAAGAACGACGGCTGATCCAGCAGGCAGGCGGGGTGCCGGTTTTTTCGGTACACCCGCCTGAACTTTCTTTTTTGAATGCAACAGGGACCGCGGCGATCGTTGCTGCGCCGTGCTGAATCCGGATGGACCCGGCGTTCCGTGCCACCAGCAGGTGGGCGGGGCTGAGCAAGACCTGAAGATAAAAAAGCGGGAGGAAGAAATGAATTTTCAATTCGAAAAACTGACCAACAAAGCCCAGGATGCCGTCGGACGTGCGATGGAATCCGCGACCCGATCCCGCCATGCCTCCGTGGCGCCGGTACACCTGTTCGATGCGCTGTTGAACGAAGAAGCAGGGCTGGTGGAGCCCATTCTTCAGAAAACCGGGTGCGACTTTGGCAAACTGAAGTCGATCACACGGTCCGAACTGGATCGGCTTCCCTCGGTAGATGGTGGAAGTCCGCCGCAACCGGATCGGGACCTGAAGCAGGTGCTCCAATCTTCTGTTGCCATTTGCCAGGAAATGGGAGATGAATTTGTCTCCACCGACCACCTTCTCACCAGCCTGGCCGCTGTCGACGCGCAACCGAAGCGGTTGTTGAGCCTGGTGGGACTCGATTTGCAGGACCTCCAGTCTGCCGTACAGGAGGTGCGGGGAAACCACCGCGTCAAGGATCAGAATCCGGAAAATACCTTCCAGGCTCTGGAAAAATACGCCGTCAATCTGGTTGAGCTTGCTCGTCAGGGAAAACTGGATCCGGTCATTGGCAGAGATTCGGAAATTCGCAGGGTAGCCCAGGTTCTTTCCCGCCGGACGAAAAACAATCCTGTGCTGATCGGCGAACCGGGTGTGGGGAAGACTGCCATTGCCGAGGGGCTGGCGCTACGGATCTCCCAGGGAGACGTTCCCAAGTCACTCAAGAACCGCGAGGTTCTGGGGCTGGACCTGGGTGCACTGATTGCCGGTGCCAAGTTCCGCGGAGAGTTTGAAGAACGCCTGAAAGCGGTTCTGAAAGAGGTTTCCGAGGCCAAAGGAAGAATCATTCTGTTTATCGACGAGCTGCACACTGTCGTGGGGGCGGGGGCAACCGAAGGGGCCAATGATGCGGCTAACCTGCTCAAGCCGGCTCTGGCGCGAGGGGAACTGCACTGCATCGGTGCCACCACTTTGGAAGAATATCGCAAGTACATTGAAAAGGATGCGGCGCTGGAACGCCGGTTTCAGCCGGTTCAGATCGGCGAACCGTCTATCGAGGATACGATTACCATCCTGCGCGGATTGAAATCCCGTTACGAGCAGCACCACAACGTGCCCATCCAGGACAGTGCCGTGGTGGCTGCCGCCAAGCTGTCTGCCCGTTATATCACGGATCGGTTCATGCCCGACAAGGCGATTGACCTGATTGATGAGGCAGCCAGCCAGCTGGCGATGGAAAGGGAAAGTGTGCCCAAGGCGATCGATGATGCGCAGCGACGCCTGACGCAACTCGAACTGGCGGCCCGGCAGTTGTCTGGTGAAGACGGAGACGGAGTGGAACTGAAGATGATCCAGCAGGAGATGGAACAGACCAAGCAACAGCTGGCCAGCCTGCGGGAACAGTGGGATGCCGAAAAAACGGGTGACGGTGATGCACGCAGCATTCGAGCCAGCCTGGCCTCGGCTGAACGCGAGTTTGAGTTGCTCGACACTTCCATCAAGCAAAAAAATGCGGAAGGGCAGTCAGTGGATGAAGTCGATTACCAGAACCTGTTTCGCCTCGACACAGAGAGGAAGAACCTTTCGGAATCCCTCTCCAGAATGGAGCAGGCTTCCCGGGAAGAGGGTCCGCAGGCCAACCGAAAGCTGCTGAGTGATGCGGTTACCGAGGAGTCGGTGGCTGAAATCGTGGCCCAGTGGACCGGAATCCCGGTGGACCGCATGACAGAATCCGAAACCGCCAAGCTCCTGGTTCTCGAAGAGAGGTTGCACCAGCGTGTGATTGGGCAGGAAGAAGCGGTGGATGCTGTATCCGATGCCGTAAGGCGGAACCGGGCCGGATTACAGGATCCCCACCGTCCCATCGGCTCGTTCCTGTTTCTCGGTCCCACCGGGGTTGGGAAGACGGAGTTGTGCAAGTCGCTTGCTGAAATCCTGTTTGATGACGAGCAGGCCATCGTCCGCATCGACATGAGCGAGTTCATGGAACGGCACAGTGTGAGCCGACTGATCGGTGCCCCTCCAGGCTATGTCGGCTTTGAGGAGGGAGGTAAGCTGACCGAAGCGGTTCGCAGAAAACCGTATTCCGTGGTTTTGCTGGACGAGATCGAAAAAGCCCACCCGGATGTCTTCAATCTTCTGCTGCAGCTCCTTGATGATGGAAGGTTGACTGACAACCATGGCAACACGGTCGATTTCAGCAACACGATTGTCATCATGACCAGCAATATCGGGAGTGCCACCATCCAGAAAATGACAGAACAGGATGGGTCTGCCGAAGAGCTGAACGAAGCGGTGTTTGAGCTGCTGAAAGCCAACATGAGCCCGGAATTCCTCAACCGGATCGACGAAAAAATCGTCTTCCATCCGTTGAGCAGAGAGCAGCTGGCCAAAGTGGTCGATCTGCAACTCGAGGGCATTTGCCAACGGGGTCGTGAGAAACAGGTTGAATTCGAATTCGATGATAGTGTCCGGGCGGCCATCGTTGAACAAGCGTATGAACCTGCCTTCGGGGCTCGTCCCATCCGACGATTTATCCAGCAGAAAATCGAAAACCTTTTGGCCCGGGAACTGCTCAAAAAGACGATTCCGGCAGAGGCCAGCGTGCGGATTTCCTTTGACGGGGATTTTCAGATTTCGATCAGCCGGAAGGTAGCTGCCTGACCAAGTCGGTAATTCGTCAATTCCGAATCCGGTGAAGGGGAGCGAGGGCAGCAGGGGATTCTGCTGCCCAAATTCTGCTGCCCAAACTCTGTTAACCGGGAGTCAGAACGGGTCGGCTTGCTGCCGAAAACCGTCAGGGGATCCCCTGCAACCGGATCCTCTGCAAACGAATCGCAGGCTCCCGTTTCAGGCCGTTTGCCAGCATCGAACTGCCGAATTACATGCCCCTCAATTCGGATTCTACAGACGGTCTTGCCGGAAAATCGGCCGCAGGGTGGCCGAGTGCGAGTCCTGCTTTGGTTATGAAACCACAGCCTGCTCGGTTTCGGCCGGCCTGATCTTTTGAGGATCTATATTGAGCTGCAAAGCATAGATACCCGGTTCGACGCGGACGATCAGTACATTCCACAGGGGATGCATCTTGCCATTCTTGTTCCTGAAAACGTGGAACAGCCGGAATCGGTTGTTGCAACTTTGGAGTTTCTGGCCGATCGTGTCCTGGTGCAGACCGACGGTACCCTTTTGGGATTCATCGTAGAGAAGTTCCACGACTCGCGCCTGGGTACGATTAAAGAAGTATCGTTCGCCTTTGAGAACCACGACTGAAAAGTCGGTAGAAAAGTGAACATCCTGGTTGGGGTTGGCTGTTTCGGCGGTCGGATCTTCCTTGTAAAGGAGTTCCACCACGTTCTGGAGAGGAAGCCGATAGACCCGGGCCAGGTCCCAGTTGTGTCGCACGGCAAAATGCAACGAAATCTGGTTCAGGGTAAAAGTCCAGGGATCCGTTTCCCTGGCAATTCCCAGGTTGACAGCCTGCCGATGGATCTGGCGTTTCAAGTTCGGATTCTGGATATCGGTTTCTAGATTCATCTCCCGGTGCCCCGTTAAAAAAGTTGTCGATGCCGGAACAAGGTTGCAGCGATGTTCTGGCATCGGTTGAAAATAAATTGATCCCTTGGATCATTTCATCGGTAAAAAAATCAACCACTTGCCAATAACATCGCAAAAATACGGGGATTTCGCGTGGCGAATCACCGACATTGACGCAAAAAAGACAAATTCGTTGATCTAAGGGTGATTAAGCAGGCCAATCAGGTTGAAAGGCTAACGGGATTATCCCCTGTTTTGTATTCACCCAGGATTGGGGCAGGGCCCGGATCCTGAATCGACCGGGCCATTCCTGGAGAGCCATTATAACTATTTTGGCGTATTTTCCGCCATTGTGAAAGGTCGGCGTGGCGGTGCGGCTTGAGCAAGACAGAAGGAACCAGGGGCTTCCCCGGAAACGCTTGCATGAAATTCCGAGGGGTGGATGGCCCGGATTTTTTCCTGCAGTTGACTCCAGGATCCGAGTCCGGGCGGATGAAGCGGTCGATTTCCACAGGCTGAAACGAGCTGGCCAGCAAATCCAATTTCACTGCGGATTCGATTCGGCCAGTGCGGGTGACTCATTCGAATGAACCGCCGGACGCTTCAGTCCAGGGAGCGGACAAGCTTTTGATTGTCTGTCCAGCAGTGCAGTTGATTGCGGCCCTGTTCCTTGGAACGGTAGAGGGCCTGGTCGGCTCGCTTGAGAATGGATTCCCTGTCGTCGGATTCGTCCACGATGGCCAAACCCATGCTCAGGGTGACCGCCAATTCACCATTTCCGGTTTCAGTGGCAAAGTTCGTACGTTCGACCGTACCCCGCATCCGCACGGCGACATCACGAGCGATGTCCGCGTTAACCTTGTCCAGCAGAATGGCGAACTCGTCTCCGCCAAACCTGGCGACATGATCTTGCGGTCGGACACATTCCTTGAGTGTGGTTCCAATCCTCCTCACGACCTCATCGCCCGCCTGGTGGCCGAAGGTATCATTGATTCGTTTGAAATGATCGACATCGCAGAGGAGCAGACCAAAGGACATTCCCTTGGAGCGATAGCGGGTAATCAGGTACTGCAGGGCTTCGTCGAAGGCCTTTCGATTTTCCAGCCCCGAAAGTCCGTCGGTTCTCGCTTCCTTGCGGGTGCGGTCAATTTCCTGGGCCTGTTCTTCGAGCTGATACTGGGTCATGACCAGGTCGTTTTCCATCTTCTTGTTCGATTCGACGACATGTGAAATCTGTTCGATCAGGACTTCCTGGACGGTTTCAATCCCGTCTGCATGCAGGTCGGTTACCGACTGTTTGACGGAATTGAGTTCCTTGTTGTGAGTGCCGACATCGGAGTTGAATTGCTCTGTGCATTGGAGCAGTTTCTTCAGCGCCTCCAGCGTTTTTTCCCGGTCCTTTTTCAGACGAACCGGCTCATGCAACAGCGTGAATGATCTGCCGATCAGGAAACCGACCATGATGCCTACCATCACGGTCAATAGCGACCAGGCTGCGATTGTCGGTGATAATAACAGTGAAAAATCCACGTTTGTCTCTTGATGGGTTTTGCGAAGGTAATCAGTTTCGGAAAAAGAGCCATGACTGAGCGGCTGGTTTCGTGATTCAGGGGACCGGGAGCGGAGGTGCCGCGCCCGTTATGGTAAACGAATGGGGGCAGATCAGGGGACTGGGCGGAACGGCTGCGGGTTTGGCAAACAGGTAACCCTGGCTGAAATCGGCTCCATTTTGTCTCACCCATTTCCAGGACTCTGAGGTTTCGATCCCCTCCATGATTGAATTGACTTCCAGTTCCCGTGCCAGTTCCAGCAGTTTCGAAGCGACCCGACTCTTGTAATGATCGGTTTGCACATCTTTGACCAGTTCCATGTCCAGCTTGATAAAGTCGGGGCGAACTTCCGGCAGGTTGTTGAGGGAATTGTAACCGGCTCCAACGTCATCCAAAGCGACTTTGCAGCCTGTTTTCCGGCAATAGTCGATAATTTCATGGAGTTTGCCCACATCGTGAATCTCTTCACTCTCGACCACCTCGAACACAAAACGGTGGGGAGCGACTCCGGACTCCCGAACCGCCTCCATGGTTTCCGCGAGATCGGCAAGGCTGTCCGAGATGAACCTGGGATTAAAGTTGATAAAGATGTTGACACCGATAGCCAGATTCTTCGCGGTTTCGATCGATTTTAACCTTGCTGCATGGTCGAGCCTGCTCATCAGACCCGACCCCCGAGCGGCGGTGAACAGTTTCCAGGGGGCGATCAGCTCCTGGTCGCGGGAAAGACCTCGAATCAGGCACTCGTAAGCAAAAACGTGATAAGGCTTGCGGTTTGAGATAATTGGCTGGAAAAAAGTGACCAGCCGACCTTCCTTGATAATCTCCCTCAGCCAGACCGCATCTACCTGCTTTCTCAGGATTTCGAGGCTCTCACTTCGCATCCAGAGTTCCGGGGTTGGGGGGGTGGTGCCCGGAATGGTGCAGCAGCGAACCGATTCCCAACGGGATTGCGGGATTCGGGCACAAATCAACCAGACAATGTTCTGCAGGTCTTCCGGTGCCAGACTTGCATACATGACGTGAGCGTTCACCGTGGCGAGCGGATTGTGGAGGCTCTCAAATCCCTGCTGGATTTCGTGCAGCAACTCCTGGTCGGCAGTCAGGTATAGCTTCAGCGATTCGGATTCAACATTCATGTTTGCCCGGTTCGTTAGGTCTGCGAGTCATGGGCTTCCCGGAATTATTCCACAGCTGGAAGCTCTTCTCGGCAGCAACTGTCTTGCAAAACATACGCTTCAGATGTCTGGGATAACGGGTAGGGATCAACCTTTTTGCATCGTTTTCTACCGTTTTCAGCTTGATTAAACGGGTGAAACCGGTTTTTCAACTGATGCGGTTTACAGGGATCAGTAAGGTTGTGAGGTAACCGGGGCAGGAACAAAAAGAAACCGCAGGCAGGTTGGCTTCGTGCAGAAAGCTTCGTGTAGAAAACGGTGCACCCGGTTGGGAGGTAGCAGTGCTGCGAATCGTTCCAGGCCAATTCTCACGGCCACCGCCATGGAAGAGCGGGGCCGGTCCAAACGGGCACGGTTGGCTCAGACCCGGGTGTTTTCAACCAGCATTGCCACGGCGTTGCCCCCGCCGAGACAGAGGCTGACCACACCCAGTTTGGCCCCCCGGTTTTGCAGCAGGTGAAGTAGCGTCACCAGGCAGCGGGCACCGCTGGCGCCGATCGGATGACCCAGCGAGATACCGCCACCCTGCACGTTGACTTTAGAGGGTGGAACGCCCAGTTCGTTGATGCAGGCTACCATTTGGGACGCAAATGCTTCATTGATCTCAAAGAAATCGACTGCTTCTTTTGGCGTTCCCGTCTTTTCCAAAAGCTTGTCGATGGCGATAACCGGTGCAATGAAGAGATCCCTCGGAGCCGTGCCGCTGGTATGGGAGCCCAGAATTCGGGCCTCGATGGGTGATTCGGAGGCCGCCGCGATTTTTTCGTTGACCACCAGCACGGCAGCGGCACCATCGCTGAGAGTCGAGGCATTTCCGGCGGTCACGGTTCCTGACTTGTCAAAAACGGGCTTCAGCTTGGCCAGGCCTTCCGGGCTGGTGGGGCGGACACATTCATCCATTTCAATAGTCGACTCACCCTTTTTCCTGTCCTGAACCGTAATCGGAAACCGTTCCGCCTGAAAAAGGTCTTGCCGAGAGGCCTCCGCTGCCCGGTTTTGGCTTTCCAGAGCATAGGCGTCCTGGTGTTCCCGGGTCACACCAAACCGCTTGGCTACCCATTCGGCATGGTTGCCCATATGACAATTTTCAAAGGCGCAGGTCAGCCCGTCAAAGACCAGGCTGTCAAGCAATGAGACTTCTCCGAGTTTGGTTCCCTGACGCATGGATGTGGAGAGATGCGGGGCATTGGACATGGACTCCATTCCTCCGGCCACGATGCAATTGGCATCACCCGCCCGGATGACCTGATCAGCCAGCATGACGGTTTTCAAACCGGATCCACAAACCTTGTTGATCGTGACGCAGGGGGTTGTGTCCGCCAAGCCTGCAGCGATGGCGGCCTGGCGAGCGGGTGCCTGGCCAACTCCCGCCTGGAGCACATTCCCCATCATGACTTCGCAGACAGAATCCATCCCGGCCCGGTCGAGGCAATGCCGAATGGCGAAGCCGCCAAGCTGGGGAGCTGAAAAGCTGCTCAAGCCTCCCAGAAAGGACCCGATCGGGGTTCTGGCGGCGGAAATAATCAGGGATTGGGAAGACATTCGAACCCTATCGGAAAAGGGAGATTCAGCGGAAAAACCAACGAGGTAACCGGAGCCAAAAAGACCCGTTTTTCTGTTTTTTAACCGTATCCACTCCCGGGGGACAAGGCAATGGACGTCCCTTCGACCCTCCCAGCCCGTACATTTTGCCCTGCCGCCTGTTCTTTCGGAGTTGGAACAGTCGTAAAAATTCGTATTCAAATCACAGGGCAATTTTTCCTAAACTGAAAATGGAGTCAAAATCAGTATTCCATTCGATATTGCTGCTTGCGATTTCCGATAGCAGAACTTACTAACGCAACCTGTGAGGAATCAGCCTGTCGTGAAGGGTAAGCCCAACCTTTTGAAATCAATTGCAATCCTTTTCCTGGCTATTTGCACTGCTCAGCAACTGGTGGCCCAGAAGCAGGACCGTTTGGTGGTTGAGGGAGAGTCAGATGACAAAGATTCCTCCATAAAGACCGGATTATCCCCGGAAAAACCGAAAACCGGTCTGCAGAAAAAGTGTGCTTACCTGAAACCGAGGCTTGAGTCGGTCCTCAGGTTTCACTTCAAACAAAAAGAGCATGCCGAGAAAAGAAGCCCCTGGGGAATCATGCATGCCATGGTTGCTTTCGGCCCCTATGCCGAGATGTATGGTGATGGCAAGCTGGTCAGGGATGTGGATTGGCTTTGTAACAACCGGAAATGTCGCGGTTGGCAATTGCTCAAACTCGAAGATGGAAAGCTCGCAACCATTAACGGTCCAGGCAGGCAGGGACACGACGGCCAGTTGCTGGCCATTCTTGCCCAATCCCAGGTGCCTGGAAATCGCACCTTGAAGGTGGAAGGCAAAATGTGGACCGTCAACGACCTGGTTGACTACGAAAAAGAGACCTGCCGATCCGGAACTGAACTGACCTTCAAACTGATCGGACTTGCCCATTACCTCGATTCAGACGAGAAATGGAAGTCCAACGACGGACAGCAGTGGTCCCTGGAGCGTCTGGTGCAGGAGGAATTGCGGCAGCCGGTCAACGGTTCAGCTTGCGGTGGGACTCACCGGTTGATGGGGTACAGTTATTCCCTCTTGATGAGAAAGCTCCAGGAAAAGGAAATGAGCGGCCATTGGAAAAGGGCGGATGAATTTGTCAGC
The DNA here is from genome assembly GCA_036336715.1 of Planctomycetota bacterium. GTDB lineage: Bacteria > Planctomycetota > Planctomycetia > Pirellulales > Pirellulaceae > JABAAE01. Next base: position 41,614 of record JAYZFP010000096.1, read on the forward strand.
GATTTCCGCAAATATGCTCTTTCCATGCAGAACCGGGACGGCAGTTTCAGCACCGATTGGTTCAAACGACGCGAAGCCAGACGGGATTCGCAGCGGCGGGTCCAGACGACCGGGCACATCCTGGAATGGCTGGTTTTCTCGGCAACACATGAAGAGCTTTCCGATTCCCGCCTGATTCGGGCGGTTGACTATCTGTCGAGCCTGATGTGGTCGCAACGAAACACCCGTTGGGAGGTCGGCCCCAAGGGACACGCCGTTCGGTCGTTGCGTCTGTTTTACGAACGGGTGTTTGCGGACACTCCGGCCAAAGTTGCCATGAACCCTTCTGATCTTGGCGATGATGAAACGACCCGGTAGCCATTCTTCATCACCATCGCCCGTTTGAGGGGAGCTGCGTTTTCCGCCTCGAGACCGCCAGGGTTGCAAGCCTGTTCGGCTTCAGCGCACGGTGACCCGGGATTTGTCCTGCCCTTTTCTCAGGAAGGCCGAAAGCGGTAATTCCGCCACTGCGCCATTGCCGGACAAGGGGTGAAAAAGTAGATTGCTTGGTTGGTATCCTTTTTTCCAGACATTGCCGGGCCTTGCCGAATGAAAGCAGACAAATTTGCTCATCAATTCGGTAATTTCCTCGAAATGGCAGGAAAACTGGCGAAAGCCGAGGAGGCAGACGCTGTGGTCGTGATGATTGAGCAAGCGACCGACTGGGGCAAGTTGAAAAAGAAAGGGGGCCGGCAACCCCTGATCGTTCTCGCCGACAGGCAGGAACATGTGGCCGGGATTGAGGAATTTGACATTGCCCATGTCGTGTTGGACATGGAATCGGCCCCTGTTTTTGAAAAGCTGAGCCAGGGTCTGTTGGAAGCGGTCGCCGACGAGTTGTTGCCCCCCGGGGCCAACGTGGTTGCAGTCTACAGCGGGTTTGAGCCGTCACAAATTGATTCCATCAGCGTTATTGAACTGAACGATCACCTCGGCCGGCTGACGGCCCGGGACCTGCAAAACCTCGAAACCAAAGTTCCTCTGGATACCCTGAAAACGGTCGTCGACCTTGCAGTCGATATTGGCCGTGAGGGCCGCGAAGGCAAGCCGGTGGGTACGATGTTTGTCGTGGGGGATCATCGAAAAGTCCTCGAGGAGAGTCACGCTGCAGGTTTTGACCTGACCAAAGGCTACTCCCGCAAGGAAAGATCCCTGATGAACGCCCGCAACCGGGAGGCCGTCAAGGAAATCGCCCAACTCGACGGGGCTTTCGTGATTTCCCAAGATGGAACGGTCGAGGCAACCTGTCGTGTCATCGATACCGCACCGGTTCAGATTACCATGACCACCGGACTCGGGTCGCGGCATTGGGCTGGGGCGGCCATCAGCAAAAACACCAAGGCGATCTCGGTTGTTGTCAGCGAATCGGATGGTACCGTGCGGATTTTTCAGAATGGCGGCGTGGTTCTCCGGATTGTTCCATTCCGCCGTGCAATGAAATTCAAGGAATTTGATTTCGAGCCACCGACCAAATCCGAATGATGGGAGCTTCCACCGAAGTTGGCCCTCACCGGTCCATGACTCACTCCTGATGACTCGTGGATACAACGGGTTTCCCCGCGGCTGATGGGGCAGCAGGACCTGGTTTACCGGACAACCGATGGTTGCTGTGCTATTCTGAAAGTTTCCCCCGGCAGGGTCTCTTTGTTCCTGAGAGAGTGTTTGACATGGTTTCCGCTGGCAACTTTCCGGTTTGTTTTTGGGTCCCGGCGATTCTTTTTTCGATAGGGTCGGTTTCGGCGGCTGGCGGCATGAACGAGCCGCCCCATATTGTCCTCGTCATGGCCGATGACATGGGGTATGGAGATGTTCAGGCCCTGAACCCCGAGTCCAGGATCCCCACTCCCCACTTGAATCAGCTGGCAAGGCAAGGGATGACCTTCACCGATGCCCATACGCCATCGAGTGTCTGCACGCCCACCCGCTACGCGCTCTTGACCGGCCGCTATTGCTGGCGGACATCCCTCAAGCGGGGAGTCCTCAACGGTTACGGGAAGCCATTGATTGCACCTGGTCGTGAGACGATCGCCGGCCTGCTTTCGGCTGCAGGCTACCGGACCGGTGTTGTGGGTAAGTGGCACCTGGGTCTGGACTTTTCCGGGGGGCCCGAAACGATTGATTTCAGGCAGCCCGTTCGGAACGGCCCCAATCAGCGAGGGTTCGATTATTCCTTCATCATTCCGGCCTCGCTTGACTTTCCCCCCTATGTCTACATCGAAGATGGGCGGGTGACCGATCCGGAAACGGTTGAGCAGGCAGCTCAAAAGTTCCCCGCCTACCTCAGGCGCGGGCCCCGGTCCCGTTCCCGGGTGATGGAGGATTGCCTCGACCAGTTGGCGAAAACGGCCGGTCAATTTATCGACCGCAGCGCGAAGGGTGAGAAACCCTTTTTCCTTTACCTTCCGCTAACGGCACCCCATAAACCTGTTTTGGCCCATCCACGTTTCCGGGGAAAAACGTCCCTCGGGGAGTATGGGGATTTCGTCCACCAGGTCGATGATACTGTCGGGAAAATCGCTCAGGCGCTCAAGAGAAATGGAATCCTCAATCGGACACTGTTCCTGTACACAAGTGACAACGGATCCTTCATGCGGCGTTTGAAAGATGAAAGCGAACCGGATCACGTGGAAGACAAGACGATCCAGGCTTACCAGGCAAAGAACCATACGGCCAATGGCCAGTTCCGGGGTACCAAGGCGGATATCTGGGAAGCAGGACACCACGTGCCGTTTTTTGCGGCCTGGCCGGGCAGGATCGAGGCCGGATCCCGATGTGAGCATCCCATCTGTTTGACAGATGTTTTCGCCACACTGGCCGAGGTGACCGGAACCCCGCTCAAGCGGGAATCTGCACCCGACAGCTTCAGTCTCCTGCCTTTGATGCGGGGAGGGGAATGGTCCAGTCCCCGGGCACCGGTAATTCATCATTCGGCTGCAGGCATATTCGCGATCCGGGAGGGAGACTGGAAGCTGGTTCTGGGCAATGGTTCCGGCGGACGGGAGCTCCCCCGCGGGAAACCGTTTGCACGGCCTTATCGCCTTTTTCACCTGACCAGCGATATTGGCGAAACAACTGACGTCAGCAGTCGGCACCCTGAGATCGTAGCGAGAATGGAAAAAAAGTGCCGGGAAATCATCGAAAAAGGCCGCAGCCGTCCATAATGGGGCCAAATCGAGCCCCGGCCCGGGATTTGGACCTTGGATTGCTGTTTTAGTATTGAAATTACAGGGATACAATTTTTGATTGTCTATGTCATGGAAGACGGCAATCGCTATGTCCCGTTTCAAAATTTACGATCCGCCCACAAGGGGTCCCAAGTCTGCCGGCCAAGCCGTCGGCGGACGGCCCGGCGACGCATTGAATGCTGCGGGGATTGTCGTCTGCCGTCTCGACTCGACCCGGCTTCCGGGCAAGGTGCTCCGCAAAGTGCGGGATCGTCCACTTCTGCAGTGGGTGGTGGAACGGGCTCGCCGGGTCAGCGGTTTTGACCGGGGCCTGATCGTGGCGACTTCTGACCGGAAAGTCGACGATCCGATTCTTGATTTTTGTCTTTCGAACAATTTGCCCTGTTTCCGGGGATCGGCCCAGGATGTCGCGGGCCGAATCCGGGATTGTGCCCGGGAATATGAACTGGACTGGTTTGCGCGGGTGAATGCCGACAGTCCCTTTGTTGAGCCGAAACTGCTGGATCAGGCCTGCATCCAGGCGAAAACGGGCCTTTATGACCTGGTTACCAACCTCAGTCCCCGTTCCTATCCCTACGGGGTCAGCGCCGAGTTGATACGGCGGTCCTCCTTTGAGGTCGCATGCAGGAAGATGGCCACAGCTGCCGACCGGGAGCACGTGACCCGCATCTACTACCAGCAGCCCAACAGGCTGGAATACCGAAAATACAACATTCTCCATTCCGAAGGGGACCTGAGTCATGTTCGACTGACGGTGGACACACCTGAAGACTGGCAACTGTTCTGCCGAATTGCCGAGTCAGAGGAGGGCGATCTGTCCTACCGATCCGCAATTCAGCTCCTTCAACCCTCGCGAGAGGCAGCATAAAGGCGAACCCATGATCAACCTGTTTTGCATACGGCCCAAGGGATTCAATGTCGGTAACGACGCGATTTTCCAGGGCACCCGTCATTTTCTTTACAAGGCCTTTGGTGAGTCGATCAACCTGATCACGCTCCCCGCAACGGCCAAGTACGAAGGGATGGCCAAGGCGGGACTGACCGCCAAGACCATTTACGAGATCAACCAGTACGGGCATGGGGTCATCATCGGCGGTGGCAACCTGTTTGAAAATGGCGAGCTGGATGTCGACCTTGACGCCCTGAAATGCCTGGAAGCACCCCTGATGCTGTTCAGCCTGTCGCGTGGAAAGGTTTACGGAAGACACAATCAGCTGGTCGATCGGACAGACGCCATTTCCGATCGGGTTATCCAGGGACTGGATGCCAAGGCCAGTTTTTCACTGGCGCGTGACCACGCGACCGCCGAATACATGCGGCAGATCGGCTGTAAGAATTGTGAGGTCGGAGGGTGTCCGACCATTTTCCTGGAGGAAGTGCGCGGTCGTTTCCCGCAGCTTCCTGCTCCGGCAGACCGGGATGTGCTGATCTCCATCCGGAACCCCCAGCTGATGAGCATCCCGGTCACCCGGCAGGCACAGGTCGTCGATGATGTTTGGTCCATGGTTCACCTGCTGCGTGAACGGGGCCATGAGCGAATCAAGTTATTGTGTCACGATCATCGGGACATTGCCTTTGCAGCATCCTTTGCCGGAATCGATCATGTTTATACCGGGGATGTGTATGAGTACCTGAACCTGCTCGATGAATGTGCGCTGAATATCAGCTACCGGCTGCATTCTTTCCTGCCCTGTCTTTCCTTCGGGCGACCCACGATCAAGATCAGTTACGACCAGAGAGCGATCAGCCTGGTCGAGACGGTGGGCTTTGACGACTGGAATATCAACATGCTGAAGGAACCAGATGTTACCCGGGCGGTTGCTGACCGCCTGGACCGGATGGACGATCTTTCCCGAATGCGTCGTGGTGTCCAGGGGCACTGGGATGCGATTTACCAGAATATGGAAGTGACCTTTCGAAATTTTGCGGCGGAAGTCAAGCAGTTTGCCAAGTCGATTGCACCCTGTGAAAAAGAAGCCACCCGTTCCATTGTTGAAGCCGCTTAACCCTTAAATACTGTCTACAGGAATCATCATGTCTCCCGTTCATGTCATTGCCGAGGCCGGCACCAACCATAACGCCTCGCCTGAAACCGCCAAAAAGCTGATTGATGTCGCCCGCGAATGCGGTGCAGATTCGGTCAAGTTTCAGATTATCTACCCGGAAGGACTTTACGTTTCAAAAATCTTCCAGGATGGCGTCTACCGGGACAACGAAGTCATCGCCATTCGGCGGGCCGGGATGTTGCAGGACGATGATTACCGGGACCTGGCCCGGTACAGTTCCAGCCAGGGGTTGCCCCTGAGCGCCTCGGTATTCTGTCAGCAGGGGCTCGACCTGCTGAACGAATTCGACCCTCCCTACATCAAGATTGCCTCCTGTGACCTGAACAATTCGATCCTGCTTCGGCAGGCAGCCCAGCTAGGAAAAAAACTGATTGTCTCCACGGGGATGGCGACCTTGAGCGAAGTCGAATCCGCCGTCCGGGACCTGACGTTCTGCGGCTTTGAGGATTTTGTTCTGATGCATTGTGTTTCCGTTTATCCCTGCCCAACGGAACAGATGAACCTGAGATTCCTGGAAACGCTCAAAACAGCGTTCGGATTCCCTGTTGGCCTTTCCGATCACACCGAGAACAGCCTGGCTGCTTCGGTGGCGGTCTCGATGGGTGTGGAGTGGATCGAGAAACATTACACGCTGGATCGTTCGTCGGAAGGTTTTGACCATGCCTACGCCATGGAACCGGAGATGATGAAACAGTACATCGCCGACATCCGTTCGGTCGAAAGAGCCTGCCAGCCGCCGCTGGTCAAAGTGGGAGAAACCGAATCCGGCGTCAAGCTGCGGGCACGCCGCGGGCTGTATGCCAACCGGGATATTGCCGAGGGCGAAGTCATCAGCGAAACGGATGTGGTGGCACTCCGCCCCGAGGCCGATTTTACGCCACAGCAGGCGGACCTGGTGATCGGCCAGGTCGCTACCCGCGAGATCCGGCAACTGGAGGCTTTTTCCCGGTCGGCCCTGCAGGAACCCGGACTCCAGATTTCGCAGGCCAGGACCGCCTAGTCCATGACCGTTTCCATGCCACTTCGAAGGATCCTCTTCGTCTGTCGCGGTTCCACCCGCGACGGATTGGGGCATGTGATGCGCAGTCGTTCGGTAGCACGTGAAATGTCGCGCCTGGCAGCGGTGCAGATGCTGGTCATCGGGGACAGCTATGTTGAGTCGCTCTTGAAAGGCTGGGGATTACGGTACCGGATCGAGCCCGACGAATCGGTTTTTGCCCGAGCCCTTGACGAATTCAAGCCGGATGTCATCGTGCTGGATGCGCTGACGGCTGGCGATGAGATGATCCGCCTGGCCCGCGCCCGGGACACGATGCTGGTCAGCCTGTCTCCCGTGTTCGACCAGTTGTCACGGATGGATCTCGTTTTTCACCGCACCCGCTACCAGGGTGACGACTGGAAGTTTGAGGAAGGTTCGTCCCCGGAGCTCCGCTGTTCCCTGGATTACGCAGTGGTTCGGGATAACTGTGTTCGAATCAGTGATGCGGAATTTGAGGAAAATCTCAGCCAGGACCGATTGGCAATCGCAGTCTCCATGGGGGGGGCTGACGCCGGCAACAAGACGCTGCAAATGCTCCGTGCGCTCTCGATCGTCCAGCGTCCTCTCCTGATCTGGACGCTGTTGGGAGAGGGGTACGCACATTCGTATGAATCCCTCGTCGAATGTGTCAGGCAGACCACGCAGCATGAGATCATCCTCGCCAAGACAAGTGACTCGATGTGGCGTGTCCTGCGGACCTGCTGCCTGGCGGTGCTGGCTGGCGGGACCATTACCTATGAAGCGGCTTTCGCTGGACTTCCCTCGATCAACCTGTTCGAAAATCCCCGCAACGTGTTCCTGATCAATGAGCTGGTCGAC
>JAYZFP010000097.1:0-11204 GCA_036336715.1 Planctomycetota bacterium
TCCGTGTCGGCTTCGCGGGACAAATGATAATCACCACCACCGTCCAGCAGCTCTTTCTTGAGCTGTTTGTAATTAGCCAGTTGACCATTGAAACCAAAAGCAAACCACTTGTGCTTTTGCAGATGCTCCCTTTCGAATGGCTGGGCATAACTCCGCTCGTCCTTACCGCAAGTCGCGTAACGAACGTGCCCGATGGCCGCGATCCCCTCAAGATCCTGCATGAGGCTTTCGCTCTTTCCCGGATGAGAAAGTCGGAAAACCTCACCAACGGTCCCGATTTCCTTATGAGTCTTCAGCAGTTCTTTCTGGCCAGGCCGGTAGGATGTCATCCCAGCGGCCAGCTGTCCGCGATTCTGGATATCGAGCAGCATCCGGGGAATCAGTCGGGACACGGTCATTGGGTCATCCGATGGCGCAATCGAACTGGTTTGCATCACCTCGGGACCGGGAATTCCGTTTTCCGATGAATTCACCCGTTCAACGTGATCGCCTGATGTGCGGTCGCCTTCTGACAGCTGGTAGACAGCAGCGACACCGCATTCGTGAAAAATCTCACTCATTGAGGTAGATTGAAAATAGCCTTGAGCAATTCAGAACACCGTATCGGAGAATTCTAAATCGAGTTTTACAATTCAACAAGGATGCAAAATCGAATTACGCCAATTTCAGAAATCTGGCCGATTTTCCAGGTACCCGAAAAAATTTCATGCCCGCCACTTTTCCCATTGAGTAAACATGACAACAGACGGTGAAGAATCCAGATGGATCGCAGATCGAACCAGGACCTTTGACAGCAGTGGCATTCGAAAAGTCTTTTCGCTGGCCAGCAAACTGGAAAACCCGATCAATCTTTCGATAGGACAGCCCGATTTCGATGTACCCCAGCCTGTCAAGGATTCCCTGGTTGAGGCGATCCAGCAAGGAAAGAACGGTTATGCGCTGACGCAGGGCATGCCCCAACTGAGGGACAAACTGCAAGCGTCCGTGGACGATCAATACGGCCACGCGGACCGCAACGTTTTTGTTTGCAGCGGTACGAGCGGGGGTTTGGTGCTGGCCATGCTGGCGATGGTCAACCCGGGTGAAGAGGTGCTGTTCATGGATCCATTTTTCGTGATGTACGAATCATTGATCAAACTGGTGGGCGGAGTACCGGTGGCAGTCGATTCCTACCCGGACTTCAGACCTGACATCGCGAAAATTGAGGCGGCAATTTCCCCAAAAACCAAGATGCTGATTGTCAACAGTCCAGCCAATCCTACCGGGATCCAGTATAACCGTGAAGAAATCCGACAACTTGCGGAACTGGCGAAGCGACATGATCTGGTGTTGGTTTCTGACGAGATCTACAGGATCTTTTCCTATGACGAAGAATTTGTCTCGCCAGCCGAGTTTAACCCGGAAACGGTGGTCATTGACGGTTTCTCAAAGAGCTATGCCATGACCGGTCTGCGGCTTGGGTACGTTCATGGGCCCCAGGCAATTATGGAAGCCATGCTGAAAGTCCAGCAGTACACATTTGTCTGCGCACCGCATCCAGTCCAAATTGCCGGGGCAACGGCAATGGAAACCGACATCTCCCACCTCGTGGATGCCTACCGAAAAAAACGGGATTTCGTCGTCGACAGTCTTTCGAGCCATTACGAAATCTCCAAGCCCAATGGTGCGTTTTATGTATTCCCCCGTCTGCCGAGGGGCACCGGTGAGGACTTTGTCCGTGCGGCGATCGAACAGAACCTGTTGATCATTCCGGGAAAGATCTTCAGTCACCGGGATTCTCACTTTCGCATTTCCTACGCGGCCAGTGACAACCACCTTGACCAGGGAGTCGAGATTCTCAAGAAACTCGCAAGCGTTTGATCCGCAACGACATCCCCTGCCCAAATCTTCGAACTGTTACCGAGACCGGTCAATCGGCCAACGAAAAATGAGCGGCTGCAGGGGCCCTGTGGGATATCGATCTTTTCTCGAATTCCCGGCTCTCACTCCCGTTCATTCAGGTCGATACCGTAAACACCCGGTTCGAGGGTAATGATCAGCGTTCCCCAAATTGGGTGCATCTCTCCGGTGGCCATCCGAAAGACGTGCAGCAGGCGGAACTGGCTGTTGGAAGAATGCAGCATCTTGCCCAGTGTCGACTGGTGCAGTCCATTGGTTCCCTGCATTGCCTCGGTATACAGAAGTTCAAAGACGCGGGCCTGGGACCTGTTGAGGTGATACTTCTGCCCCCTCCAGCTGATGAACGAAAAATCCTCGGAGTGGCGAAAAGATTTCCCAACCTGGAAATCATCGCCCCGTTCCAATTCCAATTCCAAAAGCGAGGTAATTTCCTCAAGCGGCAGAGCAGTTAACCGGTCGAGAGACCAACCGTGCCAGACCGAAAAATGAACCGAAACCTCATTGATGATTTTGACCCACGAGTCATTCTCCCGGGCCAGCCCCATCTGGCGAGCCAGGTCGCCGATACGCTGTTTCTTGTTGACAGAGGGCTCAATCAATTCCGACCCGGTCGATGTACGTACAATCACGACTTGATTCCTGGCAAATTCGAGACTTCGAGGCGCAACGCTTTGCAGCCTTTCACGAAGTTTTCGACGAAATCAAGTAAGTGCGAATTGGCGCCAACGGGAATCAACCTCCGCGCACCCCTACACCTGTCCTGCATTCCAGTCATTCCGATTGTAGCGATTGCCTTTTCAGCAGAATTGCCTGCAACCTCTCTCCGGGGCTGTTCGTTCGTTCACCTGAATCCGTCCGGATGTTTCCAACAACCGCTCCCACATGGATAATCCTGCCCGCATTTCCCGGGTTTCATGCATTTCTTTTGCAGTCCAGGATTCGCCGGAATTCTTTCTGACTCGATCGGACTAATTTTGAATCGTCACCTGACCCCTGCAGCAGATTGCCACGCGATCATCGCATCGGTCGACAGGCGATAACAATCGCCTCGATTACGCGATGGCGGATAAGCCTTTTTCCCGAACCCGCTGAAACAGCCTGACACGATTTTCAAAACAGCTGCGGAATCCAAAATTCCGCTTGAGCCCCATCCAGTTGTTCGCCCTCGCCCCATCATGCCGAACCCAAGGACAAAATCCCATCCTGAACCAAAAGGGAGTCCAGGCGCGGCCGCCGCTTTACCCCCTGGTCACCTTCCATCAGGCCCGCAGCTGCAGCAGACGCCAAGCCTCCCCGGGAACGCCTCCGACCTGCCGGCCCCCGGAAGCCGCAGTCAATCTGCCCCGGCCATCCAATGCTCACTCCCCCTCGGGGATGAAGAAATACTTGGCATTTTCATCGATTTCCTGCCACACCTCGGCAGGAGACTTGCCAAAATGCAATCCCGCCTGTTGGCAGCGGATTTCAGCGCACTGGAAAAGGACGCACACTGGCTTAAAGGAACGGCAGGGACCCTGGGGCTGCAACCGTTCACCCCCCTTGCAGAGGCCCTCGAAAAATCGGCCAAGGCACGCAACGTCCGGCAGGCAACGATCGAACTGGGTCAGGCCATGGCGTTTTTCCGGAGTATCGAAATCCCCAACCACCCCAGTGGTGACGTTTGTAACGATTATGACGGTTAGTCGGTTCCGGGCGCAATTCAAGTTGGCGGGTTAGCGAAACCCCGTCCCGCACTGGCTACCCCGGAAGAATGCATGACCTAGGCTTGACCGAGCAAACTAGGGGTACGGAAAAATGAGTCTGGTAGTCGGAAATCCCAAAACATCGGTCAACAATCCGCCTCGGCAGTCGGGCGAAGCTTCCAAATCGGTTCTGCCGGTCACGCTTGGCCTGGACAAGTCCTCCCAGGAGGAATTGGTCCAATCAGCCAAAATCATGATCGTTGATGACGAGGCTTTCAACCTCAAGATTGTCCGCCGGTACCTCCAGACCGCCGGTTATCAGAACTTTGTCCTGGAAACCGATCCTGGCAAAGTTGTTGATCGATGCCACGAGGAAAAGCCGGATGTGATGTTACTGGACATCATGATGCCGGGCATGAGCGGTCTGGACATTCTCCGCATACGCCAGGGAGACCCGATCATGGAGCGGATTGGCGTCGTGGTTCTGAGTGGCTCGGACGATGGCAAGGTCAAGCGCGAAGCGTTGGACCTGGGAGCGACCGACTTTCTCAATAAGCCAGTGGACACGAACGAACTCTTTCCGCGTGTCCGCAATACGTTGATGATCAAATCGACACAGGACCAGCTGGAAAATTACGCTGAAATCCTTGAGAAGCAGGTAGAGCACAGGACCCGGGAATTGCAGGAGTCCCGAGAGCAGATCATCCGTTGCCTGGCACGTGCGGCGGAATTCCGGGACAACGAAACCGGTCAGCACGTTATTCGAGTGGGAAAGGTATCCCGGATCATTGCCAGGGAAATCGGTTACACCGAGGAACAGGCTCACAACCTGGAACTTGCCGCCCAGTTGCATGATGTCGGCAAGATTGGAATTCCCGATGCCATCCTGCTGAACCCCAAGCGGCTCACTCGGGGAGAATTCGAAATCATGCAGGGACATTGTTCGATCGGCAAGACCATCATTGACCCGTTGACCATGAACGAACAGATGCTTTACCGGAAGCATACCGAGATGGGTGCCGGAATTCTGGATGGCGCTGATTCCCCCTTGCTGAAGCTTGCATCCACAATCGCGCAGACACACCACGAAAAATTCAACGGGCAGGGCTATCCACTCGGTCTGAAAGGGGAGGAAATTCCACTGGAGGGTCGCATCGTCGCGGTGGCGGATATGTACGACGCTTTGAGCAGCAGCCGACCTTACAAGGCTGCTTTTTCACAGGAGGATTGCCTGGAAATCATCCTCAGGGAACGGGGGGAGCATTTCGACCCAGCCTGTGTTGACGCCTTTTTCGCATGCATCTCCGAAATCATGGAAGTCTGCGAAAAATACTCGGACTGACAGGCAACTGCCAACAGCCGGAAAACTCCGGCGTCCTGGCTTTATCCCGCCCCGCAACTCCTCGCTGAGGGCGTCTTTCCCGGTAACTGGCCGGCGGAATCCCCTGAACCGGGGCGCCCACTCACCTCGAGTGGCGCCGTTGGTGCATAAACAATGCTCATTCCCTATAATGACATGCTGGTGATATGCCCCGTGTTCAGATTCAACCATCGTGACGGACAAGTCCTACATCCTTGGCCAACCCCAGTTCCTGGTTCCCATCCTGCTGGCCGGGGTCCTGTTTGCGATTCTCCTGGTTTCCCTTTACCTGAAAACCAGCCATTTGAGCAGTTTCACACGAGGACTCTGCATCGGACTGAAACTGACCGGCTTTTCCATTCTGGCGTTTTGCCTGCTGGAACCATTGATTCGGGGTACACGCCCAACACCCGGCGAGAACGTGTTCGTCCTGCTGGCAGACAGGTCCGAAAGTCTCAATATCCGTAACCCGGATCAGAAAATCACCCGGGGCGATGAGATGATCCGCCTGCTTGACAAGGACCTTCCCTGGCAGGTTCGCCTGACCCAGGATTTCGACACCCGCAGGTACTGGATCGGGACCCGCCTCGAAAGTGTGGATAGTTTTGCGGCACCCCCTTTTGACGAAATGGAATCCAGATTGCAAACCGCACTGGAGACGGTCAACCGACGCATGCAAAACAGGCCGGTCGCCGGAGTCCTTTTTTTTACCGATGGAAACGCAACCGACACACAATTGCAGGGATTCGACCCAACCGCGCTGCCACCGGTCTTCCCGGTCCTGTTTGGTGACCAGGAGCAACTCAATGATCTGCGGGTGGAAAAGGTAAACGTCACCCAGTCCAATTTCGAGGCAGCCCCCGTGCGGGTTTCCGCCAATCTCAAAAGCTCCAGCAGCGAACCCCGGACCGTCCTTGTCGAGTTGCTTGATGAAGAAGGCGGCGTCGTGGATCGGCAAAAAGTCTCTTTCCAAAACGAACAGAGGATCACATTCAAGGTCAAACCTGACCGGGAGGGCATTCGCTTCTACACGGTTGCAGCATCCTATGAAGACGACCTGGACCGAATCAGCAAGGACCTGCCAATCAGTGAAGGCACCTTGAAAAACAACTCCCGCTCGGTGGTTGTTGACCGGGGAGGCGGCCCCTACCGGGTTCTTTATGTATCCGGGCGGCCCAACTGGGAATTCAAATTCCTGAACCGTGCCCTGTCCGAGGACCGGGAGGTCAATCTGGTTGGTTTGATACGGATCGCGAAAAAGAAACCCAAGTTTGACTTTCGCCGCAAGGGAGAATCCCAAACAAGTGATTTCTTCAAGGGTTTTGAAACGGACGAAGACGAAACCGAACAATATTTTGAGCCTGTTTTGCTTCGCCTGGGAACCGAAGACGAGAACGAATTAAGGGGTGGCTTTCCCAGGACAGCCGCCGACCTGTTCCGCTATGATGCCATCATCTGCGATGACGTGGAGGCGAGCTACTTCACGGCCGAACAAATGTCCCTGCTGCAGAGATTCGTCAGTCAACGGGGTGGCGGCTTCCTGATGCTGGGCGGGCAGGAATGTTTTACCGAAGGCCAGTACTCGCGCACCCCTGTTGCCGATCTGCTGCCGGTCTACGTCAACCGATCGCCGGAAAAAGCGGGCCCCGGAATCGAGCCCCCTTCTAACCGGATTTACCGCTATCGCCTTTCCCGAATGGGGCAATTGCAACCATGGATCCGCCTGCGTGGAAACGAGGATGACGAAATCAAACGCCTCGATTCGATGCCCAATTTTGCCAGCATCAACAAGGTAAACGGTATCAAACCGGGTGCCGATGAACTCGCATTTGTCCAGGATCCGTCCAGCAACAACTTTACAGCCCTGGTGACCCAGAATTACGGCAAGGGCCGCTCCGGAGCGTTGCTGGTGGGTGACATGTGGCGATGGGGAATGGACCGCACTGAGGGCCAGAAGAATGACCTCGCAGCGGCCTGGCGACAAACCGTTCGCTGGCTGGTGGGCGATGTTCCCGGGCGGGTGGATGTCGACGTCGCTCCCTCGGGAGAAATCCAATCGGACTACCGTATGTCGATCACGGTTCGGGACGAAGAGTACCTCCCGCTCGACAATGCCGAAATTGAAATCACGGTAACCAAACCGGACGGCACCGTCTCCCGGGTCCCGGCCCAGCAGAGTGAAAAGGAATCCGGTCTCTACCATGCCGACTTTCCCACGCTCAAAGGGGGCGAAGGAAATTACCTGGCTACCGTGGTGGCCAAGGCGCCGGATGGCACGCTGATTGAAAGTCGCAAAGCTGGCTGGGTTCATGCACCGGCAGGCGGTGAGCTCCAGCGATTGACGGCCAACCGCGAATGGCTGACGCAACTGGCGGAACAAACAGGAGGCGAACTGGTGGATCCGGAAAAGCTGGATACTTTCGTCAAACAGCTGCCCAACCGGAAATTACCGAAAACCGAGACGGCCATTTTCCCCCTTTGGCACCACCTGTTTTTTTTCTGGATTGCCATTGTCTGCCTCGCTTCCGAATGGGGAATTCGACGACTGAACGGATTGCCCTGAACCATGCGACCGCTCCTCCATTCTCCATCCAAACCGGCCAGATACAGTTTCAACCTGCTGGTTATTTTTCTGCTGACCTGCACCACTGCCCAGGCACAGCAAGCCCGGAGCAAAACCCTCCACTGGGACGGAAAGACCCTGTCGGTGAAAAACCTTTCAGAGGCAGAAATCGCCGGGCTGAAATCAGGAAAATCCCCGCAAACAAAGGTCGTGGTGTCCCTGGCTTCCAATGCTCAAGTCCCCATCCTCGGCAAGACCGATTTTGACCGGGAAAGCCGCACACTGAGGTTTACGCCCCGATTCCCGTTTGGACCGGGAACGAAGCTGGTAATCCGAATCAAAAACGGGGAGGGCCGCAGCAACCGTTTGCTGATGAATATCAAAAGCTCTTCCTCTCCAGCAACGCATGTGCTTCAGGTCTGGCCAACAGCTGACCAGTTACCGGCCAACCTGCTGAAATTCTATGTCCGTTTTTCAGCCCCCATGCGCCAGGGTAATATCTACCAGCATTTGAGCCTCAAGGATCTGACCAGCGGGAAAATCGTGGAACTTCCCTTCCTCGAACTGGAACAGGAACTCTGGAGTCCCGACCGGCAAAGGCTGACCCTGCTTCTTGACCCGGGCCGCATCAAACGCGGGCTGAAACCAAGAGAGGAAATGGGTCCCATCTTCCTTCCCGGACACCGTTACCAGTTCAGGATTTCCGGCCAATGGCCCGATGACCAAGGGGAGCCCCTCAAAGCAAACTACACCAAGACCTTTACGGCGTTGGCCAACGATTTCCAGACGCCGGACCACCGAAAATGGAAACTGAATTCTCCCCGGGCCGATCACCTGTCTCCGCTTGAGATCCTGTTCGACAAACCACTGGATGCTGCTCTTGCCAGCCGCGTACTCGAAATCTACCTGGGAAAAAGAAGGATCCGGATTCGGAAAACGGAATTCGGTCGTGACCAGCAACAAGCCTTTCTCTACCCGGAAACAGCCTGGAAAACCGGAACCTACGTCCTGCGCATCGGTTCAGAACTCGAGGACCTGTGCGGGAACCGGATAGGTAAAGCCTTCGACGTGAACCTTGACCAGGATAAAAAAGTCAACGAGACAGAGGTTCATCAAATGACATTCCAGGTTCGCTGAAAAACCATCCTCGAAACCCATCCACCAACTGTCAGGCACTGCCCCCCGGCGGATGGTAGAAGCGGGAGTGCTCCAGCGACACGGTTCCCCCAAACGGTTGAAAAAAACAGGAACCGGAAAAACGGTTGCACCTTTTCGGGTTCAGTGAACCCGGCAGGATTCAACAGCAGGCAGAGGCAACCCGGAATCCCATCAACGCTGGAGGCATTTCAACGGCGGAACAAAAACCTGCCGGGTGCAAAGGGCAATTTTGGCCTCGTCAGCTCACAGCCATTCGCCGGTTTTACAGCAGGGGCCTTTTCTTCCGGAGGCAGAATCCCGTAAGCCGGATTCCGGTCCGATGCCAGCACTTCCCCGTCAGCAAGAGAGACCATCCACAGGTTTCGAAACTGGACCTTGTTTCTGTGGTCCTGGAACCAGATCGGGCCCGGTGAAGGTGACTCCGGACGTCCAGCTCCGGTCTTGTTCAAAAGTTCGTAGTCGTCGTGGATCCGGACCCCGTTCTGCACAACCGTAATCCTGGCCCGGTTGGTTCGCTTACCCGATTCGTCAAATTTTGCAGCGTAAAAATAAATGTCATAGGTCTGCCAGGTTTCCGGTGGCAAGGCCATGTTGATGTCCGCACTTTTCTGCTTGTAGAGTCCGCCACAGCGATTGGGCTCCAGTTCCAGCCCAAATGAGTCAAGGATCTGCACCTCGTAGCGGCGCTGAATGTAGATTCCACTGTTTCCCCTGCCCTGTCCCGACTCATGAGGTTCAAAAGGGGTTTTGAATTCCACATGCAACCTCATGTTTTGCACCTGGTCAATGGTCTCGGCTCCAATCCCAAGGGTGCCGTTTGAATTGACCCGGACATTTTTCAGCCGTGGTTCGTCCTTGCCATTGAACAGGATGATGGCCCTTTCAGGGGCCGGCAAATGCATGGTAGGACTGACGCGTGTCAGCTTCCTGAAGGTACCGATACGGTAGCCGTTCCTGAATACAAAAAGACACCCGGGATAGGCTTCCAGGTAACGGAAACTCAGTGGCGACTCCGGATTGGTAAAGGTCACATGGCTGGAACCGCTGCCCTGGTACAGGACCCGGTTCTGCCGATCCCAACCTGCACCGGGCAGACCTCCACCGAGCAGGTAGGCATCAAATGTCGTTTCACTGGTGGCGACAACTTGCAGCCCTGACTCTCGCGGGAAACCGGGCAAGACGATTCTGCCGTGATATTCACCCTGGATCTGAAATGCCGCCTCCCGGGAGTTGATTTCCCCTGCAAGTGGGCTATTGGTTACCAGCAGAGCGAGTGCCATCGAGGACAGGCAGGAAAACTGAATTCGGTTCATGGGAAATTTGCGGAGTCAACAGTTGTGAGAATCATTTGGTTCCCTATCCAGTTTGCTTGAGCCGGTACGCAAATTCAATCCGAGATCCAGCTGATCGGCCTGAAGAATACCTCCTGGCCTCAAAAAGCGGATTCGGAGTTAGAATCAGGGTTAACAAGTACCGGGCAGCTGAATCTCCAGAAAGAAGAATTTTGAAGAAAACAGCCATCGAGGTCAAACTCCGGTCGCCAGTCACCTGTTTTTACTGTTGGCGGATGAACCGACCTGAAAAACTCAAGTGGATCTCCACCTCACCGGCCCTTTGCCAGGATGAAAGGTTGGGTGAGGACCGGGAGCGATTCCTGCCTGCCCGGTTCAGCCCCGACGGAAGGGCCATCGACGGGAGTGGAGAAACGACTTCCGACCTGGCCTGCTTCAATTGCCACCTGCCGATTCCCCGTGAAGCGCTTCAGTACCGTCCGTTTTTCGTTTCTGTTGCAGGAACCCCTTCCAGCGGCAAAACCTATTTCCAGACGGCAATGATCCATAACCTGCGGCAGACACTGGAATCCCGTGCCTGTCTTGAATTCAGGAAGGTCCAGTCGGGATCTTCAGAACTCCTGTTCGAAAACGAACAGGCGCTTTTTGGCGCCCCGGAACAGGACGAACTGGTCTCCATCGAAAAGACCCAGGAATTCGGTGAACTCTACAGGCTGGTGCAATTCGACCAGCAACTCGTCAGCTTTCCCCAGCCCTTCCTGTTTCTCCTCAAACCGACCCACCGTCATCCCAACCGGGGCTCCCGCGATCAGGTGACCCGGCTGATGGCGTTTTATGACAATGCGGGAGAATCGTATGAACCCGGTCGGGACAGCCTCGTCAATCCGGTCACACGGCATCTCGGTTTGTCCAACGTGATCATGTTTTGCCTTGACCTGACCCAGGAGTCCGCTTTTCAGCATCCCCGTTTTCAGCATCCCCGGAAAACCCTCCCCACCGAACAAGGTGAAAAGCAGCTGGAGTGTCTGAGGGAGACCATCAGCAGGGCCAATGAGTATTCGCAGCACGGAGAGACCCCCAGAAACCTGGTGGTGGTCGTCACCAAGTTCGACCTGTGGAGTGACCAACTTGGAATCCGCCTGAAAAAAAATCTCTGGCTCACCAAAGACCGTCACTCGGTTTCCGCTTTTGACACCCATTGCGTGGAGCAGGTTTCGGAACGCCTGCGTGAAGCCCTCCGCCAGAGGATT